>JACQDW010000071.1 GCA_016200845.1 Burkholderiales bacterium | reverse complement strand
GGTCGCGTAACTGTTGTTCCAGTTCTTGCTGTCGGTGTTGCATTTGATTGATTTTTTGCTGCAGTTTTTGGCGGCTTTCTAATTCTGGCACCGCTTCTCTGAGTTGTTGCAAGTCGTTAGTCAGATACGCGATGACGCTGTCCTTGCCTATATTCTCGGCGCGCAATTGCACGATTTGCTGCTGCAGTTTATCGACTTCACTGGTCTTCTCTTTCATCAGGCGTGCATGTCTGTCTTGATGACGCCCCATCTCTCTGCCAAGCACGGCGTTCTCTTCCAGCAGTGCATTAAAACGCACGATGTCTGCCCGTACCGTTGCGCCAGCCTGATGCTGCAACATGTGCATGTCGCGACACATGCCTTCTTGTAAGCCGGTGTCGCACATGGGATGGGTCAGTCCCGCCCAAAACGCACCGGCCACATCGCCTTGATAAATCGCATCTAGCCAGAGTTGCGTGAGTGCTTCTGCAGTTTTGGCGGCGCGAAATCGTTTGATAGTGAGCGCATAACGACGATCTAAATCTTCCTGCAGAGTCTCGGACATGCGATTGCGATGGCCACATTCCGCAATCGCGCCGACATGAATTTCATAGTCGTCGGCTTGTGGAATCCCGCCCAACACCTTGCTCACCAAGCGTCGCAACACACTCAAGGGAATGCAGACGCCGACCACCGGACAGTGCGTGTCGCGAGATAAATCCCACAGACGCTTGCGACGCGAAGTGCTGGTGGTTTTTTCGGATGCGGTTAAATGCTGATGCTGCTTAGTATCGTGTTGGCACATATTGTGGCTCCTTCGTGACTGAAGAATTTCAATGAACTTTACGTGGATGACTGGATTCAAAATTCCCGTGATGGAAATATTCTTGTGCGTTGTTGTGAGTCTTTTCGCGTAGTTTTTCCTTCGCTTTTTCCTGCGCTGATTCAATCGCAGTTTGCGCCCGCCCCAACATACGCGCGAGCTCAGAGAACGCGTCCATATCAAAACGCATAGAGATAGTTTGCAAGGCGAGATGCACCACGCCGCAATCGGCGCAGATCATGACGTCGCCGACTTTGCTATGTGCGATGGCGAGATGTTGGCAAGCTTTGTTGTCACTGTTGGCGGTGTGTGGTTTCATAAATAGAGTGGTAAGGAAAAATATCAGGCGACCCGTGCTTGCTGGTCGTCGGTGGGAATGCGATGCGGCGCTGTGTTGGTCTGCGCGCTTGATTTGCGCACGGGCGCGAGTACGCAGTGTTTGTTCTGGCTTTGGTGAATCGCCAGTTCTATTCCAAACAGCGTGGATAACATAGGCGCTGCTTCAAAGTCGCAAGGGATGTCGTGTTGTAATTGCCCGTCTCTAACTAAGAGCAAACGCTCAAAACCTTGCAGGGCGTGATTGATGTCGTGTAGCACAGCGACGATGGCATGTCCGCCTTGTGTGACGAATTGATCGAGACTCTCTAGCATCTCGATTTGCAAGCCGGGATCGAGCGCGGCTAAGGGTTCATCGACCAGAATAATGCCGCCGCGCATATCCCATAGTTGCGCAAAAATTCTGGCCAGATGGATACGTGCCTGTTCGCCTCCTGACAAAGTTTCGAAGCGGCGCCCTAGCAAGTGCGCTGCGTGGGCTAAGTGCGCCGCTTGTTGCACGATCTCGTTTAAGACTGGGTCATTGCTGCGCGTCACGCGTCCAAGTGCGATCAGTAAATCTGTTTGCATGCCGGGAGCAACTTGATATTGCTGCGCCAGCACCGCGCGATAGCGGCTCAGTTGCGCCAACTGCCACGATTGCAGCGGAAAGCCGCTGTACAGTATCCGTCCTTGCTGTGCGCTCAGCTCACCGGATAAGAGTTTTAACAGTGTAGATTTTCCTGAGCCCGATGGACCCACGATTGCGATTTTTTCGCCGGGGCAAATGTGGAAATGAAAGGGGCCAAATTGCTTGCCGTGCGCGACGAGTTGTACGCAGCATTGATCCAGCACCAGACTGCCGTTGGGCAGCGGCTGTGCGCCAGGTTTGACTGTGCTCGGGATAGTGGGCATGATCGTTTTCCTCGGTTAAAGCTTGCTGCGGGCAAGACGCAAAAGTAGCAAGAAAAAAGGTGCGCCTAACAGCGCGGTGAAAATACCGACCGGGATCTCTGCGGGAATGGCGAGCGTGCGTGCCAAGCTGTCCGCGAGTAGAAGTAAGAGCGCGCCCATCAGCATAGACAAGGGAAGTAAAGAGCGTTGATCCGCGCCTATCGATAAGCGCACCAAGTGCGGTGCGACGAGGCCGACAAAACCGACGATGCCACACCACGCCACTGCAAATCCTGTGCAGAGTGCGACCAGAATAAACACCCGGATGCGTATGCGATGCACATCAATGCCGACATGCCGCGCCGCTGATTCGCCTAATGCCAATGCATTTAATGCGCCGGGCAAGGTGCGCAATTGCCATAACGCGACCACAAGTAAGCCGACTATCAAGCCTAGATTCATCCAGTTGGCAGAGCTTAATGAACCTAGCATCCAGGTGCTGAGCGTGCGCAGTTGTTCGTCGTTGGCGAGAAAGGTCGAGAGACCAATCACCGCGCTGGCCAGCGCATTGATAGCGATGCCGGTCAGCAGCAGTCCGCTGACTGAGCCAGGCGTCAGCCATTGCGCGATGCGGTCTAATAACACGCAGGTTGCCAATGCGCCGATAAAGGCTAAGGCTGGGAAAAAGAAGATGCGTAATGGGGGTGCCAAATGCAAGTCAAACTGGCTGAGAAAGACTATCGACAGCGCCACCGTACACGCCGCACCAGCGCTGACGCCAAACAAACCGGGATCGGCCAGAGGATTGCGAAACAAGGCTTGGGTCAAAGCCCCCGACAAACCTAGCGCCGCACCTATACACAGACTAAACAACACGCGCGGCAAACGGATATGTTGCAACACATACAGCCGACTTTGCCCGGCAGCGGAGATAGTCGTATCGCTGTCCCACCCCAGTAGCGCCAGGAAATCACTGGCCTGAACTTGCACTGCGCCCAGTTGCAGCACGAGCAAAGTCAGCAGCAATACCGTCACCAGCAGCGTCCAAGTGAGCTTGCTTGTGGTGAATGCTTTGTCGCTCCAGAGTGCGGAGATCGCTTTCATGTGCTGACCTTGAATGCGGCAATGGCCTGATGCAGTTCACGTAAAGCTTGCGGCAAGCGCGGGCCGAAGCCGAGCAGAGTCATCGCTTCCATGCTGATGACGTGTTTATTGCGGCCTGCCGGGGTTTGCGCAAAGCCGGGGCGCTGCAGCAGGGCGTCGAGCCCACCATTTGCTTTGAGACCTTGATCGGTGGTCAAGATGATGTCCGGTTGCGCGGCGAGCAGGGCCTCCGGCGTCAAAGGCTTATAGCCATACACGGTATCAAAACAATTGCGCGCACCGACATAGTCCATCATGGCGTGGGCACTGGTGTCTTTGCCCGCGATCATGATTTGATTCGGCGCATGGGCCAGTACGAACATCAGTTTTGGCGCGGACTTGCTGGCTTGTTGAGCTTTGCTAATGTTCGATCTGACTTGTTGCCATTCGCTAGCGATTTTCTTAATTAATTGTTCGCCTTCGTTGACCTTGCCGAGTAGGTGCGCCACACGCGTGATGCGCTCGATCAGACCTTCATAACGGTGATGAGCCGCGATGATTTCAAACTGTATGCCGGTGGCTTTTAGCTGCTGGATCACAGTCGCAGGTCCGGCGTCTTCGCTGGCTAAAATCAAGTTCGGTGCCAGCGCCAAAATGCCTTCTAAGGACAGGCTGCGGGCATAGCCGACGCTGGCAAGCTGGCGCGTCTCCTCGGGGAAATTTGAGGTGGTATCGACACCGACTAAGCTCTGTTGGCTTTGCAAGGCATAGACGATTTCGGTCAAAGCGCCACCTATGCTGATGACGCGCTTCGCCGCTGGTATCGTGCTGGCGTCGCTCTGATGTGCCAGCAGCATGCCAGCCGCCAGGCCCAGTCCACCCCAGCCCAGATGCCGCAGCAACTGACGCCTTTGTGTCAGGGTCAGGGCGCTGGGATTTAAGCCAGACATGGTGTCCCCTCCTGATGCAAATTGTCGATCAGAGCACGCCATTCGCACAGCTCTGGCTTACCCGGTTTGCGCTCGCCAAAAAACATGGCGATGGTCTCGCCTTGCGCGTCGAATAACTCGACCGAGGTGACCAAGCCATCGATGGTCGGCTTCTTCACTATCCATGCTTGCGCGATGTGATCTTCCCGCAGATGCAGATTAAAACCGGGATCGAGAATATTGATCCACGCACCCATCACCACCACTTTATTGACCACGCCGGAGTGAATTTGCACCATGCCACGGTTGCTGACAAAGACCATGATAGGTACTTGCTGTTGCGCGGCGTTTTCTAATAAATCGCGCACACAATTGACCTCGATTTTTTGCGCAAATTGCGGTGGTGCCAGGCGCAAAGCCTGGGTGCGGCTGACGCTGAAATTTTTTAGCAAGGCAAAGAAATCGTGGGTGTCACGCAGTGACGACCAGGCTGTCCTGAAGCCAAGCACATCGACCTTGTCATCTGATCGTTCAGGTGAATTCTTTGTCGATGTTTGCACTTCTAGTTGAGGCGAGCGCTCGCCGCTGGCAAAGTGTTTAGTCAAGGCATAATATGCATCGACATTCGACTGCGGCTTCAGAAAAATTTTGTGAACCGCCGTGCCGCTTTCATCAAAAAATTGCAAACTGCGTTGATAGCCTTCACCGGCTTCTTCGATGACAGCAAATCCGGTTTTCCAGTGCTGGTAAAAAATGCGCAAATCAATCGCGCCTCCCAACACTAAACCCGTGTTGCCCTGATGACTGACTTTGCGATATACCCCCGTCTTCTCGTGCACGCAGGATTCATTGCGCGTCAGGGCCATCACTTCGCCCATGCTCTCGGTCATGGCGATCAGCTCTGGCCATTCTGGTCGCAATTGTATGGTGCGGAAATAGGCTTCGTTTTCTTGATATGACGATGGCAAATGAGCCGCTAATAACTCGGCTTCGCTGATGCCCAACTGCGCTGCGATATCTCGGTGACGTGCTTTTTCCTGCCTGGCTGTATGAAAAAAATCCCGTATAGCTTGGATCTGCGACATGGTGTTCTCCTAGTAGCTGTATTGCGCTGAAAGTTGGAGCTGACGCCCCGCTGAGGTATAAGCATCTTTAATCGGACTGGTATCGGCAATGCCACGCACATCGGACCAGCGCCAGTATTTGCGATCAAAGGCATTGTCGAGGCGCGCCGTCAGGCTGAATCTGTCGCCTAACTTACAATAAGCACTCAAATTAACCACGGTATACGCGGGCGGGGCGAATGCTGGGGAAGGGGGATTGCCAACCGAGGCAATGTCAGAGCGTGCTTTGGTGGCATGGTGTTGCGCAGAAATTTGCCCGCCAAACTGTGCGCCTTCATAACGCAGGCCGAGGATCAACTTGCCCGGATTGATGCTATCCAAGGCTTGTTGTTTGCCGTTGATTTCACTCTCGCCATGCAAGCGCGAAACGCCAACGTGTGCCATCCAATGTTCATCGATTTGCCACTGCGCCCGTGCTTCCACTCCGCGTATCTGTGCCTGGCTCAGATTGATGAATTGAAAGATCAAAGGATTGGCGGGAGTGCCGACACCCTTGATCACTTGTTGACTGATGAAGTTATCGTAGCGGTTATCAAAGGCCGTCAATGCATATTTAAGGCCGCCGATTTGTCCGCGCACACCGAGCTCTTTGCTATCGGCATGTTCGGCTTTCAGATTGGGGTTGCCTATGCTGGAATAGCCCGAGGCCAGATTGGTAAAGCCATTATTGACCTGATCCGGTGCTGGTGCGCGAAAGCCGCGTGCTATTTGGGCATACGGCGCAAATGCAGTGGTAGCGCGCCAGATCACACCTAGGCGCGGCGTCAATGCATGATCGGATAATTTGGTGATAGCACCACCGGTATACGCCAGGGCACTAGGTTGCAATTGATAATGATCAAAACGCAGGGCAGGAATCACGCTAAATTGCGCGGTGTCGATTTCACTTTGCACAAACGCGCCGCCCATGGTGTAACGTGTATCCGGAAACGGCTTGGTCGGAAAGCTCTCGCCATACGGCGGCACCGTGCCATCGCGCACTGCAGAAATCATAGAACGACTCCAGTCAAAGCCATAGCTCAGACGTTGGCTTTGCCAGTCAGGAAAGCGACTTTCCATCAAGCTGGAAATGCCGAGCACATTGCTGCGATATTGATTGTCGCGTACACGATCTGCAGCCGTATTGCGGTCTTCGTACGAGCGTTGTTGTACCATGGCGTGCTGTGTATACACCTGAGTTTCGGCGCGTTGCAGCCAACTGTTTTTCTGCGTAGCTTGGCTTGCCTCGTAGCGATGTTGGAACGCCAGTTTGCTGCGCTGATTTTGATCATCGGCATCCAAATCAAGCACGCTGGTCGCGCTCAAAGGCGCTGGACTGCGGGCAGAAATTACTTCTGTTTTTTGCCGACGTTGTTGCGCATCGATACTCATGCCAAATTGATGCTCGGCATCGGCTTGCAACAAGACTTTTGCCAGTACCGCCTGGCTTTGAAAATCAACAGGATTAGGCGCAGTGCGTTTGCTAGTGAGGCTGTCGGCCTCGCTTTGCGCATCCGCGTGATTGCGGGATTCATGGCCGTTGCGGGTATTAAGTACGATCAGACTTTGCCACGCGCCTTGTTGTGCCGCACCAGTCACCGTGCCCGACCAGGCTCTATCGACACTGCTATAGCCAGAACGCAGATAGCCCGCATGGTGTTTGTTTTTTCCGTCGGCCAGCAAGACATCGGAAGGCATCAAAGTGCGGAAACTGACAGCTCCGGCCAGACCATCGCTGCCATATTGGGTCGAGCTGGCACCGCGCAAAATATCCACGCCTTGCAAGCTACCCATCTCTAAAAAGTCGCCGCGTCCAGTGGCAAACGCACCAAAAGAAAAGTTATTCGGCAGACGCACGCCATCGACCATCATTAAAACCTGATTACCTTCCAGCCCGCGTATATTCACAGACTCATTGCCGGCGCGGCCACTGGCGCTGCCAGTCGCAGTGAAACGCGGTGGTGCAGCCTTGACGCTGACATCAAGCTCATCACTGAGCAAGTCTTTCAGGTCACGAGCAGATTTACGCTCTAAATCCTGTGCAGAAATTTGCGTCAGCGTCGCTGGCACATCATCAGCCTCACGCGAAGTGCGGGTTGCGGTGACGGTGATTTCTTTTAACTGAACCTGTGACGCGGCCTTGCCGGATTGCGGTAATTTTTTTGGTTCTGCGTCTGAGCTGACAGTGACCGCCTGTTGCGCCAGTGCCGATTCCCAAGGTGCAAACGCACCCCAAGCCATCGCCAGCGCAATTGCAATCGGTTTCTTGCAATGCATAGTGACTCCACAAAGGTGACACGGGCTGGCGACAGTGGCGGGCTGGTCTTAAAGAATAAAAACTTGGGCGAGCAGAGAGTGAGAGAGCTCGCCCAAAAAAACCGTGATGGGTGCCGCTTATTTGGTCAAAATTAATTTGCCCAAAGAAGTACAACGAAAGCGATACAACATCCCGTTATGCTCTATCTCCACTTCCTGCCGCCCGCGCAAAATATCCTGACTAGACACCCGCAACAAAGCAGCAGGTGCCGTTTTGGATGCGGTCGCAGGCAGCACCGGTTTAGACAAAATCGGACGTTGATTGGCAGGAGTAGAGAGATTCATGGCAGATCCAAAAAGATGAATTGAATGTCGATGAAACGCATTATAAATGCGAATCATTCTCATTTACAAGTTAAATTTAACTTATTTTTTTTGGGTGGCGAGCATCCCCTGTGCTTGCTTCTTACTTTCTCAAAAGATTCACAACAAACGCACGTTCGGTAATTTCAAAAAACTGGTTTCCCGTATGGTGTTGACGAAATCTTGCAGGTAGGTTTTCTCACTGAGTTCGGGCAGGGCGGCTGCGTATAGGCTGCCAGTTAAGCCTTGCTCGGTGATGCGTTTGGCGAGGACGTAGTCGCGATTGACGTAGTTTTGTGCCGCCCATACTGGAAGGGTGGCGATGCCGCGTTTGCTGGCGACCAGTTGCATCATGGCGACTGTCAGTTCGGTGGTGCGTCGGCCTGCGCTATTGATGCCTGCAGGGCGTAACACTTGCCTGACCACGTCTAGCATGTCGTCTGGCACCGGGTAGGTGATTAAGGTATCGCTGGCGAAGTCTTGTGCCGTGAGATAGTCGCGCGAAGCCAGAGCATGATCTTTGGCGATCAGGGCGATGATCTCGAATTGAAACAGAGGATGAAAATCAGCTTTCTCGTCAGGATCGCACTCAGAAACAATCGCGAGATCGGCTCTATGTTCAAACAGCAAGCCTATCGGGTCAGCTTGAAAGCCGGAGACGATATCGAGCTCGACTTCCGGCCAGCGGCTGCGAAACACATCCATCGCGGGCATTAACCAATCAAAACAAGTGTGGCATTCCACCGCGATACGCAGTTGCCCTGCCACGCCTTGCGCCAGCCGTGCCAGATCGCGCTCGGCGCTGGCGACTTGTGGCAACACCGCGCTGGCTAATGAGAGCAAGCGCTCACCGGCGGCAGTAAATCGTATCGGCGTGGATTTTCTTTCAAATAAGGCGCACTGATAATGCTCTTCCAATAATTTGATCTGGTGCGATAGCGCTGACTGGGTCAGGTTCAGCAGACTGGCAGCGCGCAATAAGTTTCCCGCCTCTTGCAAGGCTAATAGCGTCTTCAAATGCCGTAGTTCTAAGAGTGAAATCATCTCTGTATTAATAATTTTCAAGTTGAAGTGCAAAATTTATCGTTTGAATCATACATGACTTTCTCAGAAGATAGCTACTTTGAACATGACGGAGAGAGAAAAAATGAGTACAGCACATATCCTTGGCTTCCCACGAATAGGCGCAGCGCGTGAATTGAAATTCGCGCAAGAGGCATTTTGGCGCGGTGAGATCAGCGAAGCCGCCTTGTTGGAAGTTGGCGCAGAATTGCGCGCACGTCACTGGCGTTTGCAGCGAGAGGCGGGTTTGGATTTAGTCACGGTAGGTGACTTCTCCTGGTATGACCAGGTCTTGAGTACCTTAGCTTTATTGGGCGCAATGCCGCAGCGCTTCGGTTTTGACGCGCAGAACTTGAGCTTGTCCGATTACTTCACCGCAGCGCGTGGTGATGCGCAGCATGTGGCGATGGAAATGACCAAGTGGTTTGACACTAACTACCATTACCTCGTGCCTGAGTGGACAGCGCAAACTGAATTTAATGGTGGTAGCACGCACTTGTTTGAAGAAGTAGC
>JACQDW010000068.1 GCA_016200845.1 Burkholderiales bacterium | reverse complement strand
TGTTATGCGACGACGAATCGTCAGGCTGCAGTGAAATTTATGGCGCCGCAAGTGGATTTGGTGATTGTGGTAGGCAGTAAAAATAGTTCCAATTCAAATCGTCTGCGTGAAGTGGCTCAAAAGATAGGCACTCGCGCCTATATGGTAGATAAGGCCGAAGACATACAAGCGAGCTGGCTAGAAAATAGCGTGCGCGTCGGTGTCACAGCGGGTGCATCGGCACCAGAAATTTTAGTCAATCAAGTGATAGAACAATTGAAAAAATTTGGTGCTAAGAGTGTGCGCACTTTAGATGGCGAAGAAGAGAATGTGACTTTCCCCCTGCCCAAAGGCTTAAGCCGACCAAGTTGAGAGTAACGCCGACTTCAGCTCTTTGTGATCGCAACGCGTGATGCGAATCTCAGGCGTCGCGTGCCAGTCGGCGAATGAGCGCAAAGTCTTGGCGATGTCTTTCATCATGGCATCGCTGACTTTGATAGTCTCTTCCAAATGCAGGGATTTGATTTCCATCACACCCTCTTTGCGATGCGCTTTGGCATCGACGCGTCCGACCAGTTTTCCCCGTCTCAATATCGGTAAGGTGAAATAGCCATATTGGCGCTTGGGTTCTGGCGTATAACATTCGAGCCGGTAATCAAAATTAAACAACTCTAGAGCGCGTTTTCTGTCCCATACCACAGGGTCGAAGGGTGACAGCAGACAGGTATGAGTGGCACGCAATTCTCCTCTGCTCGCCATATCGATCAGTGCTTGTTGGTCAGGGTGATAGTAGGCCGCTTCTTGCCAGCCTTCGACCTCAACTTTGTGTAATAAACCCTGTTCAAACAAGCGCTCGGTATTGAGGATGGTCGGTCCTTTTTTCATGCGAAAGTAATCGGCAATCCAGGCGGCTTTGCATATGCCCAATGCACGCACCGCATCTAAGATCTGATCGCGCTCATCATCACCTTGTTGGCGCAAGTCGCGCTGGTCATTCCAGTTCGGATGCACTCTTTCGGTAAGATCATAGACGCGATGAAAATTGTGGCGTTTTGCGACCATCACTTTGCCTGAAGTGAACAGCACTTCGAGCGCGCGCTTTTCTGGTTTCCATTCCCACCAGCCACTTGCCTTACCATCTTTGCGCTCAAAATCAGCAGAGCGGGACGCACCCTTGTCGGTAATGTGACGCAACACTTTTTTAACTTGCTGAGGATTTTCACGCAACCAATTGGCGTTGAATTTCCATCCCATGTCTTCTGGTTTGAGCATTTGATGGCGATAGCGACCATAGCTTTCTATCGGCAAAAAGCAGGCTTCATGCGACCAATATTCGAAGAGGTTTCCCTCTTCCAAATGCTGCTCTAACCACGCGTTTTGAAAGCTGCCAAGGCGACTCCATAACACCAGATAAGGGCTGCGGGCGACGACGCTGATGGTGTCGATTTGCAGCAGCCCCATAGATCGAATAGTGGCAAGCACATCGTCTTTAGTGGCACGGCGCTTGGGGGATGTTAGTAAGCCTTGCGCGGCAAGATGGATATTTCTGGCGGCGGTCAGGCTGAGTGGCATGGCGGTGTCGGTTGGAGAGGGGAAACTTAGGCGCAGAGCCTTCATTGCAGTTCTCTGCGTCTACAGCATGACTTGCATTAGAAGTGTTTCAAACCAATCGCAGCTTTGACTTCATCGTTAGTTATGGCGGCGATTTCGCGGGCGCGGTAGGTGCCTTCTTTGAGGAGTTGCAAGACGTGGCCGCGGTCTTTTTCGTATTCCTGACGACGTTCGCGGATGGGGCGCAGCATGTCTTGCAATACGCCTTCTAAGCGCGCTTTGACTTTGCTATCACCGAGGCCGCCACGGACGTAATGGTCTTTCATGGCTTGCAGTGCTTCTTTGTCGGTGTCGAATGCGTCCAGATAAGTGAAGGCGACGTTGCCCTCAAGGTGGCCGGGGTCCTCTACTTTTAAGTGCAAGGGATCGGTGTACACATTGCGTACCGCGAGTTTGATTTCGGCTTCGCTAGCACCTAAGTTAATCGCATTGCCCAGAGATTTACTCATTTTGGCTTTGCCATCGATACCAGGCAGGCGACCAATTTCAGGAACGAGCGCTTCGCATTCAACCAAGATGTCTTTTTTTGCTAAGCGGTTAAAACGACGCACGATTTCATTGGTCTGTTCTATCATCGGAATCTGATCGTCACCGACTGGAACCAGCGTGGCTTTGAAGGCGGTGATATCGGCGGCCTGGCTGACAGGGTAAGTGAAAAATCCAGCCGGGATATCGCGCTCGAAATTACGCAAGATGATTTCTTGTTTGATGGTTGGATTGCGCTCTAAACGTGAAATCGTGACCAGATTCATGTAGTAAAAAGTGAGTTCGGTCAGCTCAGGAATTTGTGATTGAATGAAGATGGTGGATTTGCTGGGATCAATCCCGACCGCCAGATAATCTAAGGCGACTTCGATCACATTGTTGTGCACCTTGGCGGGGTCGTCCATGTTGTCGGTCAGTGCCTGGGCATCGGCGATCATAATGTATTGTTGGTACTGATTTTGATACATCACGCGGTTGCGCAAGCTGCCGACGAAGTGACCGAGATGCAAAGGGCCGGTGGGGCGGTCGCCAGTCAGAATGAGGTGTTGCTTGTTGGCGGAGGGTAGTGCAGATGCGCTTGCCGGTGTTGCTGCTTGCTCGCTCATGGAAATTCCGAAAAAAGTAAAATAAAAAAATAATGCCGCAAAAGGGCGGCATTGGTTTTTAGTTGATAAAAAATCGTCGAGACGGGTTGCCACCCTAATTAAGTCGGTAAGTCGGGCTTCGCCAATAGTCGTGCTGGATAAGGAATGCTGATTTCATCCACGCATAATGCCGTTTTTCACTGTTTTTTGTCAAGAATTGTCGATATCAGCATGGTAAAATTGCGTGTTTTGCTCAAATTGAATGCTCTCGGTTTTATTCTCTTAGCACTCCCATTTTAGAAAGTATCCAGAAGTGAATTCCGCACCCACAAAATTGATAATCGCGTCCCGTGAGAGTCGCCTCGCTATGTGGCAGGCCGAGCATGTGCGGGATCGCTTGCTGGCTTTGTATCCTGCTTGTGATGTGCAGATTTTAGGCATGACCACGCGGGGCGATCAGATTTTGGACCGTGCTTTATCCAAGGTTGGTGGCAAGGGTTTATTTGTCAAGGAATTGGAAGTGGCGATGGAAGAAGGTCGCGCTGATTTGGCGGTGCATTCTTTAAAAGATGTGCCTATGGATTTGCCACAAGGCTTTGCTTTGGCCGCCGTGTTAGAACGCGAAGATCCGCGTGATGCGTTTGTGTCGAATCACTATGCGTCCTTGGCCGAGTTGCCTGCCGGCGCAGTGGTGGGGACAAGTAGTTTGCGGCGTCAGGCTTTGATTTCTGCGCGTTATCCCCATTTGATCATCCGGCCTTTGCGCGGCAATCTCGATACCCGTTTGCGTAAGCTTGATGAAGGCGAATATGCCGCGATTATTTTGGCGGCAGCAGGACTCAAACGCTTAGGTTTGCCTCAGCGTATTCGTGGTTTTTTGACGGCGGAAGAGAGTTTGCCAGCCGCAGGGCAGGGCGCGATAGCGATAGAAATTCGCAGCGACAGACAAGATGTGTTCGCACAACTGAAAGCATTGAACCACCTGGAAACAGCGCAGGCTGTGCATGCAGAGCGCGCAATCTCTAAAGCATTTGGCGGTAGTTGCCAGATTCCATTGGCGGCATTTGCGACGATCACAGATGGGCAGATGCACTTGCGCGCTATGGTGGCAACGCCCGATGGCGCGCGTGCGGTGAGTGCTCAGGTGAGCGGCGCTGCCTCGGACTTTGAACAATTGAGTGCACAAGTGGTAGTGGCGCTACAGGCGCAAGACGCTGATGCCATCTTGATGGCGTGTCGCGAGTCCGTTCAGTGATCAATTCAAGCAAATCAAAGTATCAGTAAGGGACGTTTGGAACAATGCCTACACCCAAAGTGATCATCACGCGACCCGCCAGACACGCACTGCGTTTGCAAGAAGGCTTGCAGCAATGTGGGCGTGAGGTGGTGATGTTTGCTCTGTTTGACATCGTATTGAATGCAGAGACTAGTCAGATTGATGCTTGTTTACGTAATTTGAGCGATTACCGGTTGGTGATTTTTGTCAGCCCGAATGCGATTGATGCGTGTTTTACGCGACTTGCCTCACTGGACTTGGCTTGGCCGCATGAAGTGGCAGTGGGAGTGATGGGCGAGGGAAGTCGGCAAGCTTTGGCGTCGTACGGGTTGCATGCTGAAAATACACACATTTTTTGTCCTATTCACCCTGAGCGTACTGATTCTGAAACCTTGCTGGCCGTATTGGATTTGTCTGGTCTGCGTGGTAAGAAAGTGTTGATCATTCGCGGCGATTCTGGACGTGATTTTTTGGCAGATGCTTTGCAATTGCAGGGTGTGGAAGTAGAGCAGGTCGCTGCGTATCAAAGGCGGATACCTGCATTTGATGAAGAAAAGCAGCAACGAATGCGTGCGCTCTTATCACAAGAGAATGACTGGGTGATTACCAGTTCGGCAGTGTTGTCGACCTTGTTGGAGTGGTGCTGTCAAATCGATGTCGCAGATGCGACATTCAACGCAGTCGTCAAAATGCAACAGCAGCATTTAGTGCTCCCGCACTTTCGCATTGCGGAAGTTGCAAAAAAATTGGGCTTTTCTCATTTGACTTTAACCGCTTCTGGCGACGAAAAGCTGTTACTAGCGTTACAATCTGATTTATGACTGAACCACAATCCACAACACAAGATATGTCGTCAACTCCAAACAATGAAATTGCTGTGGCGCAGCCAGCGCCCGGCGTTGCTGAATCCCCTGCCGCAGTGACGGCAGCGGTTGATGTCAAAGCGGCTGCGTATGCGCCTTATATGATTTCTGGCGTTCTGGCTTTGCTGCTGGTTGGTCAATGGATCAGCTCGCAAAATCAAATCACAAATTTACGTGAAGAGGTGGCGCGACGCTTACAAAATTCCGACATGAATAACAGTGAGGTCAAAAGCATTTCCAAGAATTTGCAGGAAACCGCTCACGATCTGCAAGGTAAGGTAACCCTGCTGGAAGCCAAGCAGAGCGAAGCACAAGGACAGCAACTCGCCCTAGAACAGTTGTATCAGGATTTGTCGAAAAATCGTGATGAGTGGGCGTTGGCTGAGATTGAACAAGTGCTGGCGACAGCCAGTCAGCAATTGCAACTGGCGGGCAATGTACAAGGTGCTTTGATCGCTTTGCAAAATGCGGATAGTCGCATTGCGAAATCAGAAAAAGCACAGTTTATCGCGGTGCGTAGAGCTATTGCAAAAGACATCGACATGCTCAAGTCCCTGCCGCAATTGGATATGACAGGCTTGGTGCTGCGTTTGGATAGTGTGATTTCGCAAGTCGATAGCATTCCTTTGTGGTCGGACGAAAAACCGCCAGTGACGGCGACACCGCCAAAAGCGCTTTTGCGTGTGTTGCCGCGCGCTGCAAAGAGTAAAGGGGATAAAGCTGAGACTGGGGATGACAATAGCTTTACCGCACAGCTGCAAGATCGCTGGCAAAGTTTTTCTAGTGAGATGTGGACTGAGCTCAAGCAATTGGTGCGTGTGCGTCAGGTCGATGCCCCCGATGCTTTGTTGCTGTCACCAAGTCAGGCGTATTTTGCGCGTGAGAATCTGAAGTTGCGATTGCTGAATGCGCGCCTGGCTTTATTGTCTCGCAACGAAGGCGCGTTTCGTAGCGATATGATTTCGGCGCAAGATTTGATTGCAAAATATTTTGATGTGCGTTCTAAACAGGCGCAGAGAGTACAAGAGTTGTTGAAGCAAGTTCAAAATAATAATTTGTCGATAGAAATGCCGGCATTGACCGAGAGCTTGAATTCCGTTCGTAATTTCAAGGTGAAGCCTTAAGCATGCGTATCTTTATCCGAATTCTTATTTTATTTGCGTTGGCAGCGGGTATCGCGATAGGCGCTAAATTCAATGCGGGCAACGTGGTTTTGTTTTATCCACCGGTGCGCGTCGACGTATCCTTAAATTTTTTCCTTGCCTTGCTGGCTCTGCTGTTCTTCGTGTTGTACTTTGTGGTGCGGACGATTTTGATCACGAGTGAAATGCCTGGTCGGGTCGCCGAATATCGTCAGAGTAAGCGTGAGCGCGACAGCAATCGTGCCTTGCGCGAGGCATTGAAGGCTTTGTTTGAAGGGCGTTTTGGCCATGCTGAAAAGTCGGCGGCAAAAGCGATTGATCTCGATGAAAACAAAGGTCTGGCAGCATTAATCGGCGCGCGTGCGGCGCATCACATGAGTCAATTTGAACGGCGCAATCTGTGGCTAGACCGGATTGAAGACGACAATGCGATGAAAACTGCGCGTCTGGTGACGATGACAGAATTATTTGTCGATGAGCATCAGGCCGAGCAAGCGCTGGATGCGGTCAAAGAATTGAACGCACGTGGTAAGCGTCATATTCAGGTCTTGCGCTGGGCATTAAAAGCCAATCAGCAAGCAAAAAATTGGAATGAAGTCTTAAAACTAGTACGTACGCTGGAAAAAAATCATGCGATACATCCGGCATTGGCGGGGCGTTTGCGTGAGATGTCGTTTGACGCACTGTTAAAAGTGGACGCGCATGATAGTGAAACTTTGCGTCGCGTGTGGAGTGAAGTGCCCGTCAATGAACGTAAAAACCGCTATATCGCGTTGAGTGCCGCTGCTGCATTTACCCATTGTCAGTTGTTAGACGAAGCGCGTCTTATTGTTGAACGCTCGCTCAATGAGGAGTGGGACAATCGTTTATTGCGCGTCTATCGTGACGCAGCTGGAGCCGAAGGAACGGCGGCTTTGCGGGGACAAATCGAACATTGCGAAACATGGCTGGAAGATCATCCCAAAAATGCTGAGCTGGCATTGACGCTGGGCGTTTTGTGTTTCCATCAAAAATTATGGGGTAAAGCACAGGTGCATATGGAAGACGCGTTGGCACATAGTTCCGAAACGCGTATCACACGTGAATCGCATTTGTATCTGGCGCAATTGCATGAAGCAATCGGACAGGATGAGGATGCTGCTAAGCATTATCGTGCCTCGGCAATGGTGGCAATGGCTTAAGCCGAACTTGACAGCCGGCGTTGACCGGCTTTCGCTCTATTTAGTCTCAATTCGACCTGAAGTTTCCTCTGTTGCAATGCACCATAAGAGCCGGAAAGGCCTTATAATCACGCCCGTTCTCCTCTTCGTTTTAATTTGAAAGAAGCATTATGAGTTTAAATAAAGTTCCGGCTGGGCGCGATTTGCCTAACGATTTTAACGTCATTATCGAAATTCCGATGAATGCCGATCCGATCAAATACGAAGTCGATAAGGAAAGCGGCGCGATTTTTGTTGATCGTTTTATGGGTACGGCGATGCATTATCCATGCAACTACGGTTATGTGCCGGACACGATTTCTGGTGACGGTGATCCGGTTGACGTACTCGTGATCACGCCTTTCCCTTTGATTCCTGGTGTTGTGGTGCGTTGTCGTCCTATCGGTATCTTGAAGATGCACGACGAGGCAGGCGCTGACGGTAAAGTATTGGCTGTACCTATCGACAAAATTTTGCCTATCTACCAGCATTGGCAAAAACCAGAAGATATGAATGAATTGCGCTTAAAGCAGATTCAACATTTCTTTGAACATTATAAAGATCTGGAAAAAGGTAAGTGGGTAAAAGTCGATGGTTGGGGTGGTCCAGATGATGCCCGTGCTGAGATTTTGGATGGTGTCGCCAACTACAAAAAGACGCTGGCTGAATAAGTTTTACCAGTTGTCACGACAGGCTCAAATGCTTCACTGCATTTGAGCCTGTTTTGTTTTTACCGCGAGAAAGCGCGATAGGCGAGAGCCGCTGCCATCAATACGGTGCCCCAGCTTAACCAAAATAGCCAACCTTTTGAGGCGATTGCTTCCTTGAACGTATGCGCTACAGGCAGAGGTGAGCGGGCGCTTCTTCTGGCTCGCTTTTCCTTTGCTAGAAATTTATTGAGTGCCAGCGCCATTTCCGCTGCGCTCTGATAGCGTCGGTGCGGTTTTTTTTGCATCGCCTTCATGACGATATGCGCTAGTTTTTCTGGAACCTCCCGATTAATCAGATCGGGCGATTTTGGTGTTTTGTGCGTGATATTGTAGAGCAGCTTATCAAAGTCAGATGCTGAGAATGGTTTTTGATTGGTCAGCATTTCGTACATCACTGCGCCTAATGAATAAACGTCGGTCAATGGTGTTACCGGTTGGCTCGATGCTTGTTCAGGCGACATATAGTTGGGCGTGCCCATGATATTGTTTTTGAACAGGGTTTGTGGTTGGCCATTCTCATCAAGGGTGCGGTTGGGGACGCGGGCGATACCAAAGTCAACCACCTTGGGTTGATTATTCTCGACTAGAAAAATATTGGCTGGTTTAATGTCGCGGTGAATGACTCCCTGATTATGGGCAAAGGTCAAGGCACCTGCGACTTTATAAGCGATGTTAGCGACTTCAATATAATCAAATCGTTTGCCTTCTCCTAATATCGCCCGGATATCTTTACCCTGTAAGAATTCCATCGCAATAAAGGTCGTTCCGCCTTCTGTCGAAGCATCATAGATAGTGACAATGTTAGGGTGCGATAAGCGCCCGGCGGCACGCGCTTCGTTGATAAATTGTTGTTCGCGTTGCTTGATTTCAGCGCCAACACCAGGGTTGTTCAAAATCTTGATCGCGACAGCTCGGTCAATAATCGGGTCGTGACCGAGAAGCACGTTGCCATTAGAGCCGCTACCGAGTTTGTCGGTAATGGTAAAGCGCCCAATTCGTCGCATTGGTGATTTAGATGCGGGCGTTTGGGAAGGTTGGTGCACATTTTGAATCATTTGCTACGACTGCCTTAGAATGAAATTTGCAAACTATTAACTACGAAATTATTTTGATCATTCTAATTGATTTGTCCTTCTCGTATGGGAATCCCCTTGTTTTTCAAGGTGAAGCTGTTGCAAAAATAGATGAAACTCTCGAAATCCGTTGAAGATGCTTTTAGGTGGGTTTTTTAAGTGAAAGCGTTCGCGCGATTCTGGCATAGAGAATCGCGACGCTGCATGCGATAATGTGTTCTTTTTTAGAATTCTTTGGTCTTCATTTTATGATCGTTAAAGTCGCTGTCGCTCAAATGAATAGCATCGTCGGAGATCTGGCTGGAAATGCTCGTCTTATCCTCGATTTCGCCGCGCAAGCCGTCGCAGAGGACGCCGATATTTTGGTGACACCTGAATGTTCATTGGTGGGCTATCCGCCCGAAGATTTATTATTGCGCTCTGCGTTTCTCGTACAGACCGAGCTTGCTTTGCAGAGCCTTGCGCAGCAATTAGCGCGATGGCCAGACCTACATGTGTTGGTTGGACATCCTCACGCACAAGGTGAGCTGCGTTTTAATGCAGTGTCGCGCTTGCATGGCGGTGAAATCAAACAAACTTATTTCAAACAATCTCTGCCAAACGACGCGGTGTTCGACGAAAAGCGCTATTTTAGTTCGGCACAAGAAGCGCAAGTATTTGATGTCAAAGGCTGTCGCTTCGGAATCAATATTTGTGAAGACACCTGGCACGACGACGCGCCACGTCTGGCGCGTGCCGCCGGGGCGCAAGTCTTACTCGCACCAAATGCCTCGCCTTTCCATGCGAATAAATTAGACCTACGCATCGACGTCATGCGCAAGCATGTGTGCGAACTAGGCATGAGTCTGGTACT
>JACQDW010000072.1 GCA_016200845.1 Burkholderiales bacterium | reverse complement strand
GCGCGAGCTGCCGCTGCGTTATTTTGTGCTTTTGCCATAATTGGTTCCTTGAATCCAGCTTACTGGATTATTTCTTCAATGATTGCGCTGCTTTACGTGGGCCTTTACGTGTACGTGCATTCGTACGTGTACGTTGACCACGAACAGGCAAACCTTTGCGATGACGCAGACCGCGGTAGCAGCCTAAGTCCATCAAACGCTTGATGTTCATCGAGATTTCACGACGAAGATCACCTTCTACAACGTATTTTGCAATACTGTCGCGAAGCTTTTCTAACTCGTTGTCGTCCAGATCTTTGACCTTTTTAGTGGTCGGAACACCCGTTGCTGCACAGATATCTGCTGCGCGTGGGCCGCCAATACCATAGATAGCTTGTAAGCCAATTACGGTATGCTGATGATTTGGGATATTAACCCCTGCTATACGTGCCATTCGTTATTCCTCGTTCAATAACGTTAATTAACCTTGGCGCTGTTTATGGCGTGGTTCTGTGCAAATTACACGAACAACACCTTTGCGCTTGATGATCTTGCAGTTGCGGCAAATCCGCTTAACTGATGCGAGAACTTTCATTTTTGCCCTCTTCCCTTCTAGTTCAATTTAATTTACTTGGTCCGGAACACAATACGTGCTCGGCTCAAATCATAAGGCGTCAATTCCACTGTCACCTTATCACCAGGAAGAATGCGAATATAGTTCATACGCATTTTTCCTGAAATATGGCCAAGCACAACATGCCCATTTTCCAACTTAACTCGAAATGTTGCATTCGGAAGATTCTCTAGAATCTCTCCCTGCATCTGTATAACATCGTCTTTTGCCATTCGATCTGCTGTTCCTGTAAGTGCTTACCGTGAAGGTACGCCACCCTTGAAATTTGCTTTACGAAGAAGCGATTCGTATTGCTGTGACATGACATAATTCTGCACTTGTGCCATGAAGTCCATTGTGACCACCACGATAATTAACAGTGATGTTCCGCCGAAATAAAACGGCACTTTCCAATGAGCAATCAATAATTCTGGCAACAAGCAAACCAAAGAAATGTACATCGCACCGATCAGGGTCAAGCGCATCAAAATCTTATCGATATAACGCGCGGTCTGATCACCAGGACGAATCCCAGGTACGAAAGCACCACTCTTCTTCAGATTGTCTGCTGTCTCTTTACTGTTAAATACCAAAGCAGTGTAGAAGAAACAGAAGAAAATAATTGTCACCGCATATAACAAGGCATGAACTGGTTCACCTGTCGTCAATGAGCTGGCCAAATCCTGCAAGAAGCGTACAAAAGCGGAATCTTGATTCTGCGCGCCCTTTGCAAACATACCAGTGATCGTTGCTGGCAACATAATGATGGAGGATGCAAAAATAGGAGGAATAACACCCGCCATATTCAACTTCAGAGGCAAATGACTACTCTGACCGCCATACACTTTATTACCAACCTGACGCTTAGCGTAATTCACCAAAATCTTGCGTTGACCGCGTTCTACGAACACAACCAAATAGGTGACGCCAACCGCCATGACACAAATCACAAGTGCGGAAAACGCTTGCATCGATCCGGTACGAACCAACTCAACCAAACCAGCGAGCGCCCCAGGCAAGCCTGCTACGATACCAGCGAAGATGATGATAGAAATACCGTTACCTAAGCCACGTTCCGTAATTTGCTCACCCAACCACATCAAAAACATAGTACCGGTCACGAGAGTGACTACCGTTGTGAAACGGAAAGCCAAACCGGGATCAAGCACCAAACCTGGCTGAGTCTCTAAGCCGAATGCAATAAAGAAAGCTTGCACCACGCCTAGCACCAAAGTGCCATAACGTGTGTACTGGGTAATCTTACGACGACCAGATTCGCCTTCTTTTTTTAATGCTTCCAACTGCGGCGAGACCACCGACATCAACTGCATAATAATAGAGGCAGAAATATACGGCGTGATTCCCAGCGCCAGAATCGTAAAACGAGACAGGGCACCGCCAGAAAACATGTTAAACATACCCAAAATACCATTCTGGTTTTGTTTAAACAGATCTTCTAAAACTCTGGGATCAATTCCAGGAACAGGGATATGAGCACCTATCCTATATACAACCAATGCTGCCAATAAAAACCACAGTCTTCCCCAAGGAAAACCACTCGCAGCATTCTTAGTTTGTTGTGGAGATGTTGCCAATGTTTGCTCCAGAAGTTCGCAATGACTCTTAATTAAGCGACTGAGCCGCCAGCAGCTTCGATCGCAGCCTTAGCACCTTTAGTGGCGATTAAGCCATTCAAAGTTACTTTCTTTGTGATCTCACCTGACAGAATCACACGAACAACACGTGCCAGTTCAGAAACAACACCTGCTTGTTTCAAAGCCAGGATATCGATTTCTGTGACTGGGAGGTTTTCCAAGTCAGACAAACGAACTTCTGCTTTGTATGGTGTTGCTAATGACTTAAAGCCACGCTTAGGCAAACGACGTTGCAAAGGCATTTGACCGCCTTCGAAACCGACTTTATGAAAGCCGCCTGTACGGGACTTTTGACCTTTGTGACCACGGCCAGATGTCTTACCTAAACCAGAACCGATACCACGACCAACACGACGTTTGTAGTGTTTAGCGCCATCAGCTGGTTGGATTGTATTTAATTCCATAATTTGCTCCGATCGCAAACCCAAGGGCTTACGATACAACCTTCACAAGATACGAGACTTTGTTGATCATACCGCGCACAGCTGGTGTGTCTTGCAATTCAGAGACTGAATTAACACGACGCAGGCCCAAGCCGCGTACAGTCGCACGATGTGACTCGCGCGTACCGATCAAACCCTTGACCAATTGTACTTTTACTGTTTTAGTCATTGCGCTCACCTTAGCCCAAAATTTCTTCAACGGACTTGCCACGCTTTGCAGCGATTTCCGATGGTGTACTCATTTTTGCCAAGCCATTTAGAGTTGCACGCACCATGTTATATGGATTTGTGGAACCGTTAGACTTCGCAACAACGTTAGTCACACCTAATACTTCAAAGATCGCGCGCATTGGACCACCAGCGATCACACCAGTACCTTCTTTAGCTGGGGAGATCATCACTGAAGATGCGCCATGCTTACCGATAACGGTGTGCTGCAATGTGCCATTCTTCAACGTGACTTTGATCATCTTACGACGTGCTTCTTCCATCGCTTTTTGCACAGCCACTGGAACCTCTTTCGATTTTCCCTTGCCCATACCGATACGACCGTCACCATCACCAACAACTGTCAGCGCTGCGAAACCCATGATACGACCACCCTTCACCACTTTGGTGACGCGGTTGATCGCGATCATTTTTTCGCGCATGCCATCATCCGGCTTGTCGGCTGCTGTTTTTGCTTGCATTTTTGCCATGACGAATATTCCTTAGAACTTCAAGCCGGCTTCACGCGCGGCTTCTGCCAACGCCTTCACACGACCGTGGTAACGAAAACCGGAGCGATCAAACGCAACTTCGGTAACTCCTGCTTTCAATGCTTTTTCCGCAACGCGCTTACCAATCAAAGTGGCTGCCGCAGCATTACCACCGTGCTTAGATGCCGCTGCCAATTCTGCACGCACTTCAGCTTCCACTGTAGAAGCAGATGCCAATACTTTGGAATCTGCATCAATGATGCTGGCGTAGATGTGAGAGTTCGTACGGTGCACAGATAAACGTGTGACCTTGAGCTCTGCGATCTTGGCACGGGTTTGAGTCGCGCGGCGCAGACGTGATTGTTTCTTATCCATCGTCTAACCCCTATTACTTCTTCTTGGTTTCTTTAATCACAACCACTTCATCCGCGTAGCGGACGCCCTTGCCTTTATAAGGCTCTGGGCTGCGGTATGCACGAACTTCTGCTGCGACCTGACCAACTTGCTGCTTATTGATACCCTTAATCAGGATTTCAGTAGGAGTTGGTGTTGCACATGTCACGCCAGCTGGCATGTCATGAACTACAGGATGAGAAAAACCCAAGGAGAGATTCAACTTGTCGCCTTGCGCTTGCGCTTTATAACCAACGCCGACGAGGTTCAACTTCTTTTCAAAACCTTTAGTAACACCGTTAACCATGTTGTTGACCAAAGCACGCAAGGTGCCTGTCATCGCATTGGCTTCACGGCTGTCATTTGCCGGTGTGAAATTCAGCGTACCACTATCGTTAGCGATAGACACCAAGCCATTCAAGCTTTGTGTCATCACACCCATTGGGCCTTTTACTGTAATCGCTGCTGCTGAGATTGCAACTTCTGCACCTGCTGGCAACGCGATTGGCATTTTACCTACTCGAGACATCTTGCACTCCTTAGGCGACGTAGCAAATAACTTCGCCACCGACACCGGTTGCGCGCGCTTTGCGGTCAGTCATAACGCCCTTAGGTGTGGACACGATGGCCACGCCCAAACCGTTCATCACACTTGGGATCTCGTCTTTACCTTTGTAAATACGGAGACCTGGACGTGAAACACGCTCCAAGCGTTCGATAACAGGACGTCCTGCATAATATTTCAAACCGATTTTCAATTCAGATTTACCAGCAGCATCAACTACTGCGAAATCCTCAATGTAGCCTTCGTCCTTCAGTACGTTTGCAATTGCAACTTTTACCTTAGAGGACGGCATCGCGACGGCAGTCTTTTGAACAACTTGCGCGTTACGGATGCGGGTCAGCATATCGGCGATAGGATCGCTCATACTCATTGCTTATTCTCCTATTACCAGCTAGCTTTAGTCATACCCGGAATTTCACCACGCATGGCGAATTCACGGACTTTAATACGGCCCAAACCGAACTTACGGAATGTGCCACGTGGACGACCTGTCAAAGCGCAGCGATTGCGCTGACGAGTCGGATTGGAATTACGTGGCAATGCCTGCAACTTCAAACGAGCTAAATAACGCTCTTCTTCAGTTTTTGATTGGTCATCAATGATGGCCTTCAATTCGGCGCGTTTGCCAGCGAATTTCTTCACCAAATCTGCACGCTTTTGCTCACGATTAATCAGTGCCAATTTTGCCATGGCGACCTCAGTTTCTGAACGGAAATTTAAATGCGGCGAGAAGCGCTTTTGCTTCTTCGTCGGTCTTAGCTGTCGTAGTAATACTGATATTCATACCACGCAACGCGTCAATCTTGTCGTACTCGATTTCAGGGAAAATGATCTGTTCCTTGATACCGATGTTGTAGTTACCACGACCGTCAAACGCACGGCCAGATACACCGCGGAAGTCACGAACGCGTGGCAAAGCAACAGTAACAAAACGATCCAAGAATTCGTACATATGAGCACCACGCAGAGTGACCATACAACCGATTGGATAGCCTTCGCGGATTTTGAAACCAGCGATCGCTTTACGTGCCTTAGTTACGACAGGTTTTTGACCTGCAATCTTCGTCAGATCGCCAACTGCATGCTCGATAACTTTCTTATCAGCAATTGCTTCGGACAAACCCATGTTCAGGGTGATCTTCAAGATGCGAGGAACTTCCATTGGAGATTTGTAAGAAAACTTCTCGGTCAAATCTGCAACGATTTTATCTTTATATAATGCTTGTAGACGGGCCATGACTTTATGCCTTCACAACTTCGCCAGTGGACTTATAGACGCGGACTTTCTTACCATCCACAACCTTAAAGCCTACACGGTCTGCTTTACCAGATGCAGCGTTGAACAACGCAACATTGGAAACATGAATCGGCATCAATTTATCAACGATGCCACCAACTGCTCCAGTCATTGGGTTAGGCTTAGTCGCTTTTTTAGCAACATTGACACCTGCGACAACAACGTAATTTGCATCAACGCATTGCTGCACTTGACCGCGCTTACCTTTGTCTTTACCCGTCAAGACGATGACTTCGTCGTTTTTACGAATCTTGTTCATCACGACTCCTTACAGCACTTCTGGAGCAAGCGAAACGATCTTCATGAAACGCTCAGTACGCAATTCACGCGTGACTGGGCCAAAGATACGAGTTCCGATAGGCTCAAGCTTTGCATTTAACAACACTGCTGCATTGCCATCGAACTTCACCAAAGAGCCGTCCTGACGACGAACACCTTTAGCAGTGCGAACCACAACTGCATTGTAAATTTCACCTTTTTTCACGCGACCGCGTGGAGCAGCGGATTTCACTGTGACTTTAATGACGTCACCGATCCCTGCATAACGACGCTTAGAACCGCCCAATACTTTAATGCACAAAACTTCGCGCGCACCAGTATTGTCAGCCACTTCTAGCCGGCTTTCTGTTTGAATCATATTGTTCTCTTTCCCAACTTAATCCACACAATCCGCACATTGCAAATCTGTAGTCAGTCTTGGTCCCGCCAGCCAACCCACTTATTGTCGGACGCCTGTAAAACACAAGCAACAATGTACGAGTCAACCGATTAGGTGGACGATTTTTTTAACCACTCTCGCAAATTACATGGCGCGAGAGACATTTAAGCTGTCATTTGCAAGCTCTGCAAATGACAGCCCATCATTATTACATCAAAAAACGATTACCGCAACAACTTTATAAAACTGGTGCAACTTGAACCACGCGAGTCAATGTCCAGGCTTTCGTTTTAGAAATTGGACGACCTTCTTGAATCTCAACGGTGTCACCGGCTTTTGCTTGGTTCGCTTCATCATGTGCATGGTACTTTGCAGTACGTACGATGATCTTGCCCTTCAATGCAACTTTAGTTTGATCGTTCATTATTTGGCATCCTTCTGATTCATGACTGTTTTAACTCTTGCGATGTCACGACGTACTTTTTTGAGTTGTGAAGTGTTATTCAGTTGCTGTGTAGCGATTTGCATACGCAAGCTGAATTGAGCCTTCAACAATTCGTTCAGTTCTTTCGTCAAAGCGGCTTGATCCTTGCCTTGGAGTTCAGATACTTTCATTTACAACTCCCCTTATTGGCCGACTTGACGGACGACGAACGTTGTCAACAACGTCAATTTCGCAGCAGCTAAGCGGAAAGCTTCGCGTGCCAACGATTCATCTACGCCATCCATTTCGTACAGCATCTTGCCTGGTTGAATCTCGGCAACATAGTACTCTGGATTACCCTTACCATTACCCATACGAACTTCAGCTGGCTTCTGGGAAATTGGCTTATCTGGGAAAATACGGATCCAGATACGGCCACCACGTTTGATATGACGAGTCATAGCGCGACGTGCCGCTTCAATTTGACGTGCAGTAATACGGCCACGTGCAATTGATTTCAAACCAAATTCACCGAAAGAAACTGCTGTGCCACGGTCATGGGATATACCCTTGTTGCGACCTTTTTGTTCCTTACGATATTTTCTGCGTGCTGGTTGCAGCATGATTATTCTCCTGCTTTCTCAGCCGATACTGCGCCGTCAGCTGCTTTAGTGCGAACACGTTTAGCGGCTGGTGCTGTACCAGTTGGAGTTTGACCTTCAGGGCGCTTCGCACGTGGACGGCTATTTGGCTTGCCATCTTCACGACGTGGGCCACGACGTTTTTTATCGTCTTCTGGTGCCGTCTCGATTACTGGAGCATCGCCATTTGCTAAGCGATCGCCTTTGTATACCCAAACTTTAACGCCGATGATACCGTATGTCGTCGAAGCTTCACTCACACCGTAGTCGATGTCAGCGCGCAAAGTATGCAGAGGCACTCGGCCTTCGCGATACCATTCTTTACGAGCGATTTCGATACCATTCAAACGACCACTAGACATGATCTTGATACCCTTAGCGCCCAAACGCATTGCGTTCTGCATCGCACGTTTCATGGCGCGACGGAACATAATACGCTTTTCGAGCTGCTGAGAAATTGAATCAGCGATCAATTGCGCATCGATTTCTGGCTTACGAATTTCTTCGATATTCACGTGCACAGGCACGCCCATGATCTTGCCCAATTCGGCCTTCAAAGATTCAATGTCTTCGCCTTTTTTACCAATCACAACACCTGGACGGGAGCTGTAAATAGTAATGCGAGCATTCTTTGCTGGACGCTCGATCAGGATGCGACCAACAGAGGCTGCTTTGAGTTTCTTCTTGAGGTATTCACGTACCTTCAAGTCTTCGCCCAGCATAGTGGCAAAATTTGCATTGCCAGCATACCAGCGAGAGGACCAATTACGAGTCACCGCAAGGCGGAAACCGGTTGGATGTATCTTCTGTCCCATCGTGACTCCTTAGTTACCAACAGTCACATAGATGTGACAGGATTGTTTAGAGATACGATCACCACGACCTTTTGCACGCGCTGTGAAACGCTTCAAAATCGCACCTTTTTCGACATAAATCGTCTTTACCTTCAACTCATCGATGTCTGCGCCATCATTGTGCTCGGCATTCGCAATTGCGGATTCCAACACTTTCTTGATGATCGTTGCACCTTTCTTTTGGCTGAATGCCAAGATGTTCAATGCCTGATCTACTTTTTTACCGCGAATCAAATCTGCAACCAAGCGACCTTTTTGCTCGGACAGACGTACACCGCGTAGAATTGCTTTAGTTTCCATCATTGCACCTATCTCTTAGCCTTTTTATCGGCAGCGTGACCTTTGAACGTACGAGTCAACGCGAATTCGCCAAGTTTGTGACCAACCATATTTTCAGAAACATAAACAGGTACGTGTTGCTTACCGTTATGAACTGCGATTGTCAGACCGATGAAGTCAGGCATGATTGTCGAACGACGTGACCAAGTTTTGATTGGCTTTTTGTCTTTAGTTGCTTGCGCAGCTTCGACTTTCTTTACCAAATGGGCGTCGCAAAACGGCCCTTTTTTAGCTGAACGTGTCATGTGTTACCCCTTATTTCTTGCCACGGCGTGAGACGATCATGGAAGTCGTACGCTTGTTGCGACGTGTCTTCTTACCCTTAGTTTGCTGACCCCATGGAGAAACTGGATGACGTCCGGCTGCTGTTTTACCTTCACCACCACCGTGTGGGTGATCGATAGGATTCATGACAACACCGCGAACTGTCGGGCGTACACCGCGCCAACGCATCGCACCAGCCTTACCAATCTTGCGCAAGTTGTGCTCACCGTTACCGACTTCACCGATAGTTGCACGGCATTCGATATGGATACGACGAACCTCACCAGAGCGCAAACGCACCTGAGCGTAAGTACCTTCACGCGCCATCAAGACAACACCAGCGCCCGCTGTGCGAGCAATCTGCGCACCCTTACCTGGCAACATTTCGACGCAATGCATCGTTGTACCAACTGGGATATTGCGGATTGGCAAGCAGTTACCAGATTTGATTGGAGCCTGAGCACCATTCATGACCTGATCACCAGCAGCCATACCTTTGGATGCAATGATGTAAGCACGCTCACCGTCGGCGTAGCACAACAAAGCGATGTGCGCTGTACGGTTAGGATCGTATTCAATGCGCTCAACTTTCGCAGGAATACCATCTTTGGAACGCTTAAAATCGACTAAACGATAGTGCTGCTTATGACCACCGCCAATGTGGCGAGTAGTGATATGACCGTTGTTGTTACGGCCAGCAGTTTTGTTTTTCTTTTCCAACAGAGCAGCAAACGGACGACCTTTATGCAAGCCTTCTGTTACCACTTTAACCATGCCACGACGGCCTGGTGAGGTTGGCTTCATCTTAACGAGTGCCATGCTTATGCCCCCTCGGTAAAGTTAATTTCCTGACCTGGCTTCAAGCATACAAAAGCGCGTTTTGTATGATTGCGACGGCCATTAAATTTACCAGTACGTTTTTGTTTGCCCAAGCGGTTAGCTACCTGAACAGATTCAACTTGAACCTTGAACAGCAACTCAACTGCAGCTTTGATTTCTGGCTTAGTTGCGTCTGGCATAACCAAGAACACAACTTGTTCGTTTTTCTCTGCAACCATAGTTGCTTTTTCAGAGATCACGGGAGCCAGCAACACCTTCATCAGGCGTTCTTCACTATGCTTGATTACGCTCATGCCAGCATCTTTTTTTTTATTGTTACGGCGGCCACCGTGATCTACACTTTCTTGTAAAAAACCAAGGAAACTTGATCAGCGTAACGTGGCTCAACGACCAAAACGTTAACCAGATTGCGAGCAGCCAACATCAAGTTTTCGTTGAAATCTTCTGTGATCAACAAAACTGAATCCAAACAACCCATTGCCTTCAATTTTTCAGACAAGAGTTTAGTTTTTGGCGCATCAACAGCCAGACTGTCAACGACATTCAAACGACCTTCACGTGCCAACTGAGACAAAATCGAGCAAATACCTGCGCGATACATCTTCTTGTTAACTTTGTGAGAGAAGTTCTCATCAGGAGAGTTAGGGAAAGCGCGACCGCCTCCACGCCACAATGGAGAAGATGACATACCAGCACGAGCACGACCCGTACCTTTTTGACGCCATGGCTTCTTAGTTGTGTGGTGAACTTCGTCACGACCCAATTGCTTACGATTGCCGCTGCGAGCATTGGCTTGATAAGCAACGACGACTTGATGGATCAACGCTTCATTGTAGTCACGACCAAAAATAGTATCTGGTGCAGCGACGTTAGAAGCAGCTTGTCCTTCTGCGTTTAGGAGCTTCAGTTCCATAGATTAAGCCCCCTTCTTTGCTTTAACTTTAATGGCTGGCGATACGATCACCTGACCATTTTTCGCACCAGGAACAGC
>JACQDW010000075.1 GCA_016200845.1 Burkholderiales bacterium | reverse complement strand
CGCCGGACTTTGGCATACATTCCCATGGTAATCACCTTGAATTCCCTTACAGAAAAACAGTAAGGATAGGTTAATTTCCCTGGTCAATATTCGTTGCGAAAAACTGCGTTTACCTGGTCAATTTTGGATGCGCGTCAACACTTGCCCTCCAGCATGGCTACTATCGCGTTTGTACAGCCCCGTTAGTTGCCCACGCAATGCCTCCCAATTGATGAACAGATTGACTTTCGATAAGGTGCTGTCTTTGCGCACCCGCCGCATCATTTCCATTGACCCAAAACTCATTTGCATCGCTATCTCCTCAACTAACGACCTTACTCACTTTTGACAGCATCGCTTTGAATTAGTTCGGTTGTGCAGAGGTCTTGGCCTGTCAGCTGATGGAAAACAAGGCGGGCAAATCAATGTGCGTGATCCGCATAAGTTCGGATTCGGTAAGCATGGGGCGCACAAATTGGCTGGTTACATCAGCAAATACATTTCGAAAGATCAGGATACGCACGAACTCAATAAGAAACGCTATTGGTCGTCTCGCGGGATTGTCGTACCTGAGAAAAACTATTATCAACTGCCATACGGTGCAGATGCGTTTGAAGCGTTTTCACATGTCATGCAATTAGGCGCGACACATAACAGCGAGGGCATGACTTTCTTTTCTAATCAAGCATTAGGTGTGTGTTGGGTTGCCACTGCACCTTGTATTAATTAATGAGGATTTGATCTATGTTTTTGACCGATGATGAAATACGAGAACTGACGAGGCGGGTACATCACAATGTTCAATCAAATACGTTAAGCAAGATGGGTATTGAACATCGATTGCGGCCAGACGGAAGTATCGCTGTGCTGCGGTCTCACGTGGAAAGTATTTTAAGTGGGAAGCCAGACAAGAAAACTAAAATTATCACAGAACCAAATTGGGGTGCATTAAATGCCGCGAGCACGTAATCCAGAAAATAGAGGCTTACCTGCACGTTGGAAGCATGAACATGGCGCATATTATTATCAGGTGCCTGCTGGTCAGGAATCAATGTGGGATGGTAAGAGAAAATTTAGACTCGCGGCTACATTGCCGGAAGCCTATAAAGTTTGGGCTGATCGAATTGGTGTTACGGTTAAAGCGAAAACTATTGGTGCTTTGTTAGATCGCTACATGCTGCAAGTGGTGCCAGGTAAAAAAGTAACGACGCAGACGCATAACCGAATCGCGGTTAAACCTTTGCGTGCTGTGTTTGCCGAGGTTCACTTGCTCGATATTAAGCCCATGCATATTTACCAGTACATTGAAAAGCGGGGTGGTGGTACAGGTGCTCGTAGAGAAATTGAAGTGCTGTCACATGCTTTTACAAAGGCGGTCGAGTGGGGATTCATTCATCAGCATCCATTCAAGGGGGAGATTCGTTTAACTGGTGAAAAGGCGCGCACCCGTTATGTAGAGGATTGGGAGATCGTTGAATGTTTGTCTTTAGAGTCAAAACGGAAATCCGGTAGTGTTCTTGCTGTTCAAGCGTATATCAGGGTGAAACTGCTTACGGGCATGCGCCTAGGAGATTTATTGCGCCTCACAATGTCTAGTTTACAGGATGATGGCATTCACTTCACTCCAAGTAAGACGCAAACCACCACGGGTAAGCGTATGGTGATTAAGTGGTCTAATGAATTGCGTGATGCTGTAGAAATGGCTAAGAAAGTGCGACCTTTCCAGTCATCGTCGTTTTTGTTTTGTAATCGTGAAGGGAAAGGATACTTTAACGAGATTACAGTGTGGGGGAGTACTTGTTTTGACACTTATCATCAATAGATAAAAAAAGCCGGAAACTCAATAAACACGCCACTAAAACCCAAAAGCAGTGACAAAAAAAGCGCTTCAGCATTTTGATTAGAAATGATACTAATCGCGATGTTTTTGCGCTTTTTTTGTCACCGGAATAGCTAGATTTTGGCGAAATCTGATCTGATTCGAGATAAATTGAATCGTTGGCGGCGGGCGTTAAAGTATTTCGCACTTTCCCGAATTGATTTACTGACACGTGCTCTTCATATTTAGTCCTGCGTGCTTTTGATAACAGTGACTTTAACGCGATAACGTCTGCATCTTCCCCCATCAAATAAAATACACTTCTAATATTGCCTAAAAACACAATAGTAACGGAGAAAGCAATATTTATATTGGGGCAAGTTGCATTTAGTAGCGCTATGAGTAAATTATTTGAGATTTATCTACCTATAATTTACTTGGCTTTGTTGGTGGGTGCGCTGAATCGACGCAGTATTCGTTCCAATAGACCTTATCAAATCCGGAAAGCATTTCTAACTTTAATGCACGTGCCGTTTCTTCAGAATCTTCAATTTTAACGAAGTTTGTGTCAAAAGTTTCAAATCTCTTATTTCGTACGCTCTTTGAAACAAAACGTGTCCCTCCTGTATATCCGCCGAAGCTATTTTTCCCATCCACAATTCCGCAAATGCGAATTTCCATATCGCCATCGGCATTTGTTGAAGACAGGGTGTAAGAAGACCGTACAACCATCGAATCAGGGTCTTTCATATAGGCCTTAAGCGCTTTGACAGTATTGTCTTCAGCCCATCCTGCAGGCCCTATAGCCTTATTTCTTACATATACGCTAGTGATCAATACAATAGGGATTGAGACAAGCAAAATTAGAAGCCATTTGAGAATTTTCATAGGTTTTAGATAAAAAGTTTAACGTTATCGCATCATCACTTGCAGCAACTCTTGCACATCCTCACCTTCGGCACCTTTTTGTAGGTATTTATAGAGGATTGCCACAATTTTTGCCTTTACTTCAGGCTCGTCTATCACAAGGCCGTTTTCCTTCAGATATTCATCTAGCGCACGCATAGCGGTGGCTAATTGTTTCGAATTCACAATTGCGCCACCCGTGATGGCACCTACAACCTTGGTAGTCGCCGCAGGCTTAGCTAAAGGCTGCGAGTCATTCTCATAAGGCTTGTAGTCAGCTTGGTAGGCGCTAGGAATTTCAAACATCTTCCTTGCTCCTCCCCGACCAACCGTAGTCTCGTATGGCCATGCTTCTTTTTCGGCGCGTGCCAGCACATTTGCCTTCGTTGTGGGCAAACCAGGCAAGTTCATTGCGGCGATTTCAGCTGCTGAATATTTCTTTTTACCCATAACAGTTACTCGCAACGAAACCGTAATGATTGCAATACGCTTTGTTTGAAATACTCAACATGAAATAGTCCCTTAAAATCAATTACTTATATGTTTTTCCCGATTGGAGTAAAAAATTTAAACTGTTTCGATTAAAACCGTATTGACAATACAGATCAATACACTTAATATGCGTCCATTGATTCAACCACCAGAGGCAAACAATGGATGCATTACACAGCTCAAAAAAATCCGCGCTTACCGATTGGCATCGTGCGGATATCGTCGCCGCTTTACATAAAGCTGGCTGGTCCTTGCGTCAACTGTCACTGCAAAGCGGACTGGCTACACGCACCTTGAATGGTGCGCTTGACCGTCCTTACCCTAAGGCGGAAAGCATTATTGCTGCCGCCATTGGTGTTGCACCGGAAGTCATTTGGCCGGAGCGCTATGCAAAGCGGAATTTTACGCCAGTTTTTCCACTTACACGCACTGCCACTACACAGTTCGACACACTTAGAACACTTAATACAGCCGCCGCTGCATGAGTTGAATCTTAATTGTGACGCCCTCCAAGCGCTAGAACTGTAATTCTCAGAGTGAAAAACATGATGCCGAGAAAAAGAAAGTGGAAAACAGTACGCGCCGCCAGCTTGTCGGATGCAATGGATTTATGTATTGAATTTGCCACAGAAAACCGCCGCCCGATCAAGGTATTGGCCGATTTGATGGGGGTGGAGATCAAGACGCTGTATCGCTGGCTGTCGGATACCTCCATGCCGTTAAACAAAATCCGGCAATTCGAGACCTTTTGCGGCGCGTCCTTTATCAGCGAATACCTGTGCCTGGCGCAGGGTGACAAGGTGGTAGTCGCTATCCCTTCCGGTAAAAAGGCCGATGTCACCGATCTGGCCGCCTTGCAAGGCAATTTTTCCGAGGCGATCACCTTACTGGCGCGCTTTTATCAAAACGGCGAAGCGCTGGAAGACACCGTGACCGCCCTGACTGAAACCCTGTCCCAACTGGCTTACCAGCGCGGCAACGTGCTCAAAGTAACCCAGCCTGAACTTTCCTTATTTGGAGATGCGCCATGAACCAAGTTAACAACAACTTTACTTCAACCGTTTTCGCCCGTCGTCTTACGGTGTGCGCTTGCGGTTGCGAGATGACCATAGACGAGGCGTTCGCAATGGGCGAACAGGATATCTCTTCTTGCCGCGATTGCGGCGCCTCGCTGGATTATTTTGATGTCTTGGAAGACTACGTCAGGGCTAACTGGCGTCCTTTTACTCGGTTGCATCGCGTCGCTTCCGTACAGCGCTAAGCGAAAGGTCAAGATGCGCCATTTCAACGTTATGCGCCAACAGCTTGCCGAACTGTGTCAAGGCTTGCGCGATGTCTGGCTCGTCCAACTTACTTGCGGTCAAACGGAGTTGGGCATCGAACTCGTCCAGGCGCAGGGTTTGGCTACGCGCCAGCGTGTAGATCAAGGTGGCGAATGCTTCGCGGATAACGGTCAGTTCTGTCACGACGTCATTCCATTGTTCTGTCGAAATTTGTTCCATGAGGGGTGTCCTGTGAAATTGAGTTGTTTGCAGTGGAGCCTGCCAGGTGATTTTAGAGTAACTAGATCACCCCTCGCCTTATTTTTGTCTGGAGGCTTGGCATGAGCCAAGTAACGATTAAAACCCACTACAGCGCCGCTGAACTGGCTGGTATGTCGATACCAGGCTTGCCGGGTTCAAAAGCAAACATCATTGCTTACGCTGATCGTTGCTCCTGGGCTTTTAAAGAGGTCTCTGGCCGTGGCGGCAAGCGTCGCGAATATGTCCCCTCCGCTGAAGTCATGGCTGCCATTCGCGATTCTGCCGCGAAGCAGTTGGTCGCCTTAGCGCCAGCCGTAGTGACGACCTCCGTTGTCGTGCAGAGCAGGGGTAGTTATACCGACGAACAGAATTTAACGGCAGATGCCCGTAAAGGCGTGATAGACGCGTTAAATTCGATCATGAAGCGTACAGGTTATCCGTTAAAAAAAGCGGCGCGTACTTTGCTGGACTTTGCGAGACGCGGCGAAGTGAGCGATCAACTCTTGTCAACCTTGCGCCTGGCACGGGATGGACGTGGCAAGCCAAGCGCAGACGGCTTGCCCAGTGAGCGTAGCTTGTTGCGCCTGGTCGAATACCAAAAGGCGGGCTGTATCGTACCGAAGAAGCGTGAAGCCAATATGGCCGTGCCTGTCTGGGCGGAGAGCTTCCTTAGCTACTATCAAAAGCCTGAAAAACCAACGGTAGAGCACGCTTATCAATTATTCGTGGAAGCCAATGCGGCGATGGATCGCCCCAGCATTCACCAGGTGCGCCGTTTCTTGAAGAAGATCGGCAACGTCAGCCTGCAAGTGGGGCGTATGGGTGATCGTGAGTTGAAAAACCTGAAATCCTTTGTGCGCCGCACGTTTGATGATCTGTTGCCCTCAGACGTGTACAGCGCCGACGGTCATAAATTTGATGCGGAAGTGCAGCACCCATTGCACGGACGCCCTTTCCGGCCGGAGATCACCACGGTCATCGATATCGCGACCCGCCGCGCCGTTGGCTGGTCTATCGGCCTCAATGAGAGTGCCTTGGTGGTGTTGGATGCCTTGCGCCACGCGGTCGAGACTGGCGGCATACCCGCGATTTTTTATGTCGATAACGGCTCAGGCTATGTCAATCAAATGATGCAGGACAAGGCCACGGGAGTAATGGCGCGGCTCGGTACTGAAATGGTGCACAGCCTGCCGTACAACTCCCAGGCGCGTGGTGTGATCGAACGCTTTCACCAGACGCTGACCAAGGCGGCCAAGGAAATCACTGGCTACATGGGCGCGGACATGGATCGCGAGGCGAAACATAACGTCTTTAAGCTGTCGCGCAATGCGTTAAAAGCGAAAACAAAAGGCGAAGTGGCGACGATACCGTTGATGGGCTGGTCACATTTTATCGAATTCATTAACGGCAAATTTAACGCGTATAACAATCGCCCACATCGCAGCTTGCCTAAGATGATCGACCCGGCGACTGGTCGCAAACGCCATCAAGCGCCGAACGAAGCTTGGGCGCTGGCGGAAGCAAAAGGGTTTACGCCGCACCACGTCAGCAAGGAAGAAGGCATAGCCTTATTCCGGCCGCAAATGATGCGCTCAGTGCGCCGTGCCGAGGTTGAGTTGTTCGGTATGCGCTATTTCAACGCCGCATTAACGGAGTTTAACGGTGAGCAAATGGCGGTCTCATATGACATTCACGATCCGCAGACGGTATGGATTTACAACGCCGATGGTCGCCTGATTTGTAGCGCCGAGCTGGATGCCAATGCCGCGCCCTACATGCCTAAGTCATTTGTACAGCAGGCACAAGAAAAACGCACGGCTGGACGTGAAAAACGCCTGCTCAATGGCTTAACGGAGATTCATGCGGAGCGCGATGGCGCCTTGGCTTTAGAGGTGTCGCAAGGCGTGGTCATTCCGACCAACATCGACCAAATCCGCGAGAAGTGGGCGTTAGACCAAGACCAAGAAATCTTGGTCAGCGCACCAGGCGTGACCTACACAGAATTTAAGGAAGTAACGGCAGAGGCAGAAGAGAGCAAGGTCGTTGATCTGCCGGAACAGCCGCACCAACGCTTTGCCCGCTGGATGGCACTGGATCAATTACTCAATGAGGGAGGTGTTATCGAAGACGCGCAACAGACCAGATGGTACGGGATGTACCAGCAATCAAATGAATTCACGATGTTTTACAAACGTCATCAGGCGATGACACAAGAAGAGCAAAGCACGGCGGCAACCGTGCTTTGTATGAACCAAAACTAACTACAGAAGGATTATGACTTATGGCACAGCAAAATAGCAAGGCAAACACAGCACGTCCGCGCGGCGGCGTCGCTGCTATCGCGACCTTCGATCTGGTCGCGGCCACCCTAGAGCAGCTCACCAATCGCCGCATGGGCATGGACGGCATCGGGGTGCTGTATGGCCCTAGCGGCTGGGGAAAGACCTTTAGCAGCAACACCTTGGCGCTCGACACACGCGCTTACTTTGTGCAGATGAAAGCGGTCTGGACGAAGAAAACCTTCCTGCAAAAGATACTGGAAGAAATGAAGGTGGACTACAGCTATAACTCGACGATTCCCGACTTGTTCGATGCAGTCACCAGCCAGTTAGCCGCATCCAAGCGCGTCTTGATTCTGGATGAATTTAACCGCGCCATCGAGAAGCCGATTTTGGCGCAGATCACCCGCGAACTGTTTGATTCCACCCAGACGCCGATCCTGTTGGTCGGTGAAGAGCAGCTACCGAATGCGATGGCAAGACCGCAGTTTAAGCAACTCTATCGCCGCGTATCAGCCTGGGCAGAAGCCAAGGATGTGACGGTGGACGACGCCTACAAATTAGCGCCGATCTACTGCCCCAACATCGAATTTGACGCCAATGCCGTGGAAGCCCTGGTGCAGTTTGCCAAAGGCTCGGTCAGCAGCGTGGTGAAGTGTTTTAACCAGCTGCATGAACACTGTTTAACGCAGGGCATGGACAGCGTCACCTTCGCGGCATTGCAAAAGATCGCCTTGCCTTCCGCCACCCATCCAAAAAGGAAGATTTAACGATGGCCAGATTACCTGCCGAACAAGAAATGAGTGGCGGAAAGTCGCCGCGTCAAAAAGTGTGGGCGCAGATACGCAAGCAGCATGACCGATTCACCCAGGCACAGATCGCAGAGCGCGGCAAGGTGTCTGAAGATGCAGTCAAAGACTACGTCAAAGTCCTTCTCAAGGCGGGCTTTATCGCAGTCATTGACAGTGAAGCGGTCGGTACGATGTGTAAGCGCAATATCTACGCCCTGATCAAAGACAACGGCGTGGAAGCGCCGCGCTTAACCAAGAAAGGGGAAGTCGTCACCCAAGGCAGCGTCAATGAAGCGATGTGGGGAACCCTGCGTCGTGTGTTGAAGGGGCAAAACTTCGATTATCGCGAACTCGCTGCATTTGCCAGCACCAGCTCGCAAATAGTCGCAGAAGAGACCGCCAAGACCTATGTCCTCATGTTGGCCAATGCCGGGTATCTCGAATGCGTCACAGCACCCGTATTGGGGCGACGTGCACGACCAGGGCGCTACCGCTTTAAGCCAAACATGGACACCGGGCCACGTGCGCCGATGGTACAGCGTACCAAGCAAGTGTACGACCCCAACAAGAATCGCGTGATGTGGATTGAAGAAAAAGGAGATGAAGATGAAGTTATGTGACTACATGGGCTTGGACTGGTTCAAGGGCTTGCAGCGTGAGGTTGATAACAGCACGAAGGCCGATGTCGCAAAGAAGATGGGCATCTGCCGCGCCAAGCTCTCACAAGTGATGAACGGCTGCGGTGCGTATGGCACCGGGGCTGCCAGCACGGCGCACATCGAGCGCGACTACCGCCGCACCTTTGAGCAAATGGAATGCCCCCACAGTGGGCACAGCGTCGGCATCAGCATCTGTCGCGAAAATGCGCTCAGTGCAGCGCCGACCCACAACCCACGGCAAATGATGCAGTGGCAAGCCTGTCAGCAATGCGCCTTTAAGCCTAAGCCACTGGTTCAGGAAGCAGCGACGCCAAAGAAGAACGCGTTAAAAGCGGCGGCGCGTGCAGTTGACGCAACGCCAGTCCAACAAGCCGGAATCATCGACAAAGTTACCTTGCCGCTGCCAGTTGTCGGCGGCCCACAAATCAACACTACGCAGGAGGCAGCATGAAAACGAAATTGAACGCAGAACAGGTACGCAACAACAACGCATTTCTTGATTTACTGCTTGCAACCATGACGTTAAAAAACGATGCGGGTTTGTCGCGGGTGCTGGAAGTGGCGCCACCTGTGATCAGCAAGATTCGTCACGGCAGGCTGCCTGTCGGTGCAAGCATGTTGATCAGCGCCCACGAAGAAAGCGGGCTTTCGATCAAGGAAATGAAGGCTGTTCTTACCACCCAAACCGCGTAGGTGCACCATGAGGACATTAATTAATGTACAGCCCATGCTGACCGCCATCCGGCGTGCTGCTATCGCATTGCATATCTATGTCATCGACCAAGAATATAAAGCCTTGGGCGACTATTTAACGGATGTGGACGCCAACAAAACAGCAGCAGAGGCTGCACGCAAGAGCTTGTTGATGCGTCGCGTCGAGGCGCGTGCCGAGTTAAACAAACTGGGAGGCGTCTGATCATGACAGTCGGTGAATTGATACTGGAACTGGCGAAGTTTCCGCATTACTACCCGGTCTATTTGGTGACAGACATAAGTTTTGAAATCCAAGAGCAGCGCTGGGAAGAAGTCGTTGATGTGCAAATTGAGACTGGCCTCGGCTCTGTTGGCTCAGTTGTCAAAGTGTGTGGGGAATAGCATGCGTACCGCTTGCCCCGCCTGCGGCGCAGAAATGAGCTTGGACGCGATGATCAACCATGACGCCGCCCGTTCCGCCATTGCGGCTGCGATGGGCATGGATTTAACGCTGGGTAAGGCCTTGATTCAATACCTCGCGTTATTCCGGCCTGCTAAGCGCAGCCTGAGTTTTGATCGTGTCGCAGTGCTGTTGGAAGAGTTAATTCCTATGGTTCAGGCTGGCAAGATCACACGCAACGGCCAGCATTATGCCGCACCGCGTGAGAGTTGGAAGTTGGCGATTGAAACCGTGTTGGCCAGCCGAGGCAATTTGCAACTGCCGTTAAAAACGCACGGTTATTTGCTCCAGGTCTTGATCGGCGCTTCAGAAAAATTGGAAGCCCGGCAGGAACAGGCTAAAGAGAATCAACGCAAAGGAATCGCTGGCGAAGGAAGCCATCGTCAAGAGGTGTCGCAAGGTTTTTCCAAGTTGGATATTCCGGCGATAAGAACGGCGATGCCGGACAGCGTACGTCAAGCGTTAAACCTGAAACCCAGAAATAAGGAGGAAGCATGAGCAATTTTGAGCCGCACTATCCGTGGCCGCCGCCGGATAAAGAAGAGAAGTCCCCGCAACAAGAGCAGCAAACAAAGAAATTCCCGATCCCCATCGGCCCGACCGATGTGTAACTAATCAATCAGAACAGGAGTAACGCATGAATACAGCAACACAATTCGAACTACCACCAGGCTACATGCAGGACGCGCAAGGCCGCTTGGTGCCTGAATCGCTAGTCAAGCCCATCGATAAGGCGCGTGACCAGCTGGTGCAGGAATTGATCGCTAAAGCAGTGGCTGTCAATGAAGCCTTGGCGAAATTCAAGGCTAGCACCTTCGGTGATATCGCTGCGTTTGTGGATATGAGCGCAGAGCAGTACGACACCAAGCTGGGCGGCAAGAAAGGCAATGTCACCCTGTTTTCTTTCGACGGACAGTTCAAGGTGCAGTTTGCCGTGAGCGAAAGCATCCAGTTTGACGAACGCTTGCAAGCGGCTAAATCCCTGATCGATGAATGCATTAACGAGTGGTCGCAAGGCTCCAGCCCGGAAATCCAAGTCCTGGTGCAAGACGCATTCAAGACCGATCAGGAAGGCAATCTGAATCATGGCCGTATCTTGGGCTTGCGTCGCCTTGAAATAGAAGATGAGCGCTGGAAAAACGCCATGAAAGCCATAGGCGAATCGGTGCAGGTGGTCGGCAGCAAGCAATACGTGCGCTTCTACAAGCGCCGCGCCGACGATACGGATCAATATGAAGCCATCCCGCTCGACATGGCTGCTTTATAGGTTGTGCTGTAGCAGCCCAGGCACAGGTGGCTTAGCCAGAAAAAACAGTGTCAGTGCAAGCGGTAAAACGTGGTGCACCGCCCGACCCGCGACAGTGGTCACTTTATTTAACTTTTTAACGTAATGGAGCAACACATGAACAAGCAAGAATTGATCAAGCACTTAGCCGAATCCGCAGACGTTACCAAGGCGCAAGCCGAATCTGTTTTAAACGTCCTGGTGACAACGGTGCTGGACACCGTCCGCGCCGGGCATGAAATTGCCATCACCGATCTGGGCAAGTTTAGCGCCAGCGAACGCGCCGCACGTAAAGGCCGCAATCCAGCGACTGGCGCAAGTATCGACATCGCCGCCAAGCGCACGCCTAAATTTAGCGCCGCCAAGGCGTTAAAAGAAGCAGCCGCAGGGTAAGTATCAAGAAGCGAAACAAAGCGGCCTAGCCGCTTTGTCTGCAAGCCGTGGTGGCCTTGCACTGATGAGCAGCCGAAAGGTTATAGATATGACGATCACAAAAGAACAATGGGAACAAGTTGAAGCTGAGCTTTCTGGCTCGTGGGGACATGTTGAAATGATGATTGACGGCTTTAAGGTCAATTTGCGCGTTGAACGTGTTAAGACATTTAAATACACCATCATGACTTACGTGAATGGCCAGTGGTGCGGTAAGTGGATGGTGAATGACAGCGAGGAAGGCAAGAGATTTTTTTGTCCAAAATCGTCTTTCATCCACTCTGCGAAAACGCGGGCAGACCTGATAAAAATATGGGGTGGTAAGCGGTGTCCAAAAGCGAGACTGGTAGAGATAAACAAAAAGCACACGATGTTAATGCCGAGCTGGAATAGCGTTAAATCATTGCGTCGGCACTTTGAAAAAAACAACCAGAACCTCGAATTGGTAAAGGTAGGGTTTTAATTATGAAACCCTTGAAAACCGCCGACCAACTGCGCAAAGCCGAACTGGCGCAAATCCATATCGCCAAAGTGCAATTGGCGCTGGATGATGACACCTATCGCGCCTTGCTGCTGCAGGTCACAGGGAAGACTTCCAGTAAAGACCTGACGTGGCAAGGCCGCAAGGCGCTGCTGGATCATTTCAAAAAGCTAGGCTTTAAGGTGAAGGCGAAGAAGGCTGAACGCTCAGCGCCTGTCGTTAAAAAAGACAAGGCCAGCCTGATCGCCAAGATCGAAGCGCAACTGGCAGAAGCACAGCGCCCTTGGTCGTATGCCGACGGTATGGCGAAGCGCATTTGCAAAGTGGATCGTATCGAATGGTGCGACGCCGCTCAGTTAATGAAAATTATTGCAGCGTTAAATTATGACGCGCAAAGGCACGGGAGGAAAACAGGATGATGCAAGAGATCGATCCAGCCTTGGCACATTTGCCGATGACAGCACAAAAATTGATTGCCCTGGTGGGCTTGGTCAATGCCTTGCGCTTGATCGATGCACATGGCGGCACAGCGATCAATCTCTACCACAGCGCTACCAGTCTGGAAAAAATGGCCGCCATCGTGGGACGCGAAGGTGCAGAGAAGATGCTGCGCTTCTTTGGCAGTGACCCCTTCACCGTGCCGACTTGCCGCCGTGCCATGATTATTTTGCGCAATCGCCAGATATTGAATGAGTTTGATCACCTGACTATGCGTGACAAATTATCCGCCCGCGCCGCCGTCGCCAAGATCACACGACAGTTTACACCGCACATTCATGAGCGTACTATCTGGCGCATTCTCAAAACCACTGGTACAGAAACCAGCGCCGTTGATCCCCGCCAAATGAGCTTGATCTAAGCTCTTTCGTTCTTCCTGCAATAAAATTCCCTCTCAATTAAAGCACTGCTGACACGCGTCAGCCTTTAGTCGTTTCCGCGCTCCACTTACATTGGCATCTACTGAGCTGTATCAGTTCATTTTTAACCAATGACCTCTGGGAGTGTGCTGTGAAATTTCTACTTAAAATTCGCATGATGGACTGGCTGCTGATTGCTCTGGCGCTGTCGGTGTTGATTTTCTTCTTCTATCCGCAGCAGCTGGCAGTCAGTTTGTACAAGCTCAACCTGATCGCAATGGGTGGCTTTGGCGGCTATTGGCTGGATCGTTCTTTGTTTCCCTATGCGCGCCCGGATCGCTTCTATCCGAAGGATGATGAAGACGAACGCGACATTGAGGGCGGTGGCCTGCTGTTCGATCTGGATTGTCAGTTGCAAAACGACATGCTGTTTGCGATAGCCCAGATACGCCGGGCAGTGATCGTAGCGGCATTCATGATCGCCATCGGTCTGGGCGCATAAGATGCGCTGGCTGCTTACCCTTCTCGCCTGTGTTTCCGCTTGGTCGATGACACAAGTGGCAATCGCTCAACAAATACCTCCCGCAGCAGTAAGCTATCGCGCCCCACTTATCCGTGTTGCACACGCTGAGTGGGGCTTGGATGCGCCTGTTGCGACATTCGCGGCGCAGATACAGCAGGAAAGCGGCTGGAACCCGCAGGCGGTTTCCCGTGTCGGTGCACAAGGCATGGCGCAGTTTATGCCGTCCACCGCGCAATGGTGGTGCAGCAAAAATAAAATCAGCGTTATCGACTGCCAGCCCAGTAATCCCACATGGGCGATGCGCTCCCTGGTGCAGTACGACCGCTGGCTCTATCAACAAATCACTGCGGTAAACCCGTGTCACCGCATGGCTATGGCCTTGTCCGCCTATAACGGCGGTCTTGGCTGGGTTTATCGCGATCAAAAGCACGCATCAAGCTTGGGGCTTGATTCGCGTCGCTATTTCAGCGTTGTAGAGCGAGTAAATGCGGGTCGCTCTGCAGCCAACTTTACAGAAAATCGGGACTATCCAAGGCGCATCTTGTTCAAGTATGAGCCGCGCTATGCGTTGTGGGGACAAGGCTCTTGCACAAACGAGGTGCATCCATGATGCCCGATTTTCAGAAGCCTTTAGCTGTCCTTTGCGTCGTTCTTACCGTTGGATTGGGCTTGATGACGTGGAAGGCGGATCGCCTGGAATCCGACATCGCGCTGTTAAAGGCGGGGCATAAAGCGGAACTCGACGCCACCGCCATTGCAGGCAAAGATCGCCTGATTAAAGCGAGCGCTTTGGCTGAATCACTTACCGTCAGGCTTCGACTTGCCGAAGAAGACCTGCAAGATCTGAAAGAAAGGAAGCAGCATGAAGTCGTTAAAGTCGCGACTAACCGCACTTGTTTTAACGCTGATCTTGTGCGCGTGCTCAACAGCAGCGATCAAGGAAGTGACCCTGCAGGAATGCCCGCGCCCCTCTCCAGCGTTGACACAGGAGATGAAGCCATTGCCACCGATACCGACGTCGCGCTCTGGATCGAAAACGCCAAAGAACAATATGAAGTCTGTCGCGCCAGATACAAAGCCCTGATCGACTTCTATCCACCTAAGCCATCTACCTCCATCAAGCATGACTGACATTTTTGACCGAGCCAGCGAGCTTGAAGAAAAAACACGCGAACGCGCCTTGGCCGCGCAAGCGCAACGCGCCGCTTTAACGGGCAAGACCGTGGCCGACAGCGCCACCGAGTGCCAGGACTGCGGCGAGGATATTCCGTTAAAACGCCGCAAGGCCATGCCTGGCTGTCAGCGCTGCATCACTTGTCAGGCGCGAAAAGAGAAAGAATTCTATGAGCGTTGAGATATCGCCAGGCGTCGTTGTGCTGGGTTTATTTAACGTGCTCATGTTGTGCCTGGCGTTTTTTGTGCGTCAGTGGATGACGCGCCAGCAAGCGGAAATCGACAGCCTCAAAACTAAAAATACCACGCTGACGAACGAGTTTCACGCTTACCAGTTGAGTTCTGCTCTGAACTTTGCCCAGAAAACCGAAGTGAATGACGGCAAGAAAGAATTGCTGGAAGCCTTAAACAGTATCAATACCAAGATTGATCGCATGACCGACAAACTAGACAAGAAAGCCGATAAGCCATGAGCACAACCCCAGAGAATAAACCAGTGAGTGAAGAATTGGCCTTGCTGCGCAAGATCGATCAAAAGGTCGATGCGATTGACGCGCAGATGAGCAACTTTAAGAAACAAGCGGCGCTGTATGGTGCGGCTTCGGGCGCAGTCTCGGGCGCGATTGTGACTGCCGGCATTTTGGCGGCTAAATTCAAGTTGGGTCTGTAATGGCGCATCCACCTGAAATCCGCGACAAGGTAAGACGCGCTTATGTGTTTGATCGCTTATCCCTTGAGGTCGCCGCGTTAAAAGTGGGCGTGTCATATGGCACTGCCTCACGCTGGAAGTCGGCGGCCTGTGAACAAGGTGACGACTGGGACAAGGCGCAGGCTGCGCAGTTGATGGCGGGTGGCTGCATTGAGGACATTGGCCGTCAGATGCTGGCGGGCTTGGTCACGCAGTACCAAAGCAGTATGGAAGAACTGACGCGTGACACCAAGATCAACCCCGTCACTAAGGTGCAGTTGCTGGCCAGTCTGGCTGATGCATTCAATAAGACCATCAGCGCATCTAAGCGCTTGTTGCCGGAAACCTCGGAGTTAGCAACTGCGATGGAAGTGGTGCAAAAGCTGGCGGAGTTCGTGCGCAAGCAATATCCGCAGCATGCCGCCATCTTCGTAGAGCTGTTAGAGCCGTTTGGCGATGAACTGGCGAAGACTTACGGGTAAGCGGCCATGAAAAGAACTGTCACTGAAGAAGATTTTAGATTGCCGGAATTTCGTGGCAAAGACCCAAAAGACTACGAGTTTCGTCCCGACGGGAAAGTTGTGCGTAAAGATCGATGGGAAACCGCGATACACAGTATTCGATTTGCGCTAGGAGATGAGCGCCGAGAGTTTGAAATTGCAGACGTTGTGGCGACTGTTCGTGCGCTGGTAGCCACCTTCCCATCACGAGTAGATAACGAAGACGAACAGGCAGAGTGATGGCTAAGCTCAATAAAAAAGACTTCCTAAACGAGATCGCTGCCCTTGCCGGGCAGTTTCGCTTACAGATTGAAGCGGAGTGCGACGGTTTCGACCCCGATCCGCAAGAGAGCTTGCGACGTGTCGCTAAGGCGCGTCAGGATTACGAATACTTTGCCCGCACTTATTTTCCGCATTACATCAAGCATGAAAACGCCGTATTACATGACTACCTGTATCTGCGTCTGCCTGAAATAGTCGATGCCAAGGAAGGTCAGCATGAAGCCATCGCCGCGCCGCGTGGCAATGCGAAATCTACTTTGGTAACGCAAATTTTCACCTTGTGGTGCGTGCTCACGGGGCGCAAGCGCTATCCGCTCATCATCATGGATGCGATGGATCAGGCCGTCACAATGTTGGAGGCCGTTAAGGCAGAGCTGGCGTTCAATCCCCGTTTGCAGATGGATTTTCCGCATGCGACCGGGCAAGGCCGGGTCTGGCAAGTGGGAACTATCGTCACCGCGAACGATTGCAAGGTACAGGCTTTCGGCTCCGGCAAGCGTATGCGCGGCTTGCGGCATGGCCCACATCGCCCCGATCTGGTGATCGGCGACGATCTTGAGAATGATGAGAACGTGCGTAGCCCAGAGCAACGCGAGAAGCTGGAGAGTTGGCTAAAAAAGACCGTGCTCAGTCTCGGCCCTGCAGACGATACGATGGACGTGATTATCATCGGGACGATTCTGCACTATGACTCGGTGCTGTCGCGCCTGTTAAAAAATCCGCTGTGGAAGCGCAAGAAGTTCAAGGCCATCATCGACTGGCCGCACAGGATGGACTTGTGGGATCAGTGGGAAGAGCTGCTGCTGAACGTCGACGACGAAGGCGTCAGCGCCAATCTGTTCTATCAAGCCAATCGCGCCAATATGGAGTTTGGCGCACGGGTATGCTGGCCTGCAGGGCAGCCGCTGTTAAAGCTGATGCTTAAACGTGCGCGTGATGGTCACGGCGCTTTTGACTCTGAACAGCAGAACGATCCGGTGTCCGGTGAAGATGCGCCATTTAACGGCGTGATTCAGTTTTGGGTGAATCGCCTGGTAGACTGGATTTTCTTCGGTGCTTGCGATCCATCCCTGGGCAAACAAGGTGCCAGCCGCGATCCTTCAGCTCTTTTGGTTGGCGGGTTCAACCGCTTTACGGGCATTCTGGACGTGGTAGAAGCCAAGATCGCCAAGCGCGTCCCGGACAAGATCATCAGCGACGTGATTGAGTTGCAGCGGCAGTGGCGCTGCTTGATCTGGGCTATCGAGACCGTGCAGTTTCAAGAGTTCTTGCGCACCGAGCTGGTGAAGCGCAGCGCCGCCTTGGGCGTGCCAGTGCCAGCCCGCGCCGTTACACCGCATGCAGACAAATTACTGCGGATCGAATCGATACAGCCGCATGTGGCGAACGGCTTAATACGTTTACATCCGTCGCAAAACACCTTGATCGAACAATTGACCCACTTTCCTAAAGCCGACCATGACGATGGACCGGACGCCCTGCACATGCTGTGGGCGCTGGCGACCAGCCATGGCGGCATGCGCTACGACGATTTTCAAAGCACCTCCCGGCGCGGCAATGGCAGTGGCGGCAGTCGTTTTGATGACTACGATAACAATTCCAGGAGCATGATGTGAGCCAAATCCTTGACCAGTCGGGGCAGCCGATACAATCAAAGCTGTTGAACGAGCCGCAGACAGCGCGACTATCTGCGCTCACCAATCAATTTTTAACGCCTATGCTGGGCGGTCTGACGCCAGCCAGGCTGGCGCGTATCCTGCAGGAAGCCGATCAGGGAAATCTGATCGATCAGCACCGTCTGTTTGCCGATATGGAAGAACGCGACGGCCATATTCAAGCCGAAATGGCCAAGCGCAAGAATGCGGTGGTGTCTTTGTCCTGGGACATCGTGCCGCCGCGTAACGCCACTGCAAGCGAGAAAGCCGATGCCGAATGGGTGCGCGAAATTTTAACGGACGCCGTCGATCCTTTGGAAGATGCGCTGTTGGGAATGATGGATGGTGTCGGGCATGGCTTCGCCCCGATAGAGCTGGAATGGCGCAAAGAAGGCGGCGAACTCTTGCCCGCGTTTCACCCGCGCCCGCAAGAGTGGTTCAGGCTCAACACCAAACGCACCGCTTTGCACTTGCAAGACGGCACCGTCGATGGTGCGGCGTTAAATCCGTTCGGCTGGATCATGCACACCCACGGCAAAGCGAAAACAGGCTATCTGGGACGCATGGGCTTATTCCGCACCCTGGTGTGGCCGTTCATCTATAAGGCGTATGCGGTCGGTGATTTCGCCGAATTCCTCGAAACCTATGGCTTGCCCATCATCATCGGCAAATACTTTGCCGGAGCCAGCGAAGATGAAAAGCGCAGCCTGATGCGTGCCGTGACCGCCTTGGGGCATGACGCACGCGCCATCATGCCGCAGGAAATGCAGCTCGAAGTGCAGAAGATCACGGGCGGCGGTGGCGACGCCGCTCACTTGTCTATGATGAGTTGGGCAGAGAAATCGATTTCTAAGAGCATACTGGGACAAACCTTGTCTGCAGATACGGGCGGCAAAGGCGGCGGTGGCAGCTTTGCTCTGGGTAAAGTCCACAATGAGGTGCGTCACGATATCCGCGACAGCGACGCCCGTCAGTTAGCGGCAACGCTCACCCGCGATCTGATTTACCCGCTGATCGCCCTAAATCGCCCCGGCATTGAAGGCTTAAAGCGCTGTCCGCGTTTTGTGTTTGACGTATCGGAGGCGGAAGATTTAACGGCGTATGCCGAGGCCTTGCCTAAGCTGGTCGGTGTCGGTTTCAAGATCCCGCTCGCCTGGGCGCAAGAAAAGCTCAACATCCCGCAAGCCAAAGACGATGAGGCCGTGCTGGCGGTGGCTGAGCCTGTTAAGCCGGAATCCGGTGCAAGGCCAGCACCTGACGTTGAAGCTATCGCCGATCTCGTCGCGAAGGCTGCGTTAAATGCCGCACTGCCGCCTGCCACTACTGATGATGCGCTGATCCTGGGCGCAGGTGCAGCGCCCGCCATGACCGCGATGATCGACCTGATTAAGGCGGAAGTGGATAACGCGCCCAGCATGGCGGCCTTGCAAGATAACTTGATCAATGCGTTTGGCGGCCAGCCGCAGGCCGAGCTGACTAAGATCATGGCTCTCGCGTTCGCCTTGTCGGAACTCAAGGGCATCAGCGATGTGATGGATGGTCAATAATGCCGACATCGATCAGCCTTTCGAGTAAGGGCAATCCCAATCCTTTCGCTGAGCAACTGGCGTTTTTTAAAGCCAAGCTCCAGCTTCCCTCCGAACGCTGGGACGATATCATGAAGTCCGCCCATGATCGCGCCTTTATCGTGGCAGGCGCGATCAATGCCGATTTGCTCAATGATTTTCAGGATGCGATAGCCAAGGCGATAGAGCAAGGTCTGGGAATAGAAGCCTTCCGTAAGGACTTTGATCGCATCGTCACTCAGCATGGCTGGGTAGGCTGGACAGGTGAAGGCAGTGAAGCAGGTCACGCCTGGCGCACGCGCATCATCTATCAAACCAACATGGCGACCAGTTACGCCGCTGGCCGTTACCAGCAGTTGAAACACCCCGACTTACTCTCACTGCGCCCGTATTGGAAATACGTGCATGCCGATGGCGTCATGCACCCCCGTCCCTTGCACGTGGCGTGGCATGGTCTGGTGCTGCACAATGAGCATCCGTTCTGGGATACCCACTTTCCGCCGAACGGTTGGATGTGCCATTGCCGGGTGACGCCCGTCGATGAAAAAGAATATCTCAAGGCGCAGGCCAACGGCAAAGGCGAACCGCCTGCAGGCTGGCAGGAACATAGTGCAAAGACTGGCGCTCCGGTGGGCATCGATCAGGGCTTTGATTATGCACCTGGTGCGAGTACGCAAAAGTCCCTGATGGACTTTGTGGAGAAGAAGCTGATCAATCTGGAATCGTCGGTCGGTTCTCACATGTGGGAATTAATTCAGGAAGCCGTCGAGCAAGAGCAGGTGCTGGCGTGGCAGAGCATGGTAGAGCGGGTCAGCACCACCATGCAGGCGACAGGCGAAGCGCGACTAGCGCATGTAGTCGAAGCGCAGACCGTACAGAACCTGGCGGATGCTGGCGTTAAATTGGATAACGCCGCTGTCTGGCTGCGCGATGATGAGCTGCTGCACGCTTTGCGCGACTATAAAGACGCCCGTGGCGCGAGTTTGCCGATTGAGGTTTGGCAGAATTTAAGAGAGCACCTGGACGAAGCTACGCCTTATCTGGACACTGCGGATCAGGCATTAATTTATGTGCTTGACGTGCCGGGCGGTTTGGGCAAGCTGGTGGTGCGCGTGAATTACAAAGAGAAAGCCCGGTTTGACGGCGTGCGTGATCGCATCACTTCTAATTTTATTCGGACAGGAGGATGGATAGATGCGGGAGACTTGGGCGCTGCACGGTATGTGAAGCTGGTGAAATAGAGTCGAGCGGCGCCGGATTCGAACCGGATCATAGCGACCGTTAAAAACCTAACAGCCCCTAACCGTTCCCATTGGAAACAACCGCTCTAAAGAAAAGGATAGCACATGCCTACCGTCATCGCAATCAACAACAGCACCGTTAACGCCCTACTGGAGAGCCTGCAGCAGCGCACCAGCGATCTGTCGCCTGTATTGATGGCGATTGGCGAAGACATCATGGAGCGCACCAAGCAACGCTTCTCAACTGCGACCGCACCGGACGGCACGCCCTGGGCGACAAATTCACAAACCACCCTGATGCGCTACCTCGCCAGGCGTGGGGGTTTTTCAAAAAAGACGGGGAAGATCAGCGCCAAGGGGCAACAGCTCGCCATCGGCAAAAAGCCCTTGATGGGAGAGAGTGGCGACCTTGCGCGGCAATTTATTGTCAATGCCAATGAGCAAGGTGTAACGGTCGGCTCTACTATGATCTATGCAGCGATGCAGCAGTTTGGCGGCACGAAAAGCCAGTTCCCCAAGCTGTGGGGCGATATTCCTGCCCGCCCGTTTTTGCCTGTGATGGCAAATGGCGACTTGTATCCGCAAGAGGAAGCGCATATTGTCGTCATGCTGCAAGACTATTTGTCAGTATAAAAATTGGAGAACGTTTCCCGCTTTCTGTACAATCCGCCAAAAATGCGCAGGCGGCGATTAAAACGCCCAAGACGAACATTCCCACATAAAACGCGAATTATCGCCTTGTGGGCGCGTTAAACCCGCGTTAAATTCGATGTTGCGCTTGTAGCGTTAACATCAAAATCAAATCCTCCCCCGTTTTTCGACACTTCCCCGATAAATTGACTACTGCTGACATGCGTCAGTCTGTAGCGCTTGCATGTGGCTTGGCATCATGGCCACATGAAAAAACCATCGACACATCACCACTTCGGAATCGCAGCCTGTTCGCTGGCCATTACGGCCAGTGGCGAAGTGCAATTGACTCCGGCAGGCCGCTTTGTCGGTCGCGATGGCCGTCCAATGGATGCGCCGGGATGGTTCATGGACGCCACATTGGCCGCCAAACTGATTGCGGCGGCTGACACCCGCGCTACGCCTTACGTCATTGATTACGATCACCAGACTCTGCTGGCAAAAGAAAACGGCAAACCAGCGCCCGCCGCAGGTTTCTTTAAGAAGCTGGAATGGCGTGAAGGCGTCGGCCTGTTCGCCATCGATGTCGAGTGGACAGAAAACGCCAAAGACTACATCGCATCAGGCGAATTCAAATTCATTTCGCCTGTGATCGGCTACGACAAGGCCACGGGCAACGTCATCGCCCTGTACATGGCGGCCATCACTAACAACCCCTCTATCGACGGCATGAATGAAGTGTTGCTGTCGACTGCCGCTTTGCATTTTCAATTTACCCCGACCCCACTGACCTCAATGGAGACCGTAATGGATGAACTCTTAGAAAACCTGCGCTGGATGCTCAACCTGCCAGTTGGCAGTACCGCCGATGAAATCAAGGCGCAACTGCAAAAGTTGATTGACCAGATTAAAACCGATCCGGTTGCGACTGCAGCGGCTTCCTTCGATCTTGCTGCACATCTGCAAGCGCAAGGTGCTCAGGTCGTCGCTTTGAACGCACAAATCGCACAGGGCGCAAACACCCCCGACCCTGCGAAATTCGTCGCGGTCGGCGTCATGCAGGCCTTGCAAACGCAGGTTGCCCAATTGTCGGCTGAATTGACCACTAAGAACGTCAATGACGTTGTGGTGGCGGCTTTAAACGCCAACAAGCTCTTGCCATCGCAAGAAGCCTGGGCGCGTACATGGGGTACCAAGGATTTAACCGCCTTGCAGTCGTATATCGCCAGCGCACCAAGTATTGCCGCCCTGACCAGCATGCAAACGACAACCGTGCCACCAGGCATGCCTTCCACCAGTCTGACGGAGAACCAAGCTGCGCTGTGTGCAGCGATGGGCGTTAAACCCGAAGACTTCCTTAAAACCCTGCAAGCAGAAACACAAGTCTAAACGCTTGCTGGTTCTGAAGTTTAACTCTTAGGAGAAGCAACATGACTGCATTAACCGCAGATCGCAATACACCGCACAAGGATGCGGAAATCATCGGCTTTCAGGTGGGCGCGAACGTCAAGATTTTTGGCGGCTCCCTCGTGGTGGCTAACGCTGCTGGCTTTGCCGTGCCAGGACTGACCGCCACCACTGTCACCTATCTGGGTCGCGCCGAAGAAAGCGTGAACAACCTCGGCGGTGCCGACGGCGCTAAGACTGTACTGGTGCGCCGTAAGAAAGCCTTCAAGTTCGGCAATCTGGCAGCAGACCTGGTCACACAAGCCGATGTCGGCAAGAGCTGCTACATCGTTGACGACCAGACGGTCGCCAAGACCAACGGCGCGAACACCCGTTCGGTTGCAGGCAAAGTCTTGGCGGTTGAGCCGGACGGCGTCTGGATCGAGTAAGCCAGCTTACCCACAACAGCATTTCTCATTCATTACCTCATAGGGATTGATCATGTTCATCAATAAAGAAACCCTTTCGGCGTTGTTCATTTCGCTGAAGACCACTTTTAACAATACTTTTTCTGCGACAGAAAGCACATGGCAACGCATTGCCATGAAAGTGCCGTCCACCACAGGCCAGAACGATTACGCTTGGTTATCCAACTTTCCGCGCATGCGCAAGTGGATCGGCGAAAAGAACGTTAAAGCTCTGGAAGGCTTTAAGTATTCGGTCGTCAATGACGATTTCGAAGCTACCGTAGAAGTGGATCGCAACGATATTGAAGATGACAATTTGGGCATTTATGGTCCGCAAGCCGAAATGGCGGCGCAATCGGCGGCACAACTGCCCGACGAAATTGTCATCGCCCTGGTCAATAACGGCTTTAGCGCGAAGTGCTATGACGGCCAGTACTTCATCGACATCGATCATCCGGTCAAGAAAGAAGATGGCACGATGGACTCCATCAGCAACAAAGGCACGGCAGTCTTGTCTTGCGCTACGCAGGCCGCAGCCCAGGCATCGCTCGGCGCGGCTGAAACCGCCATGATGGAGTTCAAAGACGACGAAGGTCGCCCGTTGAACATTAAACCGAATGTCTTGCTGGTGCCGCCAGCCTTGAAGGCCACCGCCAATATCCTGATGACCGCCGAACGCCTGGAAGACGGTAAGCCGAATCCTTATCGCAATGCCTTTGAAGTGGTGGTAGATGGTCGCCTGACTTCCAAGACCGCCTGGTTCTTGCTCGACACCAACAAGCCAGTCAAACCATTCATTTATCAGGAACGCAAAGCCCCGGTCTTCGTGCAGCAGATCGACCCGCAGGCCGACGACGTGTTCAGCCGGAAGAAATTCAAGTTCGGCGCGGAAGCACGTGCAGCGGGCGGCTATGGCTTCTGGCAGTTGGCATACGGCTCCACTGGCACGGTGTAAGCCGCGCCCCTAACCAATTAACTAAGTAATTGAAAGACTGAGGCAGCCATGCGAATCAATGAACAAGTGATCGAGCAAGACATTCAAGCCAAGGGCTTAACTGCCCCGCGCTTAACGCCTGCCGACATCGATGCCGTGATTATCGGTGAGGCCTATCACGTGTTCCCTGATTCGACCCTGACCGTGTGCTGCCTCTATCTCAAGAACGGTTACACGGTGCTCGGCGAGAGCGCTGCCGCCAGCAAGGCAAATTTCGACGCGGGCATCGGTCGCAAGATCGCCCGCGACGAAGCCCGCAACAAAATTTGGGCTTTGGAAGGCTATCTGCTGCGCCAGCGCTTGTCTGAAACAAACAATTAGTAGGAGTCGTCATGGCAACAAAGAACAACAAGGCTACTCAGGTGACCAGTCAGGCAAAGAAGACTGCACCAGCAGATGCAAGCCCAAACGTCGCACAGCCAGAGGGCAAAGGCTCACTGGCACAAAACGACAATCCAGATTTAACGCAAGAACAAAACGCGACATCCTCCGACGCCACCAGCGCAAAGCGCGAAAGCATCGCTGGTCTCGAAGTGCAATCGAAGCAGGCGGGATTTCGCCGGGCTGGTCGCGCTTGGCCGAGCGAAGCGACTTTCGTTGCTTTGGCTGAGTTGACCGATGAGCAGATCGCCGCGCTGGAAGCCGAGCCACTGCTCATCGTTAAACGGGTGGAAGGCTAAGACAAGCCATTAGCTACGCCACCCGCAGCAATCTTGAACAGCGCTACGGCACGGACGAACTGGAGCAACGCGAGTCTGCCTTGCCTGCAGGCGCAGTCAACCAGGCATTGCTGGACGCTGACGCTTTGATCAACGGGTATCTGGCCAGTCGCTACACCTTGCCCCTAAGTAGCGTGCCGCAAAACCTGCCGCAAATTGCTTGCGCTATTGCCCGCTATCAGTTGTTGGGCGATGCCGCAACCGAACGCGCCAGAAGCGATTACGAAGATGCAGTGGCATGGCTCAAGGATGTATCGCATGGCCGCGTCAAATTGCAGTCAGATGTTGCTCAAGTCAGTAACAGCGCACAGGAAGTGGTCATGCTGAGCGGCGGCAATGCAGTCTTTAAACGCGATGGTCGTCCATGATTAACGCGTTAAAAGAGCGCATCAAGCAGACCGTGCCGGAATTGAAGTTTGTCGGCGAGGCGGCTGATTTTCAGGCTGCGGCGGAGAGTAACCCCTTGGTGACGCCTGCCTGCTTTGTGCTTTTGATGGACGAAAGACCGGGTAAATCGCAAACCGATGTCCTGGTGCAGCGGGTGGAAGCGACGGTCGGTGTGGCCTTCGTCGTCAAGAATCTGAAAGACACCAAGGGCGCGGCAGCTCGCGGCGCACTGGATGCCTTGCGCAAGAAGGTGAAAGAGCAAGTCTTTGGCTGGCAGGCATCCGCTGAGTTTGACCCTTTCGAGCGCGGGGCAAGTCGCTTACTTGCATTCCGCGATGGGCATGTGTGGTGGCAAGACCTTTATTTAACGTCCTATTACGACAGGAGTTTGCTGTGAGTATTGAACAAGAAAATCAAGAGAACACAACAGGTGAGCAGGATTTCACCCGTTGCCCCGAATGGGGGAAAGGCGGCCATTTCATCGTGAACCCGGCAACAGGTTTGCGCGAGCGGGTACAGCCTTTTGATGAATCCGCCCCTGCTGAAAACACACAGCAGGAACCTGAAACAAAGAAAGTAGCAAGCAAGGAGAAGAACCGTGGCTAATCTTTTGGCACAACCGCGCAAATGGCGCAGTAAAGCGGTACTGGTGAAATCGGAAGCGACGTATGGCGTCGATTCCACACCGACAGGTGCGGCGAACTGGATTGAAGCACGTAACGTCAGTCTCAGTCCTATGGATGTCGATAAGGTAGATCGCAATATCGTCATGGATACTCTGGGCAGCGGTGGCAGCATCATCGTCAGCCAATGGGCAAAGCTCAGTTTCGACGTGGCGCTTGCGCCGTCCGGTGCTTTGGGCACTGCGCCAAAGTGGGCATCGCTCATTATGGCAACCGGCTTTGCCGAGACTGTGTCTGCAGGCGTTTCCGTGACCTACAACCTGATCAGCAGCAATTTTGGCAGCCTGTGCGCCTATATGTATATCGGCGACGTCTTGCACAAACTGTTGGGCATGCGCGGCGAACTGAAGGTGAAGCAAAACGCCAAAGGCACGCCGATGATGACGGTCAGCTATGACGCCGTGTATGTCACCCCAGCCGATGGCGCGATGCCAGCGGTAACGAAGACGGGTTGGGCAATCGAAGAAGCGGTGAACAGCAAAAACACCAGTCCAATCTCTGTCAATGGGGTCAATCTCGCGTATTCGGAATTCGAGTGGGGGCTGGGCAATAAGATTTCGCGCTTGGATTTGCCTGGTCCACAGTACGAGATCGCCATCAATGACCGTGCACCGACGGCATCCATCAAAGTGCTGGCGCCGACTCTGGCCGTGTTCAACCCTTACGCCCTGGCTGAATCGGGCGTTACTGTGCCGATCAGCGTGACGCACGGCAGCGCGGCAGGCAAGAAGATCAAGACCGACTTGAAGGCACGTATCGTCGGGGTTGATTACGACTCCATAGAAGATTTAACGGCCTACAAGTTGACACTGTCACCCGTGCCAGTGGCGGGCAATGACGAAGTCACGCTCACCTGTTTGTAATCGTTGCACATATTTAGTGTTTGAAGCGCCTGCCCGTCCGGTTTAGCCACCGGACGGCATTTTAAAACCCCAAAGTAAAGAGACCTATCATGTTTAAACTCAGCTCTGTTTCCCAATCCTACCTGACCGATATCCGCGTCGATATGCTCGATGACAATGGTAAGGTCAAAACTCAGGTGTTCAAGGCACGTTTTAAGCGCGTGACCCAGCAAGAACTGGATCGTATCCACGAACGCCTGCAAGAGAAGAGCTTGAACGATACCGAATTGCTCAATGAAGTCACGGTGGGCTTTGACGATGTCAAAGACGAAAACGGCAATCCGGTCGAATTTAACGCGGATAACTTCGCTGCCTTGATCAACACCTTCCCGGTACGCCCGACGATGGTGAATGCCTTCTTCGCGACAATTAACAATTCCGTCAGAAAAAACTAGAAGGCGCTGCCGAAGCGTGGGGGCGCGTTGTCGGCGGTGCGAAAGTGGAAAAGCCGAGGCATGTCACGAATGAATTTGCCGAAGAAATGCAAATGATGGGACTGCTTGACGAAATCGCCGACGCCCCCACCGAAGAAGATGTGAAAGAGCCTGACTACGAGGTGTGGCCAGAAAACCTGACAGCGTTAAATCTCTTTTTATCGCTGGAGAACCAGTGGGACATCGTAGTCAGCCCGGACGGCGAATTGATCCGCACCTGTATCAAGACGCCCGCCATTGAGTTCAAGCTGAAATATCAAAACGGCGTGCCAAAGAAAGCCCATGTCAGCCTGGTGCAGCAATTGGAATGGATGGAACGGGCGGCACTGGCAGTCATGAATAAAGCAAGAGTCGAACGCATGCAGCGGCGTGCGGAAGAGTTGGAACAGAAACGGTAAAGGATAGTATGGGTAATCAAGTTGAGTATGGCATCCGTATTAGTGTCAGTGGCAATAAAGCCGCTGTGGATGGGATTAACGAGATTACGCAAGCCACGACTGCTTCCGGCGACGCCGCAGTGGCCGCGACCAAGAAAACCACGACCGCGCAAAAAAGCGTGGTCGTGGGTGCCAACGAAGCCGCTGCAGCACAGACTCGCGCTAACGACGTATTGAATCGCGCAGGGCAAGCCTCGCAACAATACGCGGCCGCCTCAACAGCGGCAACACAGCAAGTCACACAGAATTTCAATAAAGTCACGATGAGCGCCGCCGCCACCGCCGCCGCAATGCGCAACGTGCCTGCCCAGTTCACGGATATCGTCGTCAGCTTACAGGCGGGGCAGTCACCCATGACGGTCTTTATGCAACAAGGCGGTCAGTTAAAGGATATGTTCGGCGGTGCAGGCAATGCGGCCAAGGCGCTGGGAAGCTATGTGCTTGGCCTGATTAATCCTTTGTCGGTCGGTGCAGCAGCGGTCGGCGTGTTGGCATATGCCTGCTATCAAGGTTCCAAAGAGATTGAATCGTATCAGCGGGCGATCATCATGACGGGCAACATCGCTGGTGTTACCGCCGATCAGTTGGCCGACATGGCCACTAAACTCAATGAAGCGGGTAAAGGCACCAAGGGCGCGGCGCAGAAGCTCGTCGGCATGAGCGTCGGCGACATCGCCAAAGACCTCAGTGAATTAGGCAAGTCACCCTTGGAAGCGAGTAAAAAGCTCAGCGAGCAATATCACTATCTGACCAAAGTCACCTACGATCAGATTAAGGCGCTGCTGGAGCAAGGCAAAACTTACGAAGCCGCCGCCTTGGCGCAAACGGCCTACATCGACTCATTCAACAAAAAGAGTGATCAACTTAAAGATAACCTTAGTGCCACTGAAAGTGCGTGGAATTCCGTAAAAGAAAGTGCTAAAGGTGCTTGGGATGCCATGCTAGGGCTCGGTAGAAAAGAAACTCAAAATGATGAACTTAAGAGAGTGCGAGTCATGCTCTCTAATGAAGAAGGCTATCAGCAAGACAAGCGAAATTCTGGAAATACTGACAATGAAATTTATCGAAATTCCGAACTCAAAATTGCGGCGTTAAAGGCTCGCGAAAAAGCACTTATGGCCGTCGTCGGTGCAGAAAACGAAGTTGCAGCAGCAGAAGGCAAAGCAATTCGAGCAGATGAAGAAGCCCGTAAACAAAGCGATAAGCTAGAAGCCTACATCAATGCAGGCAACCATCAAACCAAGGCGCAGGCGTTAAAAGAAGAAGCGAAGAAGTTTGACGAAGCGACCGCCGGGCTGACTAAAACGTCGGAAGGCTATCGCCAGGCCGTGGCGGCGAACGCGATGGCCATCAAAGAAATCAATGAAAAGTTCAAGGAAAAGAACCACACCTTAAACAAACAGGAAAGCGCCTACCAGTCGCTGATACTGACCATGAAAGAAAAGTTCGCGGCGTCGCAAGCGGAGCTGACGCAAAGTGCGAATTTAACGGAAGGCCAGAAGCTGCGCATTAAATTCGACACCGACCTGCGCGAAGGCAAGCTGACCGCTACTGCCGCGCAACGTGAATTTGCCCGTTCGCTGGCGTCGGAGATTGATCTGAACAATGTCCTGGCTATCGCTGAAAAAGATCAATTAGAACGCACTAAGAAATTCAGGGATGAGTTTGCGGCCAAGGTCGAAGCCAGCTTTAAGATGGTGCAGGCAACAGACGCCTATATCACCTCATTGGCGGCGGCGAATGAACAGGGGCAATTGGAAGTGACGCTGCTGGGCAAGACCGAAACCGAGCGCAAGATCGCGATTGAGCAATTTAAGATTGAGCTGGGTCTGCGCAAGCAAATCAAAGAAATTGAGAACTCCAAAGGTTTTGAAGCCGATAAGGCGGGACAAATTCAACGCGCCATTGAGGCGGCGAACCAGCGCAAACAACAAATCGTGGTTGAGGTCAATACCGAGGAAATCCAAAAGGCACGCAAAGAGCTAGATGCCTTTTTAGACCCGGCCAAGGCGCAGAGCTTTGGCGATGCCTTGGCGGGCGCATTTGGCACGGCAGGTAACGCATTACAGAAGCTAAGTTCGCACCTGCAAGAATACGCCCGCACTGAAGCCGAGCTGGCGAAAGCCAGGGCAAATGCCGAACTGGGCAAATCCAGCAACCCGATCAAATACGCCCAGGACATGGCGGCGATCAATGAGCGCTCGGCGCGTGCCCAGATCAATAATTATGCCAACATCGCTGGTGCGGCCAAGAGTTTCTTCGCCGAGGGAACACGCGGATATAAAGCTCTGGAAGCGGCAGAAAACGCCTTTCGCATCGTGCAGCTGGCTTCCGATCTGGCGAAAGGCATGTCGGCCGCCGTGGTCGGCATCGCCAGCCAGGCGCAAGGCGATCCCTACACCGCAATCCCCCGGATGGCGGCAATGGCGGCTGTGATGGCTTCGCTCGGCTTTGCAACGGGCTTCTTTGGCTCGGGCGGCTCCGGTGGCGGCATGAGCGCGGCGGAAATGCAGAAGCAGCAAGGCACGGGGTCGGTATTCGGCGATCTGGCGGCAAAATCAGAGACTATCACTAAGTCGATAGAGGAAATGAGCCAGACATCAAGCCGCCTGTTGCCCGTGAATCAGGGCATGCTGGCGGCGTTAAAAAATATCGAATCGTCGATGGCTGGTTTTACGAATCTTGTCGTGCGCGACCGGGGCGTGATCGATGGCGGCAATCTGGGTATCGCCACAGGCACCATTTCTCGCGGATCAAAGCTGGGCGACTTTTTTGACTCTATCCCCAATTGGCTTTCCGCCATTACGGGCGGACTGGTCGGCTTGGTGGGTAGTAAGTTAGCTGGCTGGCTTGGTGGCTTGTGGGGCAAGACTACGCAAAACGTCGTTGATTCCGGCGTGCAGTTTGGCGGCAAATACAGTGATCTGCAAGCAGGACGGGGCTTCAATCAATATGCCAGCGTGGACGTGACTAGCTCCAGTTGGTTTGGGTTGAAGAAGAGCACAACAAACAGCGTTCAATCACAAAACCTAAGCGCCGAGCTGTCATCTCAACTCGGATTGATCTTTGCGAATATGGGTGACGCGCTCAAGCAGGCGAATAAGGCACTGGGCGGTTCATCCGAAGAGATCATTAAGACGCTGGATAATTTAACGCTGACCAGCACCAAGGTGTCGTTAAAAGGGCTATCGGGCCAGGCTTTGACGGATGCCCTAAATGGGGTGATCTCAAAATCCTTAGATGAGATGGCGCAAGCAGCGTTTCCACAGTACGACAAATTCAGGCAAGTCGGTGAAGGGTATGCGCAAACTGTTTTGCGTATCGCCAATCATTACGCCCAGTTGGATGACGTGCTGCAATCAATCGGCACCCAGTTTGGGGCGGTCGGTCATGCCTCTATCGAAGCCAGGGAGCGCTTAATCGGATTGATGGGCGGTATCGAGACGCTTGCACAAAAAACCGATGCTTTCTCAAAGACATATTTAACCGAGGCCGAACAATTGGCTCCGCTTGCAAAACGCGTAGCGGAGGAAATGGCGGCACTCGGCAAGGCTGACATTACGACACGCCAGCAGTTCAAGGACGCGGTGCTTGGCTTGGCCAACAGCGGTGCCTTGGCGACCGAAGCAGGCGCTAAAACCTATGCGGGTCTGATGAATGTCGCAGAGGCGTTCGCCCAAGTGCATCCTGAGTTGGAGAAAACCACGAGCGCGGCGAAGTCGGTAGTCGATACTTTGAGCGAACGAAGAGCATTGCAAGATCAATTGGATCAGCTAACCATGACCTCGGCGCAATTGAGGGATAAGCAACGCAACACAGTGAGTGAAAGCAATCGGGACTTGTACGACCAGGTACAAGCTGCGCAAGCGAAAAAGGAAGCAAACGAGGCACTTGCAGCAGCGAGTAAGCAAGCAGCGGCAACCATTGAACAAGCAAATTTAACGTATCAACGCGAAATTGACGTACTCATTAAGGCGTCGATGCCGCTCGCACAACAACGTGCCCTTGAGTCTCAAGGCATGGCGGAATCAACGCTGCAACTGTTTAACCGCCTCAATGCGTTAAAGGATGAGGCGCAGGCTGCTCTCGATGCGAAGGCTGCAGCAGAAAGTTTGGCTGCGACGCAAAAGGCGGCGGCTGAAGCTCTGGCTTCGACCAATGCAAGTGTGCAAAGTCAGATCGATGAATTACTCAATGCAAAGTTAAGTGTGGCGCAATTGCGAGAGAAAGAACTGTCGGGCTTGAATGAGTCAACGGTCGCGTTAAAAAAGCGCTTGTATGCCCTGCAAGACGAAGCGAAGGCAGCCGAAGCCACCAAATCGGCAGCCGCTGAGAAAACGGAGCTTCTGGGCACAATGATGAATGCGGCGGTCAATAGCCTGGAAGCGACCGCCAAATCCTTCCATGACCTCGCCAAGACGATGAAGTCGGCGCGGGATGAGCTGCTGTTTGGCGCTCAGTCCGGGTTATCTGGTCAGCAGAAATTAGCCTTGGCAAAGAGTCGTCTAGATAACGCCGATATTAAAGACGTGCCAGCTTTAACCAAAGACTATTTGGAACTGCTTAGCAAGAATACCAGCAGCCTGGTCGAGTATCAGCGTGGCGTGGGTGAAATTGTCGGCCGTCTGGATCAGGCTGCGGTTGATTTTGACAGGCGAGGAACAGACGCGAATTCGTCAGAGGCGTACGAAGGCTTGCGTAAGTTTGCCGAGATTTTTGCGACACAGCAAGGGGCAGCGCAAACGACCACTAAGCCTTTGATTGTGAACGGCTCTCACGCAAATGGACTGGACTATGTGCCTTTCGATGGTTACATCGCTGAATTGCACCAGGGCGAACGT
>JACQDW010000074.1 GCA_016200845.1 Burkholderiales bacterium | reverse complement strand
GCTTGGTTCGAGGGCAAAAGCATACGCTTCACCCGCGAAGGCATGCTGTATAACGCCGCTGGTTCGGGCGCAGTACGAATTACAAAAAAGGATGGGACGAGTTTGCGCTTAGGCTCAGCGGAACCTGATGTGCTGTGTGCCTGCATAAAGATGGCAATGGCTAGCGTCGCGTCTTCTTGAGAGTAATCAATCATGGCGAGTCCCGGTAAAAAATCTTTTCCACTGCGCATTGATCCTGTTTTGTGGGCAGAGATAGAGCGCATGGCCGCGCAAGAGTTGCGAAGTGCGAATGCGCAGGTGGAGTATTTATTGCGTCAGGCGCTGCTGCAGCGTGGGCGCAAGATTGGGGACGCGGGCGGCGTTGAGGGAATTCGCGGTGAAGAATGACGTGATATTTTGTTTGGTCGGCAAGTTAATTCTTGTGAAAATAAATTTTCAACCGTGGAAACGTGTGGTAAAGCACTTTTTATTGATTTAGAGGGAATTATGTGATTTTTTCTTTTGTGTTTATAAGAAAATTTAGTATCATCGCGGTCAATTTGAATCAGTAATTGAAAATTACTTTTCAAATTCTGAGGAGAAATGGGTTTAGGATCGCCCTTGAAACCCATACAAGCGATAGCACTAATTTTCATCCACTAAAAGAGAACGCATATGAAACTTAAACAGATGAGCAAAGCATTAATCGCGATCGGCGCGCTTAATTCCGTCTTCGTGATGGCACCCGTCCATGCACAAGACGCACCGCAAAAAGTACAGCGTGTTGAAATTACAGGTTCCAGTATCAAGCGCATGAGTATTGAGACTTCCGCGTCGGTGCAGGTGTTGACACGTGACGATATCGAGCGTAGCGGTGCGACAACAGCCTTGGGCGTGATCACTGATTCTGTCGCTGTTGGCACAAGTTTGAATTCTGCTTCTTCCAGTTCTGGTAGCTTCGCAACCGGCGCTTCTGCAGCTGGCATGCGTGGTTTGGGTAAAGTGGCGACGTTGGTCTTGGTTAATGGTCGTCGTATTGCACCTTATGGTTTGTCCGATGGAGCACAAGACAACTTCACTAACCTCGACGCGATTGCTGCCGATGCGATTGATCGTGTTGAGATTTTGAAAGATGGCGCTTCTGCGATTTATGGCTCTGATGCGATCGCTGGCGTGATTAACGTCATCTTGCGCAAAGATTATAATGGCGCGCAAATCAAAGCTGGCTACCGCACTTCCGAGAACTTCAGTGATAACCGTAGCCGTAACTTCTCCGCCATCTATGGCTTTGGCGATATCGACACCAACGGCTTTAATACCTATGTGACGGTAGAAGGCTATAAGCGCGATGGCTATACAACAGCTGATTTGCGCAATCAATACCCAGAGTGGCATCGTCAAACGCCAGGTCGTTCGACTTGGGATGCGAAGAGTTCGTTCACTCCAACTGGTAATTATTTCTTAAGCAGCACCAACATCGTTGCCGCACCTGGCTGCCCGGCGGGCGAAATTGACCCCGTTGATAAGCAATGTAAGATGGATATCTTGGCGTACAGCGGTCAGACAACGAACAACGAACGCTATGCATTTGCCAGCAATACCCATTTCCGTATTGGTAAAGAAATCAATGCGAATTTTGAGTTGACCTATGCGACAGCATTGAACTCCTACATTATGGGACCAAGTACAACGCCAACTACATCGGGTTCTAGTATTTGGTATAACGTGAATGGCGGCAAGATGGTCGGCCCCTATTTCTTCCCTAAATTGCCTGTAGGTCACGCCAATAATCCTTACAAAACACCGGTTGAATATCGTGCTCGCTTAATGGACACAGGTGATGGCTTCAACTTCAACAAAACAAACTCTGAACAATATCGTGCGATGTTGGCATTGGACGGTACCATTGGCAAATACGATTGGAAATCCGCGTTCGGCCACATGGATTCGACAGCGAACAAGTCCACACGCGCAACCAGCGCCGTGGGCTACAAAGATGCCATCGTGAACGGTACTTACAAGTTCGGTCAAAAAAATGATCGCGCTTTGTTGGAAGCCATGTTCCCAGTGCGTACCACTGACGGCAAATCAACGATTACTTTCTTAGATGCGACAGTTACTGGTGAAGTGATGCAATTGCCTGCTGGCCCATTAGCGGTTGCGTTTGGTACAGACATCCGTCGTGAAGCGTATGAAATGAAGAGCTCGGACAATGTTTTGAATGGTGACGTTGTCGGTATTTTTGGCTTGCAAGTCAAAGACGCACGCAACCAATTCGCGGTGTTTTCTGAAGCAACGATTCCAGTACTGAAGCAAGTAGAAGCCAGTGTCGCGCTGCGTGCCGATAAAACCGATGGTTTCGATGCTCACGTTTCTCCAAAATTGGGCTTGCGTTACACCGTGACAGACAGTCTCATTTTGCGCGGTACGGCAGCCGGTGGTTTCCGTGCTCCGAATATTGTAGAGTCTGGTAATGGTTTGGGACGTAGCTCTGTATCCACAGGCAACAACGATTTACGCCGCTGCCCAACTGCGACCGAATTGAATAATTTGATTCAAAACGCAAAAAATGCAACTACTGCAGACAAGGCTCTGGCTAACAGCTATCGTTCAAATGACTGTTCCGCAGGTTTGCCAAGTTTCGTCGCATCCAATCCTAATTTGGCACCTGAGACATCACGTTCATTTACCTTAGGTATGGTGTTTGCACCAAGCAAGACATGGTCTTTTGCGATGGACTACTACAATATTGAGCGCAAAGATGAAATCGGTACGCGCTCTGTGGTCGACATCTTGAAGGGGGAAGCGACTCTGCCAGCCGGTCAATTGCTGCGCGTCGATAATACGGCGACAGATAATGAGTTCCTCGCCTTGGTGAAGAAATATGCACCATCCAATACTTTGAATTTCAATGGCGTTGGCAAACTTGGTTTGGTTTATAACCCATACGTCAATACAGGCAAAACACGTGCATCTGGTTTGGACTTTGATGTCACTTCGCGCTTTAAGATTGCCAATGTGGGCGATCTTCGCCTGAATTTGGAAGGTAATTACGAAATGAATTACCAAACGTACAGTGTCGCAGACAAAGCTTGGGATAAAAACCTCGTTGGTACATGGGATCGCGGCGGTCAATTGGGAGCTAAAGTAACGGCCGATTTGAAGACTGGCAATTGGAGTAATGCGATTGTTGTGAACTACGGCAGTGGATACAGCGCAAACAGCATTTCGTCCCCAACTTATTGTGTTACACAAAAAGTTGCGCCTGAAAACATGGCGACTTGCGAGCGTATTGATGCGTCCACTTTTGTGAACTATAGCCTGACTTATTCGGGTTTTAAGAACACAAAAATTAATTTGTTCGTCGGAAACTTGTTCCAGGCGGAGAACCCAACTAGCTGGCGCGGTGGCTGGTCCCCAAGCTTCCGTACTTTCTACATCAACGGAACATACAAGTTCTAAGATGAGTTTGGTGATGTAATAAAAATCAGCGCTATTTTCGGATAGCGCTGGTATAAAAAAAGCCCGGTGAAAATAAATTCATCGGGCTTTTTTTATGCGAGAAATTTACTTGCTCACCGTATGCAAACGCGTCATCGCTTCTGCTGTTTGTCCTTGCACCATCATGGGAATGACGACTAATGCGCGGGCGATAGATTCATCGATCAAGGGCTGCTCTTCTTTGCGTGGTCTGTGCAAAACGAAGTCAGCGACGCCTTGTTGTAGATTCAAAGTACGAGGGTGTCCGATTCCTATGCGTAAGCGCCAATAGTCTTGTGTGCCGAGTGCGGCGGTGATGTCTTTGAGACCGTTGTGCCCGCCAGAGGAGCCACCTTTTTTGAGTTTGACGAGGCCGGGGTCAATGTCGAGTTCGTCGTGGACGACGAGCACTTCTTCTGGCGTGATTTTATAAAAGCGGCACAGTGCGCCCACAGATTGCCCGGATCGATTCATAAATGTTTGCGGTTGCAGGAGGAATACTTCTTCGCCCGCGATGCGGGTTTTGGCGACTAAGGCGTTGAAATTCTTATCGCGCTGCAAGCCTTGTGTGGCGAGTTGATCGACCAGCCAAAAGCCCGCGTTGTGGCGGGTTTGTTCATATTCTGGACCGGGGTTGCCCAGGCCTACGATTAGTTTGATGCTCATAAATGTGGGGTGTGATTTTTAAAGTCAACAACGTAGCCGCAGAGGCGCAGAGGCTTTCTTGTCAAAATTCTCTGCGCTTCTGCGGCTAGGTACTTCTTTGCTTTTCATTTTTTCTTCAACAAAGGCAGCAAATAATGCCCAGTCACGCTGTGCTCATTCGCTGCCACGTCTTCTGGTGTACCGCTGGCGATGATTTTGCCGCCGCCTGCGCCGCCTTCTGGGCCCATGTCGACGATCCAGTCTGCGGTTTTGATGACGTCTAAATTGTGTTCGATGATGACTACCGTGTTGCCTTGATCGCGCAGACGGTGTATCACTTTGAGTAGCAAGGCGATGTCGTGGAAATGCAAACCAGTCGTTGGTTCGTCCAAAATATACAGCGTGCGTCCGGTGTCGCGTTTGGATAATTCTAGCGAGAGTTTCACCCGTTGCGCTTCGCCGCCAGACAGCGTAGTCGCACTTTGTCCGAGGCGAATATAGCCCAGGCCAACGTCAAGCAAGGTATGTAATTTGCGTGCGATCAGGGGAACTGGTTTGAAGAATTCGTAAGCGTCTTCTACCGTCATGCCCAAAATCTCGTTGATGTTTTTCCCCTTGTATTGCACTTCTAAAGTTTCACGGTTGTAGCGTTTGCCGTGGCAGGTATCGCAGGGCACATACACGTCGGGTAAGAAGTGCATTTCGACTTTGATTACGCCATCGCCCTGGCAGGCCTCGCAGCGTCCGCCTTTGACGTTAAATGAAAAACGTCCGGCACTATAGCCGCGTTCTTTGGCGACTGGCACCGTGGCAAACAAATCGCGTATCGGTGTGAACAGCCCGGTGTAGGTGGCGGGGTTGGAGCGCGGTGTGCGGCCTATTGGTGCCTGATCGACGGCGATGACTTTATCAAAATGTTCGAGTCCGCTGATGCTATCAAATGCGGCTGGCTCAGCTTGCGATCCGTACAGGTGGCGTGATGCGGCGAGATACAGCGTGTCGTTGACCAGTGTGGATTTTCCTGAGCCGGAGACGCCAGTCACGCAGGTTAATAAACCAACTGGCAATTTGAGCGTGACTTTTTTGAGATTGTTGCCCGCAGCTCCGGCGATCACAAATTGTTTTTCGGTGTTGAATGGGGTGCGTTTTTCGGGGACGTCGATTTGCAAAGCGCCCGATAAATATTGCGCAGTCAAAGAGCGCTTGCTTTGCATGATATCGTCTAAGCTGCCTTGTGCGATGACTTCGCCGCCATGTACGCCAGCACCGATTCCCATGTCTACAATAAAGTCAGCGCAGCGTATCGCGTCTTCATCATGTTCGACCACCAGCACGCTGTTGCCGATGTCGCGCAAGTGTTTCAATGTGCCGATTAATCGATCATTGTCGCGTTGATGGAGACCGATCGATGGTTCATCCAATACATACATCACACCCGTCAAGCCTGAACCGATTTGCGAAGCGAGACGGATGCGTTGTGCTTCGCCGCCCGACAAAGTATCGGCGCTGCGATCTAGGGACAAATAATCGAGACCGACATTGTTTAAAAAAGTGAGACGTGAGCTGATTTCTTTGATGATGCGATCAGCAATATCGCGCTTGGCACCAGTGAGCTTGAGCTTGCCAAAAAACTCCATGCCTTCACGCAAAGGCATGGCGCTGATTTCATAAATCGCACGCTCTTGTTTGCCAGTGCCGACTTTAACAAAACGTGCTTCGACTCGCAGGCGTGCGCCGTGGCAGGACGGGCATTCTTTTTCATTGATGAATTTGGCGAGCTCTTCCTTGACCGCCATCGAATCGGTTTCGCGATAACGGCGCTGCAAATTAGTAACCACGCCTTCAAAACTATGTTCCTTGATGACAGTGCGCCCTTTTTCATTGATGTAAGTGAAGGGGATGCTTTGCTTGCCCGAGCCATACAAGACCACTTTTTGCGCCGCTTCTGGCAGCTGTTCAAAAGGGGTGTCGACATCAAATTCGTAGAACGCAGCCAGATTCGACAGCATCTGGAAATAGTATTGATTGCGTCTGTCCCAGCCTTTGACCGCACCGCTGGCTAAGGATAAATTGGGGAAGGCGACGATGCGTTTAGGATCAAAAAATTCGATATGTCCCAAGCCATCGCACTCAGGGCAGGCGCCCATAGGATTATTAAACGAGAACAAGCGCGGCTCTAATTCTTGCAAGCTATAGCCGCAAGTTGGGCAGGCAAATTTGTTCGAAAATAATTGCTCGTGCCCGCTGTCCATATCCGCCACCAAAGCGCGGCCTTCAGCGATACGCAAACAAGTTTCAAACGACTCCGCCAGACGTTGTTTGATCTCGGCTTTGACCTTGACGCGATCTACCACCACATCAATGCTGTGCTTCTCTGTTTTCTTTAATTTGGGCAAATCATCGACATCATAAATTTTCGCCGCATGCGTGCCGCTTTGAATCCGAAAACGCACAAAACCATGTGCTTGCATTTGCTCGAATAAATCAACGTGTTCGCCTTTGCGATTCGAGACCACAGGCGCGAGTATCATTAACTTGCTGTCTTCAGGCATAGACAACACCGCATCGACCATCTGCGACACCGATTGCGCCGCCAGTGGATTTTCTGGATGATCGGGGCAGTAGGGGGTGCCAACGCGGGCGTAGAGAAGACGCAAATAATCGTGAATCTCAGTCACGGTGCCGACAGTGGAGCGTGGATTATGTGAAGTCGCTTTTTGTTCGATAGAAATCGCAGGCGACAAGCCTTCGATCAAATCGACATCGGGCTTTTCCATCAATTGCAAAAACTGACGCGCATAGGCCGATAAAGATTCGACATAGCGACGCTGACCTTCGGCATACAAAGTATCGAAGGCCAAAGACGATTTACCAGAACCTGATAAACCCGTAATCACCACCAGCTTATTGCGCGGCAAATCGAGATTGATATTCTTCAGATTATGAGTACGCGCACCGCGCACACGTATGGCGTCTTTCTTGGGCAATGCCAGCGTATTTTCATCAAACTCAAGTTCAGTTGGTTTTACGGATTTTTTGCTTTTGCTTATTGACATGCTTACTTTCTACGAATTGATATCGTTCTTGCGACAATTTTTTGCGCGCAAAAAAGAGCATTGTAAACGCTTTCCTGCGCTGCTGAATCTGTGCCAAGCCCGGGTCGGGCAATCTATTACTATAACGGGTTTTTGGACTGTGCGATGGATGCGGTTAAAATAGAGGATTTGCGTGTTGAGGTTTTGTTCGTGCCTCCAGCATTGACCACTGATTTATCTTTTAGCAGATTTGGCTTTTATGAATAGTGCAATACCAAAAGGCGTGGATGTGACTGCAGCAGCAGAGCATAAGATGTCGCGTTATGAAATCCGTGCTGGCATGTCTTTGGCGGCGATTTTTGCGCTGCGCATGTTGGGTTTGTTTTTGATCTTGCCGATTTTTGCGATTCATGCCAAGACCTTGCCCGATGGCGGTAATGCTACCTTGGTGGGCTTGGCGATGGGGATTTATGGTTTAACGCAAGCGTTTTGCCAGATCCCTTTGGGTATGGCGTCGGATAAGTTTGGACGCAAGCCTGTGATTATTTTTGGCTTACTCTTGTTTGCAGTCGGTGCTGTTATCGCGGCGATGTCGCACACGGTGATGGGCATCTTAATCGGACGCGCGGTGCAAGGTGCTG
>JACQDW010000066.1 GCA_016200845.1 Burkholderiales bacterium | reverse complement strand
TGGCGATGTATCACGCCAAGCATAGTGGGCGTAATCAGGCCGTATTTTTGTGCGAAGCCGATAACATGCCACCAGACGAAGAAGTGCTTAGAAAAGCGGTTGCAAATATTGATTTCGCACTCAAACAATCGTATATGCGCATTGGCAAAATTCAATACCCGGATGCCGATAGCATCTGAATTTGCCGCAAAGATATCGAAAGGCAAATACGGCAATTATTTTGAATATGCCTTTATTGAAAATGTGTTGTATGGCTCGTCTATATTTACAGCTTCGGAACTAGGGGGACTACTTTACGCCACCTAATGCTGGAATAATTCATGGTGCAAGACCACACGTCTTGTGCCACCGATTGTTGACTGTGATTGATCATTAGATTCAAGGGAACTATCGAAAAGGCATCCTCATTCATGAGATGCCTTTTTGCATTTCTCGAAGTGAATTTGATGAGCTAATTAAATCCATCAAATTGCAGCGCCGTTGGGGCAACTAAAACTAAATGAGGGAGTAGTTCAATGGTTTCGAAGAAAAATAATCTTTGGATCAAGCGTTTGCTTGCATCCGCGATGGGATTGTCAGTCGGTGCAGCAGCTTTGGCTCAAGCTGCTGATGTTGAATATGATCGTCCTACCGAACGCGCACGTTGGCGCGCAGAGTGGCAGCAAGAAGGCGTTGCTGTCGATGCAAAAGGGAATAAGAAAAACGGCGGCAGTCTGAATGCAGCTTTCCGTAAGCAGATGTTAGATGCGGCGGAAAAAGAGCGCGGTAAGTGGGGCCGTATGATCCCCGGCGTGAATGTCCAAGGCAGCTCTTTAGCAGCATCGACTTTGACCGCGACGACAACTAGTTTGGCTGCAGCGACAGGCTCTACTTGGGTGAACATGGGGCCAACGAAAGCAGACGTTGCCAAGAACGGCGGTACTTCCTTAGCAACTTGGCGATTCAACTGTCATCAATGCGATTCAAGTTTCTCCAACTGACAGCAACACCGTGTTGGCAGCGACCAACCGCGGTTTGTATCGCTCTACCAATGCAGGCGCGAGCTGGACTATCGTTAGTTTGCCAACTGGCCAAACAGCAATTCCTTATATCTGGTCGATTGCATGGACAGGCGGCACAACATTTGCCGTGTCTCTAGAAGCTAATCCAGGCGTATCGACAGGTACTACTGATGGTCAGGTTATGCGCACGACAGACAATGGCGTGAGCTGGGTCAAGGCAACAGGTTACACAGTGGCAGCTGGTATAGGTCGCTCGACTATCGCGGCAGCACCGAGCAACCGTAATACTTTGTACGCAATGGCTGCGATTCCAAATGCAAGCTCATCATCCGATTTGGCCGATATTTTGAAATCGACTAATGGCGGTGCAACTTGGACTGCATTAGGCGCAGCGAAAAAACGCTACACAAAGACCAACACTGAGTCGAGCACTCTCGCAACCTTGTTGAATGGTCAGGGCTGGTACAACCATATGGTTCAGATCGATCCAACCAATGCCAATGTGGCTTATTTTGGTGGTGCGTTGTTAGTGGCAAAAACTAGCGATGGTGGCTCTACATTCACACAAAAATCAAATTGGTTAGCGCAATTTAGTTTGCCTTATGTGCACGCTGACTTCCACGCCAGCGCCATGCAAGGTTCAACTTTGATCGTTGGTACTGACGGTGGTTTGTTTAAATCAACTGACGGCGGCACGACATTTACTGATGCATTGAACGTAGGCTTGACCACGCATTTGATCTACAGCGTAGGCTCTTCTCCAGCCAACGTAAATGCGATGATCGGTGGCTTCCAAGATAATGGCACTCGCGTTCGCAGCGGTACCACCACCACGTTTAACCAATACATCGGTGGTGACGGTTTTGGTTCTGCTATCCATCGCACCAACGCCAATACCATGTTGGGCTCTTTGTACTACAGCCGTATTTACAAGAGTACCGATGGTGGTTTGACATTTGCTTTAGCTAGTACGGGTATCACTGAGTCTAACAACTCGTCTAGCGCGCCGTTTAACACCGGTATCACTACATGGGAAGGCGCGGCAAATGCTGACACTATCTTCACATGGTCGAATACCAAGGTCTATAAGTCAACTAACTATGCGGGTGCATGGACAGCGATGGGTGTAACTGGCTTGCCTACGACCTCGTTCTATATCCGTGGTGTTGGCGTTGCGACTAGCAATGTGAACGTAGTCGGTATCGTTGCGAATGGTGGCCGTGTTTTCCTGAGCAATAACGGTGGCACTAGCTGGACAACCGCAGGCGCGTTGCCAAACAATGGTTCTTCCCTGAGCAGAATCGCGTTTGATCCAACTAATCCAGCGATCGTTTATGTGACTTCGGTTGCGGCTGATGCGACTAAAAACCACATCTGGAAATCAACAGACTCTGGCGTAACTTGGACTGCAATCGACGGCACTGGTTTGCCAACGGGCGCACCGGTCAACATGGTGAAAGTGGATCCAAATAGTTCTTCAACGGTTTATGCTGGTACACACTTTGGCGTGTATCGTTCTGTTGATGGCGGCGCAACTTGGGCGCGTTTTGGTACAGGCATGCCTTTGGTGAACGTGGACGATATTTATATCTCTGCTGATTCTACGATGGTACGTGCGGCCAGTTTCGGTCGCGGCTTCTGGCAGTTGAACTAATCAATTGTTGTTGCTGTTGTAGGACAAAAATAAAAAAAACCGCATGAAGAAATTCATGCGGTTTTTTTGTCATTTAAACCTGTTAGCGTAGAGTCGCGATCAATTGTTCCAGCTTCACGGTGTCCGCACAAAATAAGCGTATTCCCTCAGCTAATTTTTCAGTCGCCATCGCGTCTTCGTTTAATGCAAAGCGAAACGCTTTTTCGTCGAGCGTTATTTTTTGCAAGTCACTTGCCTGCGCCGCTTCGGGCGTTAATTTGCGCGGGACTGTTCCGCTCGATTCACTGAGTTTTTGCAACAGCTCCGGACTAATTGTCAGTAAATCGCAGCCAGCCAATTCTAAAATCTGCGAAGTATTACGAAAACTCGCCCCCATGATTTCTGTGCGATAAGCAAATTTACGGTAGTAGTGATAAATGCGCTTAACTGATAAAACGCCGGGATCATCGGCACCAAAAATTTCTTGCCCGGTTTGTTTTTTATACCAATCGTAAATACGGCCGACAAAAGGTGAAATCAATTGGGCGCCAGCATCAGCACAAGCCACAGCTTGCGCCAGGCTAAACAGCAAAGTCATATTGCAGCGTATGCCTTCTTTCTCCAAGATTTCTGCGGCACGTATACCTTCCCAGGTTGACGCGATCTTAATCAAGACGCGATCACGCGAAATCCCTGCCGCTTCGTACAGCGCGATCAGGCGACGACCTTTGGCCACAGTCGCCTCTGTGTCAAAAGAGAGGCGGGCATCGGTTTCAGTCGAGACCCGACCAGGCACGATCTCCAAAATTTTCAGACCAAAACTAATCAGTAAATGATCAATGATTTCTTCGGTGCTCGCCTGTGCATGCTGCTGCACCGCTTGTTCCAGTAAAGGGCGATATTCTGGCTTCTGCACCGCTTTTAAAATCAGCGAAGGATTGGTCGTTGCATCACGCGGCGTATACGCTTGCATCGATTGAAAATCGCCAGTGTCCGCCACCACCGTCGTGCTTTGCTTTAATTGTTCGAGTTGGTTCATGATGTCGTTTCAAAATAAATGGTAGGACTTACGCAAAACAGACGCTGGCGTTGTTGCGTTCGCCTCGCCGTACAGTTGTACTGTCTTCGGCTCCGCGCCTAGCCAGCGCAATTTTGCGTAAGTCCTAAATGATAAATTGGCTTATTGCACAATAACACGCGCAGGACCGGCGACGATCTCGCCTATGACTGCCGCGTTCAGAAATTGATCTTTGTGGAAAATTTCTAAAACTTGGGTAACCGCTTCGGGCGCGCAAGCAACTAAAAGACCGCCTGCCGTTTGCGGATCAGTTAACACGGCTTGCATGATGGCGCTGCAGTGATTGAGTTCGACTGCATCGCCATACGCAGCAAAATTACGTGCCGAAGCGCCGGTGATGCAACCTGCCTGCGCCAGATCGTGCACTTGCGGAAGTAGAGGGATCTGTTCGCAATTGATGTTTGCCCCAAGCTGCGCGCCGCGACAAATTTCTAGCAAGTGTCCGAGCAAACCAAATCCTGTGACGTCGGTCATCGCATGCACAGTATCAAGTTGCGATAATGCTTGTCCTGGTTTATTCAATTTGGTGGTGTTAGCGATCATGCTGGCATAGCCGTCTGCATCCAGCTTTTGTTTTTTTAATGCCGCAGAGAGTATGCCGACGCCGAGTGGTTTTCCTAAAATCAGTTTGTCGCCGACGCGCGCACCAGAATTGCGTTTGACTTTGGATGGATGGATCAAGCCCATTACGACTAAACCATAAATCGGCTCGACTGAATCGATGCTATGTCCGCCAGCAATCGGGATGCCTGCTTCACGACAAATACTCTCGCCACCTTCGATAATCTTGCCGATGACGTCGAGCGGAATTTGATTGATAGGCATGCCGACTAAAGCCAGTGCCATAATCGGCGTGCCACCCATGGCATACACATCGGAGATCGCATTGGTCGCTGCGATGCGGCCAAAGTCATAGGCATCGTCAACAATAGGCATGAAAAAATCGGTGGTCGCGATCAGCGCCTGATGTTCGTTGAGCTGATACACCGCCGCGTCGTCGGAAGTCTCTATGCCCACCATTAAGGCTTCTGGTACGGGGAAGCCTGTCGATTTTTTGAGAATTTCAGCAAGCACGCCGGGCGCGATTTTGCAGCCGCAGCCGCCGCCGTGGGAGAAAGAAGTGAGACGAATTGGTTCAGTAGTCATAGTGATGCAGAGAAAGGAATTGGAATCGAAAGATTATATACCCATCACTCGCCTAGAAATTGGCACGAAAAAAAAGCGAGCCCTTAGACTCGCTTTTGATGTTACTTAGAATGATTAGCGATCGCCAAAACTACGGCGGTTTGCATCACCAAAACGTGATTTTGGTGCGGCAAAACTATTGCCGTCTCTGCTGCCTTCGCTACGGCCGCCGCCAGAGGAATTGCCAAAGCTGCGTTGACCAGGCTTGGCGCTGCCAAAGTTATTACCTGTCTTGCGCTTGTCGCCTGGTTTCCAGCCACTAGGTTTGCGCGCTGTTGGGCGGCTTGCCATTGCTGTTTTCTTAGGCTCAAAGCCTTCGATCACATCGACAGGAATCAATTGCTTGGTAAAGCGCTCGATACGTTTAACGTGCATGCCTTCCGCATGATTGACCAGCGAGACAGCCAAGCCCTTGCGGCCAGCGCGACCGGTACGACCGATGCGGTGTACATAGTCTTCTGGGAACTTAGGCAAGTCATAGTTGAATACATGGGTAATGCCGGGAACGTCGATACCGCGTGCAGCCACATCAGTCGCTACTAAAACGCGCACCTGACCGCGACGCAGAGAATCCAAAGTGCGGTTACGTGCACCTTGATGCATGTCGCCATGCAAAGCGGCAGCTGCAAAACCTGCGATATTCAAACGATCTGCGATGGTATCGGCATCACGTTTAGTCGCTGTGAAGACAACTGCCTGATCTAAAGATTCGTCGCGCAACAAATGGTCGAGCAAACGGTTCTTGTGCGACAAATCGTCCACGAAGTGCACGCGTTGTTGAATGTTTTCGTGCTTAGTCGCAGAACTGGCGATCTGAATGATCATCGGGTCTTTAGTGATACGACGCGCCATATTGCCAACGACGCCATCGAGTGTCGCAGAGAACAACATGGTTTGACGTGTTGCGGGAGTTGCCGCTACGATTTTTTCGATGTCGTCGATAAAGCCCATGTCTAACATGCGATCAGCTTCGTCCAACACCAAAATCTGCAATTCGGAAAAATCAATTTTTCCAGATTCCATATGATCGATCAAACGACCTGGTGTCGCCACCAAGATTTCTGGATTACGTGCCAGGAGTTGCATTTGTTTTGGATAAGGCATGCCACCCAAAATCGACACCGCTTTGACGCGGCGAGAATAGGCGCTGTAATTATCGGTTGCTGTAGTCACTTGCAATGCCAGCTCACGGGTTGGTGTGAGTACCAGCATC
>JACQDW010000032.1 GCA_016200845.1 Burkholderiales bacterium | reverse complement strand
AGCGTGGGCGGAGAACTCCCCCGCGTTTGATACAAGTCAAACTCCTCACTTCGATGTACTGATCATAGGCAGCGGCTATGGCGGAGCTGTCGCTGCGGCACGTTTTGCAGGTGCTCAAGAAAACAAAAGAGAACTAAACATAGCGGTACTTGAACGCGGCCGGGAAATTCTGCCTGGCGACTTTCCTAATAATTTTGCACAGTTGGTTGGCGATCTAAGAATCAGTCGTCACAACAATGACAAACTGACTGGTAACGCAGAAGCCCTTTTTGATCTTCGTGTGAACGAAACGGTCAACGTCTTGCTCGGCAACGGGCTGGGCGGTGGGTCTCTGATTAACGCGGCAGTCGCCGAAGCACCTCATCCTGCAGTCTGGAACAACGCGCGCTGGCCAAAAGAGTTAAAAAATGAAGCCCACATTTCTCCTTACCTGGAGCGCGCCAGGCAATTCTTGGGCACAGGAAAAATAGACGACTGCGGTGCTGAAGAACCGATCAAACTGAGATCAATGAAGCGACTCAGCGAAGCAATTGAAGGCGATCACTATCGCACCGTCGATATCGCAATCGATTTAAATCGATGCGTGCAGTGTGGGGATTGCGTTACAGGCTGCAACTTCAACGCCAAAAATACACTCCCAAAAACTTATCTTGCTCACGCAAAAAAGAACGGTGCCAAGCTCTACACTGGCGCCACCGTCAGTCATATTCGCAAACTCACGCACACCTCAGAAAATGGTGATATCAACACCGAATGGTTAGTGTATTTTGTGCTTACTTATGCCAAGGGTCATCCCAGTCAACAACAAGTATGGGTGATCAAAACGCGGCATCTCGTTCTCTCCGCTGGCGCACTAGGGAGCACAGAAATTTTGCAGCGATCAGCAGCGCAGGACGAAACTTTGATATTTTCAAATGCGCTGGGAAAAAACTTTTCCTGCAATGGAGACATGATCTGGAGTGGCTACGACCAAGATACTAAGGTCAATGCGATGGCTGATCCGGAACAAAAAATTGATCAGAGGAAGGTCGGTCCGACGATCGCCAGCATGATCGATCTTCGACAACCTCACACAGCAATCGCAGGAGAAACTCCGCACGTGATTCAGGATGCATCGATACCCGCAGCACTCAAGCGTGTATTTGAGGAAATTGTGACCAGCAATGCAGTGTCGTATCGCATGATCAAACAAGATAAGGAAGATCGCAGCCCATGGCAAGATGTTGACGCGGTCAATCCAGACAAAATGCAGCGCACCGCGACCTACCTGAGCATGGGTTTAGATCAGGCCAGTGGCGAACTAAAATTCAAACTCGACACACCAAAATCTAATACGGGAATTCAAGGAAAAAGCATCATTCACTGGGGCGACGAAGATAAGAAATCTCCCCTCCCTGAAGATGAGACCGACAATGTCTGCAATGATCCTGTGTACACCGCGGCTGAGAAGAGCTTGCAACGCGTCGATTCTCTTGGCGGCACGCTACTTCCCAGTCCCAATTATCGAATTGGCCCCAAAGATTTATTAGAACAATTAAGCGGCACCCGCGCACTCAAATCAACATTGACAGTACACCCGCTTGGGGGTTGTAGCATGGGTGATCATGCACTATCCGGTGTGGTGAATCACTACGGCGCGGTGTTTGATGCCCACACTCAATTCGCACTACATGAAGGACTCTATGTTCTTGACGGTTCCGTGGTTCCCTGTGCCTTAGGTATCAATCCACTTCTTAGCATCTTAGGTTTGGCTGAACGCGCAATCGAATTCATCGCTCAAGATGAAGATTGGGATTTGCGGACACTTGCCAGCAAACCTGCTCCAGCGAACTACGACATTCAAGAAAAAAAACTCGAGCCAGTCCAGTCCGAAAAATTGGGTTTCACCTTTCAAGAGGTGATGAATTTTGAACCCGAAGAAGACGGAGAACAAAAAAATATTTTGACCGAAGCTGGTTTATCGCACGTGAAAAACATGCGATTGATCGTCGAATTTCATATTCAGGAAAAAAACCTCGCCGCTTTCTTACGTAATCCAAAACGGACAGTTGCCATCTCCGAGTCCAGACTGCAGGTGGCCTTCACGAATGGCGACAACGAGGAATATAAGCTGACCGGTAACGTACATTGGTTGTGGGAGAGCAGCCACACTACCGATCAAAAAGAAAAACATGGATTCACCCGCTATTTACGTCACCGGGCACAAGCCGATTTGGTGACGCGTAAAGACCTTTCTGTTTTGATGAAATTAGTGCTGCATTATGCGATCGCATTTCTCAATAAATTCAATATTGTCTTACCCAGTTTCTTCAACCGACTTTTGAGATTTTCTTCAAGGTTAAGCAAACTTCTCAACCTCTCCACCCACACCGGAGGCCACCGCCTTCTGCGCTATCAACTTCAAAGTGATGATGGGAAAATCCAACTCAAAGGATTAAAGGACGCTAACTATGGCGATGGCTCCAACTTGTGGCGGTCGCTTAGTCAACTCAATGTCAAACTCCAATATCTGAACAAACAGGTGAATGGGCTGCATTTTCGTTTGGACTGGAACGAAATATTTGAAGCGAATAGTTTTCAGATCGATCCGCCAGCAGAAGGTGTGCCGCGCAATCCAGATGTCTGGCTCGACATATTTTCCATCTTTTCTTTTTGGGCGCGTGCTTTAGGGCGAATTCACTTTTGGAGTTTCCGCCTGCCGGAAGTGCAAACCGAAAAACGACATCCACGCTTGCCCTCGCTCGCAATCGCACCAAACAGTCAGTGGTATCCCTTGTTGCAAATCGACCGTCGTGGCAATGCATTTCACATCGGGCTGACCCATTTTCCAGCGGCAAATCCACATGGACAATTACCACCACTCTTAATGATTCATGGCTTTGGTGCATCCGGTTTGCAATTCGCCGCTCCCGGAAATCAAACCAGCATGGTCGAGCATTTCTTAACCGAAGGACGTGATGTCTGGGTCGCCGAACTGCGCACCAGTATCGCGATGAATCGTGAGCTCGACGACAAACTGGCGCAGTGGAGCATGGACGAAGTCGCCAAACACGACATCCCAGTTTTGGTCGCGGAAGTGCTCAAACAAACCAGTGCGCGCCAGGTAGATATTCTTGCTCACTGCATAGGTTCTGCGATGTTCAACATTGCGGTGCTTGCCGGAAAACTGATGCAAGAAGACGGCGTGACTCCTCTTATCCGCAGGTCTGCTTTATTGCAAGTCGGCCCTATCTTCAGCGTCTCGGAAAATAATAAGCTACGCGGATACGTCGCCTACTTTGCGGGACGCAGTTTCGATGTCGATTTTGTCGATAGCAGTACCGACTTTGATAGCGAAGATGCGACCAATTCTCTGGTTGATCGCATGCTCGCCACGTATCCTGTCCCACTTACTGAATTGCGCGACGACGAAGAGGAAAAAAGTCTATTTCCGGTTTACCCCAACAATCAATGGCAAGCCAACTATTATCGTTCCTCTGGTGTATTTGGACGTCTGTTTAGCCTCCATCAACTGTCACCAGAAATGCTCAACCAGCTCGGTGACTTATTAGGCCGAACCAATTTTAAGACCTTTCAGCAAATCATCCACTGTGTGATGCGCAATCGTTTGGTGGATACGGATGGACGCAATTGCTATGTCACGGCAGACAATTTCCGACAATTCTATAATTTCCCAACGCGGTTTTTTTATGGCGAAAAGAACGATGTTTTTGCCCAATCTGGCGTTGTTCATTCCGTCGCTCAATTACGGTCAACACATGGTTGGGCGGAAAACCTGGAACACGCATGCGATGACTCACCCTATTCTTATCAAATCTTTCCCAAGTTTGGACATTTGGATCCCATCATAGGCATCAATGCGGCTCGCGACGTATACCCCGAACTCAGTGCTTTCCTCAATGCGGATCAATCTTCATTCTCGCATGGTCAGGTTTCTGAACGGCTCTATATACGCAAACCCATCTATGGTCCTGTGATTGGCTGGACCAGAAAAACTTCTACGAATATCTGGGTATCACGCGTCTGGATTTGCGCCAGAGAGACAGCGGGTCGTCCGCTTTATGCAATGGTGTATCGTCACAGTATTGAACGTGGCGTCTATGATCTCAAACTTCTGCCCATTCAAGATTTATTGCGCTTTCAATACATCGCAATCGACGTGCATCTTAAAAGCGCCGACGAGACCATTTACATCAGTTGCCTTCATCAAGGGTCGCAAGAGGGAAGTGGTACTCAATTTAATGAAATTAGCTGCATCAATTTTGATCAGCTCAAACAAAACCACGAAACAATTCGCCCACGTCCCCTTAAAAAAGATACACAACGCGTTCCTTCGCCTGACGATGTTTTATCGGAAATCGTGCACTTTGACGACGATCAGCAAACTTCGCTGGAAGAACATCTGCAATCCAAAATCAACGCGCTTCCGCCTTACAAAATTGCGGAACCGCCTTGCCGAAACGCCAAAGCACGCCCATACATTCGCATAGAAAATACAAAGACGAGCCGACTCGCGCTCGGTTCGTGCCGCTATTCAGGCACGGAGCTGGAGCAAGTGAGAAGTAATGCCGCCTACGACGCCTTATTAAATCGTCTCGACACCAACACCTCGCCTGAACTCATGCTACTGATGGGCGACCAAGTCTATGTCGATGCGACTGCTGGCGTTGCCGATCCCAGTGATATCGCTAGTATTGTGTCGCTCTATCATCGTAGTCTGGCACAACGCTACAATAACAAGTTCTTTGCAGCGGCACAGGTGTTCAGCCGACTACCTGCATACATGATGTTGGACGATCACGAAATCAGCGACAATTGGAATAGTAATGACGTCAGCTTTGATACCCACGAACAGGAACGCTGCGAAATGGCGATTGCAGCTTTTCTCTCTCATCAATGGTCGCACGGACCACGAAATGATATGGGATACCCGCATTACTGGACTAGTTTCGATACCGGGCAGATCAACTTTTTTATGCTAGACACACGACTGGAGCGTACCCCCGCCCAACCCGGATATCCAAATCAAATCATTAGCGATGCCCAGTTCGCCGCACTAGGCAAATGGCTGAACGACACCCATCATGGCGGCAAATTACGCCTCATTATTTCCCCGAGCCAGCTTCACAATCTGGAAGACGAACACGTCTTGCGCGGTGACGCCTGGTCAGCGTATCCCAATTGTTTGGCGCGACTTGCTACATTACTGGAAAATCAGCGGCACGTCGGCATACTCTGCGGCGATCAACATTTACATGGACTTTATAGCCTCGATTATCACGACGCAACAGGCGGTCTTACCAGACACATTCCTATCATCGTTGCATCACCCTTGTATGCACCCTACCCGTTTGCCAATCCACGCAATGACATAATTCCAAATACAAGCGCCGTTCTCAGCACGCACAACAAAAATTTCGAACTGCGCTATCGTCTGTTAGCAAGCAACGCAAGCTATCAGGGCTTCTCGCAATTAGTGGTAGAAAAGATCGACAATATTTGGCACGCAGGCATTTTTGAGATCGATGGCATCAAACCGCTATTTGGTACCCGTAGCTCAATTCAATTCTAAAAGAGACAGCAAACTGGCATTTAAACCACCCCAATATAAACCTCCACCCGATCCCCCCCGATATACTTCTCAAAATCGGTACGATAAGCACGTTGATGAGGGCAATTGACGTCGGAAAAATAGTTCCAGACAGCGCCCCAAGCGTCGATCACGGCTTGAGGCATGTTGCCTTGTTGGGTGAAGACCAGATAGTTACCCGCCTGAATTTGGCAGCGATCCAAGTTTGCGGTTTCTGTCAGTGCATCGCTGCCGGCGAGGACTTTAAATTCGCTGGTGTAGTCGGATTCGTAGTCGCTATAGACCCCGTAGTTGATAGCATCCGACGGTAAGCTTGGCATCAATTGCGCATAAAAATTTCCCCAGAGTGCGCCGATTTTTGCTGTGTCTGTTTGCATTTCTTGGGCGTTGGTGGTGCGTACTGATAAGCCTGCGACTTGAAATGAATTTACTTCAGTGAGTTTCATCGTCTTTTCCTATCCGTTTATTTTGCAGCACGTACCGGCACGGGTACGTTGCACAGTTCTATGTAATTGGCGGCGAATTTGTACCAGTCGCCGCCGCGGTTTCTCTGCGCCTCCACCACTTCCTGAAATCGTTTGCTATCGGTGCGCATAACTTCGAGTTGGGTGCGTTCTGCTTCTGGCACATCGGCTGCGATGCGTATGGATTTGATGGCGGTACGTTGTTCAGGCTTTTCATAAAAACCTAAAGCGCCGGTACCGCGAGGCAGGCTGGAGAGCAGCTCTATACCTTGTCTGACTTTGCCAACGACAGTGATATTGCGATCGAGATTACGCGGCGCATGTCCGGTCACAGCGTACAGCGAACTGCCGTTGCCACTATCGGTTTCGTTGCCACGTGCGACGCCGACAGCGCCATAGCAATGAGTCAGCCATTGTGTTTTATTTTTAGGATCGCGCCCGGCCGCGAAGCCATTGACATGTCCGACTTGTGGCGCATATCCATCGTGGTCAGCTAAGCGAATAAATCCAGCAGCGTTGGTGTAAGCAATTGTGAACTCGCCCTGCACTTTTTTTAGCGCAGTTTTGAGGTCCCGTTTTTCGTCGGCATCCCCCCATTGCGCGACATAATTGTCGTGCGAACGTATCATGGACAAACCATCGAAATAACCTTCCTTGACCAAGGTTTTGATGTTGGCGACATTGGCGGGGGCAAATTCAGGCGCAAGTTCGATGATGACTCTGCCCTTTTCCATATCAAGATATAAGGTGTTATCAGGATCGAGCGGACGCCAGTCTTCAGCTTGCGAGGCTTTGATAATATCCGCCATACTCACTTTGCTAGGAACAGGTTTTTTATCTGCCAAGCTAGTCCCAGCCAACAAAAAACTGGCAGCTGCAAGAGTGGCGAAACTGATTGTTGATTTCATGTTCTTCTCCATAGAGCGAAATTACTTTGAGCTAGTCGTTGCACTCGAAGTTCCCGCTTTTGCGCTTTCTGGATACATAATCACTTGTATGTAATTATGCATGTCGAGATAAGCTTGAGCGGCCTCTTGAATATCACTTCCTTTGAGATTTTTAACGCGGCCTTCAAAAGAAAAAATGTCGGCGGGATCGTCTTGATTGAGATAGGCATTGCTTAAAACACCCAACCAAAATTGATTCGTTTTCACGCTCTCACGTCGATTTTTTAACCAATTCTCTTTGACCTTATTGAGCTCGTCGTCAGTCGCCGGAGCCGCTTTCAATTGATCAATTAATTCAAAGCTCGCCTTCAATAAGGCATTAATTTTTTCAGGCCCACTAGGCAAAGCCAAAATCACAGAATGACCTTGATAGGGTGTACGCTTGAGCACGCCATTGACGTGGGGGCTATAGACGGCTCCCATCTCTTCTCGCAGCTTGGCTGTCAGACGCAATTGCAACACTTCGACCATGGCGCTAAAGCGTAGGCGATCATCTTCTGACATCGCTCTTTCTCCATGCATTTGCAAAGTGACGATACTTTGATCTTCCTTGCCTGCGTACACTTCCTTTTTGATGATGCCAGAATACGGACGCAAACCGTGATCGATCGATTTAATATTAATTTCGGGCGTAGGCAAGCTGCCGAGATAAGTCTGCAACAGTGGTTTCACTTTTTCGACATCAAAATTGCCGACCATGAAAAATTTCATGCCATAGGCGCTAGAGAAACGCGCACGATAGATTGCCATCATGCGATCTAAGTCAAGTTGAGCGATATGCTCGGGTTTGACGACAAAAGGAAGGCGCGGATGAACAGGGAAAGTCGCATTGATAAACTGTTCCTGAAACACGGCTATCGGCGTTGCCATTTGATTGCGCAAGGCGTCGCTTTGTTTGCTGATAAAGGAAGCGAACAATGCTTCGTCGCGACGCGGTTGCAACATCGCGAGATGCAACACTTGTAGTGCCGTCTCCAAATCATCTTTGTTCGACGAGCCGGACACGCCTTCTGAATTCTCACTGAAAGTAGTCGACACCGAGGCGCTCTTTCCTGCCAGATATTTACTCAACTCGATAGGCGCTAAATCTTTCACACCCATCGCGCCAACAACCGTCGTAGCAAAACGTGCTTGTAAAAAATCAGCATCGCCAAGCGTCGCGCTTCCACCAACGCGAGTGCCGACGAACAAAATCTGATCGCTCTTAAAGTCGGTCGGTTTCATCACAACTTGTATGCCATTGCTGAGCGCAATTTCCGTCGTGCCTAATTGCGCATTTTTACTTTCTTTGAGTATCGTCGCTGCGGTCGGCGCTTTGTCAAACAATGATTTGGCGACTGCTTTCTCTGTATAGGCCTGTACTTCGATTTGCCCCGCTGTGTTGACTATTTTTTTTAACTCATCCTGAGTTGGAATCGGATGGTCTGCCTTTTCGTTGCCTTGATAGATGATGAGTTTTGGGGATAGACTCACCAACATGCTTTTCGCAAATTTGTTGATTTCTTCTAGGCTGATACCTTGCACGATTTTTTTGTGGAATTCATATTCGGCTTCGATCCCGGGTATCGATTCTCCAGATAAGAAATTGCGAATGAATTCTGCGGCAAATTCCGCCGATTGTGTTTTGTCTCTCTCGTTATAAGAGTGTTCCATCGCCAACAAACTATTCGACTTGGCACGCTCCAATTCGGGCGCGCTAAAGCCAAATTGTGCCGCGCGCTTATTCTCTTGCATCAGTGCGTTTATCGCGGCTTGCACGCCTGCCTTGCCTATCGCGGCGTTAGAGCTGATCTCTTGATAATCACCGATCAAAGTGCTGACACCGCTGCTACCGCCAAGGAAAGGAGGCTGCGGCAATTGTGACAATTCACGCAATCGATTGCTGAGCATGACGTTAAAAAATGACTGTATGCGGCGCTCCCTATAGCTGCCAAATTTACCGTCGTTTCTATTTAAATAGCGAGTCTGTGAAATACCAACACTGGCAATGTTGGCTTCCTTGTCCAAGGCAACCAGTGCTTCCCCTGTATTCTTTAAGGGGATTGTTGCGTCGATTCTTGCGCGCTGTTTGTCGGGGTTACGCAAGCCAGAAAAGGTTTTTTCTATCAGTGCTTTTCCCTGCGCTGGATCGACGTCACCTACCATGACAACGGCCATCAGATCAGGGCGATACCAATCGCGATAAAAGCGTTTTACCGCGTCATATTTAAAAGTCTTCAACAGATCTTCTTTGCCGATAGGGAGACGGTCTGCATAGCGAGAGCCATGCAAAACGCTGGGTAAAATCTGTTTGCGTATGCGATCAGCAGCCCCCTTGCCCAAACGCGCTTCTTCCAAAATAACACCGCGCTCTTTGTCGATTTCCACATCGTCAAAACTCAAACCCTGCGCCCAATCGGACAAGACCAGCATTCCCTTTTCTAAGTTTTCAGGCTTGTCGGTGGGAATCGGCAAGATGTACACGGTCTCGTCGAAACTGGTGTAAGCATTTAAGTCAGCGCCAAACTTGACACCTATCGATTCTAAAAATGACACCAGTTCGTTTTTCTTAAAATGCTTGCTGCCATTGAACGCCATGTGTTCTACAAAGTGAGCTAAGCCTTGCTGATCGTCGTCTTCCAGCACAGAACCCGCTTTAACGACCAGACGCAATTCCAATTTTTGCTCGGGCTTGGCATTTTTCTGAATGTAATAAGTAAGCCCGTTTGCTAACTTGCCCTTGATTAATTTGGGTGAATAGGGAATAGCGAGATCAGCAGCAAACGTATTTGACGGCTTTTGCTGTGCTGCTTTTTGCATCACTGCCGTTTGTTGGGCCCAGCCGGGAGCTGGCAGCAAGCTGCATAGAAATAAGGAGGCGATTGCGGAATACTGGGGAAAATGTCGTGTCATGGAATTCAAGTCATTTAAAAAAAATCAATAGCGAGAACTTACTTTAAATTTGCAATTAAGACAAGCAGACCTTGCTCTTTTTATTTTTGTATTTTTGGGGCCTTTTTGCGATGGGTGTTTTTCCGTAGGACTGACGCAAAATGACACTGGCTAGGGTGTAGCGGGAGATTCAAGCTGCATGTTGCTTACCCTCGTCGCAGGTAACACGTACTTGTGTGATCGCGCCCTGCACGTGAACCCAATAATGCCAGCGTCTGCTTTGCGTCAGTCCTATTCCGTTTCAATGGCAAATCTGAGTTACACTAAGCGCCGAACTAAGAAGGCGACAAGGGACCTACACCGAACGCCTTTTCATCCGCAGCAATCCCAACTAATTTTGGTACCACTGCACTCTTACACGGTCATTGAACAAGTGGAATGGACTAACTTCCATGTCACTTCATTCCTGCAGTTTTCTCTGCGACATAAGAAAGAATGCGGCTGTGGCGGTATTGTCGCGATTTTATTGAATCACCTTTTAAGCAAGGATTTGTAGTCTATGAAAACACCGAAGCGTTTGCAGCCCTTAGTCGATGAAGGCATGATTGATGAAGTCTTGCGTCAACTCATGAGCGGCAAAGAGGCGACCGTCTTCGTGGTGCGTTGTGGCGAGCAGATTCGATGTGCCAAGATGTATAAAGAGGCTGGTCAGCGCAGCTTTAAGCAAGCAGCTGCCTACCAGGAGGGTCGCACCGTAAAGAATAGCCGCCAGGCAAGGGCGATGCAAAAAGGTTCCAAATACGGCCGCAAAATGCAGGAAGAGGTTTGGCAAAACGCCGAAGTCGATGCGCTGTATAAATTGGCAGCTGCCGGGGTACGGGTACCGACGCCCTATCTCTGTTTTGAAGGCGTGTTATTGATGGATTTGGTTTGCACCGCCGATGGTCAGGTTGCGCCCCGTTTGAATGATGTCGACCTCAGCCATGCGCTCGCTTTGGTGTATCACGAAGACCTAATCCAACAAGTGGTGTTGATGCTGTGCGCCGGGATTATTCATGGCGATCTCTCCGAATTTAATATTCTTTTAAACGAACAAGGCCCTGTCATTATCGATCTGCCACAAGCAATCAATGCCGCTGGCAATATGGGCGCGGCAGCGATGTTGTATCGCGATGTCGATAATCTGAAAAGCTATTTTAGCCAGTTTGCACCGGAGCTCGCGACGACGCAGTATGGCAAGGAGATTTGGAGTTTATATGTAGCTGGATTGCTGCGACCCGACTCAGTCTTGACTGGCGTTGTCGCGGAAGACAAACGTCCAGTCAATGTTGGCGCAGTGATCGAAGAGATTGCGCTGGCACGCATGGAAGCGGAAGAGGAGTTGCAGCGACGTTTGGCCAATTCTATGGCATAGCAGCTTGATCGCAAAGCTTGACGAAAGCGGGAGACTCATGAATACTCGGTCTGTGCCTTTCCCCTTTCAACCCTTGCATTGCGAATATGGTGAAATCGATTATGCCAGGCACCCCGACAGAGCCGCAGCCCCACAACTTAAGCAAGGCTTTACTCGATCTGTGCAAGCGTTTGGAACGCGCATGGACGGTAGAGGACATCCTCAGCGCCTATGCGCCGGTGGCGGCTGAGATTCTTGGATATCGGCAAATTTGGCTGGCGATTTTCAACATTCCCAATAACACCACAGACGTCCTCAGTTTTTTTAGCGATCAGAAGGAAGCTGACTTTAGACAAATCATTCCGGTCACAGGCATTCCCATTCAGGGCGATCGCATGCTGGAAGAAGTGATGGAGGGTGATCATATCGTCGTTGTGGACGACGCCCGCACTGATCCGCGTACCAATAAAGACATCGTCGCAGTCGTCCAAAATCGCACTATCATCAATATCCCGCTGATCTTAGCGCAGCAAAAGCTGGGCGCCATGGGCATGGGTACTCGTGGCGATGAAGAAGGCGTACGCCCGCCGCTGAATTGGCAACTGGATTTCATGCAAGCGATGGCCGGGCATGTCGCCGTCGCCTTAGACCGGGTTGAATTCATGCGTGCCCGCCAACAAGCCGAGGAAGCTTTACAGGCATCGATAGAATTTTCCAATAGCCTGATTGAGGCCATGCAAGATGGTTTTATTGTTCTCGATCTGACTGGAAAGCAAATCGATGCGAATCGCGCATTTTGTCGTATGTGTGGCTTTAGTCGGGAAGAATTGGTCGCAGGCGAACTTGGTTTCCCTTACTGGCCGCAAGATCACTATGAGCAGACGAAAGCGGCATTTAAGACGATTGTTGATGGCTGCTTTGATGAACTCGAATTATCTTTTGTTAAAAAAAATGGCGAGCGCTTTCCGGTTTATCTCAATCCCTCGGCCGTTAAAAACGCGCAAGGCGACATTATCAATTACATCGCCACAATCAAAGATATTTCAGAACGCAAAGCAGCAGAAAATCAAATTAAATATCAAGCCAGTCATGACGAATTGACGGGACTGGGAAATCGCCGCGCCTTTGAACAAATGCTGGACGAATTATTTGAACAAACCCGCCACAATGGTAGCAAGCATGTACTCGCCTACCTTGACCTCGACGAGTTCAAAGTCATCAATGACACTTGCGGACATACGGTCGGCGACGAATTATTGCGTCAGGTTGCTCGCCAATTCAACTCATGCTTGCGCTCTGACGATGGCCTATATCGTATCGGCGGAGACGAGTTCGGCATGGTGTTACGTGATCAAAATCTGGAACAAGCCTTGTTGATCGCCGAACGCTTGCAGCGGCATCTGGCGAACTTCCGCTTTCAATGGCAAGAGCGAAGTTTTGCCGTCGGCGTCAGCATCGGACTTGTGGTCGTCAACAAAGATAGCGAGAGCGTAGGCGCGCTCTTACAATCGGTCGATAGCGCATGTTATGTCGCCAAAGAATCTGGCCGCGGCCGCATCCATGTTTATGCCAACGATGACCCGGCACTGGCACAACGTTATGGTGTGATGGAGTGGGTCAGCCGCATAGAAAACGCGCTTTCAAACGACTTATTTTCACTCTACGCACAAACGATATTCAATCTCGAAGACGACACCGACAAAGGTATTCATTGCGAAGTCTTATTGCGTATGAGTGATGAACATGGCGGCATCATTTTGCCCGGCTCTTTCATGCCCGCCGTCGAACGCTACCACCTAGCCGCTCGTGTTGATAAATGGGTAGTCAGCCACGCGTTCGACTGGATCGCACAACATCAGTCTCACATCGACCTTTGCGCCATCAACCTCTCAGGACAAAGTTTAAGCGACCCGCAATTTTTAAATTTTATTCAAAGCAAACTGCAACAGGCAAACATCCCTTGCAAAAAAGTGTGTTTTGAAATCACCGAGACCGCTGCAATCAGTCAAATACAGGTCGCGCAAAAATTTATACACACGCTAAGTGACATGGGCTGTCAATTTTCTTTGGATGATTTTGGTAGTGGCTTATCGTCTTTCGCCTATCTACGTACACTCAACGTGGACATACTCAAAATCGACGGCCAATTTGTACGCGACATTGAAACAAACCCCATCAATTTAGCGATGGTGAAATCTATCCACGAAATCGCACATCTCATGGGCAAACGCACGGTGGCAGAATTTGTTGAGAACACGGCCATTTTAGAAAAACTGCGCGCCATCGGCATTGATTATGGCCAGGGCTATGGTCTAGGACGCCCCATGCCCATCCATCAACTCTTAAACCACTATGCGACTCTGCCTGACACCAATGCAGCTTAGTCCGGCACGATAGCGGTCACCTCAATTTCCAGCCGCGCTCTGTCTTCAATCAGCCCCGCCACTTGCACCGCCGTCATGGTCGGAAAATGTTTGCCTATCAATTCACGATACGCGAGACCTATTTCCTGATACGCCCCGACATATTCTTTCTTGTCGAGCACATACCAAGTCATGCGAACGATATGCTCAGGCCGCGCTCCCGCCTCTGCCAACACGTCCACAATATTTTGCAAAGCCTGACGGGTTTGCCCTGCAAAATCGTCGGTATGAAACTGTCCCTGAGCATCCCAGCCTATCATGCCGCTAACGCACACGGTGCGGCCACGTGCCGCGATGCCATTGGAATATCCGCGTGGTCTTACCCATCCCGGAGGTTGCAAAATGTCCATGTTAATTCCCTCTGCTTTTTTATTTAGTTAGCCAAATAGCCTTGCATTTTTTCGCGCAAATTTTCTGGCAAGGCAATCGCTCTTTGCTCGTCGACTTTTGCCAACACCAAGACCAATTGCGCCTTCAAACGCAATTGGCCCTCCTTATCTTTCATGATGATTTCCACGGTCAGAGAAGCGCGGCCTAATTTCAACACGCGCAACTCAGCGATGAGTTCATCTCCCATGCGGCTAGTCTTCACAAAATCAGTTTCTATATGCACGGTGGGCAAACCTATGCCTTGTACCATATGCATTTCGTGAAAACTCATACCCAAACCCTCTGCACACCAGTCTTCCACCACGCCATTGATCAATTCAAAATAGCGTGGATAAAACACGATGCCTGCCGGATCACAATGTGCAAAACGGATGCTGATCGGTGTGCTAAAAATTAAACTCATTGCGCATGGTCTTTCAAGAGTTCGCGCGCGATGATCAGTTGCTGCACTTCGGTCGCGCCCTCATAAATACGCAAGGCACGAATCTCGCGATACAAACGCTCCACCGGCACTTCGCTCATCACACCCATGCCACCAAACATCTGCAATGCCGCATCAATGACTTGTTGTGCGCCTTCAGTCGCGACCATCTTCGCCATTGCCGCTTCCTTAGTCACACGCTGCCCCTGATCACGCAGCCACGCTGCTCTGTACACCAGCAGCGCCGCGCTATCGATGGTAGTCGCCATCTGCGCTAATTTTGCCTGCGTTAATTGAAAATCGGCCAGCGTTTGTCCAAACATTTTGCGTGAGGTCGCACGTGCCAACGCCTCGTCCAAAGCACGTCGGGCAAAGCCCAATGCGGCCGCGGCAACTGAAGTACGAAACACATCTAAAGTCGCCATCGCCACTTTAAATCCTTGACCAGCCTCGCCCACTCTTTGCGCCACTGGAATTTTGCATTGATTAAATCTGAGGCGCGCCAAAGGGTGCGGCGCAATCACATCGATGCGCTCGGCAATCTCAAATCCGGCACAATCGGCATCCACGATCAAGGCCGTAATTCCGCGCGCACCCGGCGCTTCCCCAGTACGTGCAAACACCACATAAAAATCAGCGATGCCACCGTTAGAAATCCAAGTCTTCTCACCATCGAGCACGTAATAATCGCCCTGCGCATCGTGCACCAAAGTCGCTGCGCATTGCATCGCCGCGACATCCGAGCCTGCATCGGGTTCGGACAAAGCGAATGCGGCAATCACTTCACCATTCGCTACGCGAAGCAAGTAATGCGATTTCTGCGCATCACTACCAAACAAACTAATCGCGCCGCTGCCCAAGCCTTGCATGGCGAAGGAAAAATCGGCCAAGCCAGAATAACGCGCCAAAGTTTCACGCAAGAGGCAAATCGCGCGCGTGTCAATTTTGTCCTCGTTTGCGCCAAAAATTTTTCCACCGATTGCGTGTTTCAGCCAGCCTGCATTGCCTAAGAGTTTCACCAGATCGCGGCAATCTTGATCGACGTCTTTGCTGTGCGTTTCTGAAATATGCTGCTTGGCCCAAGTGTCGAGTTCCGCTTGTAGTTGGCGGTGTTGGTCTGCGAAGAAGGGCCAGTTGAGGTAGGTTTGGTCGGGCATGGTGATTCCTGTTGGTTTGATTCTTTGTTTTTCTTGCGGGGGTATCGCGCAACTAGATCGTCGACTTGCGCTCTTTTATTTCGTTTGAATTTGCAGTTGCTAATGATCGACGGTCTGTTGGCCGGGGGCGGCCCGGCAGCCGCTCACTTTTCTTGTCCCGCCAAGAAAAGTAAGCAAAAGAACGCGGCCGCACTTCGT
>JACQDW010000065.1 GCA_016200845.1 Burkholderiales bacterium | reverse complement strand
CCAGATTGGCTGCCGCCGTGCCCAACAAAGCGCAAAATACATCGAGCGCTTCGCCACAAATCACATCACTGACGTCCAATGCAGCCTGAGTAATTTCGGGCGCGCTCAATGGCGTCAGTGGCAGCTGCGCGCGTTCTTGCAGAGCGTTATGGATCAGCTCCAAGCCAGGGCCAGACACTAAGCGCTCAAACGAGACATGCTCAAAATGCTTCCAGACATAGCGCAAGACCGCGATCTCGCGCTCATCACGCGGCGCAAAACTGGTATGCCCACCTTCCGAGCCCAAAGAAATCCAGCCATCACCCGACGGAATCAAGCCCGAGACGCCAAGGCCACTACCAGGCCCCAGCAAGCCAATCACACTTTGCTTGCGCGACTCACCTTCGCCTATCTTCTGCACGTCATTGCCACCGAGTCGCGGCAAGGCCATCGCCAGCGCGGTGAAGTCATTGACGATCAACAAAGTATCGAAACCCAACTTCTGTCGCATTTCTTCGATGGAAAAATGCCAGTGATAATTGGTCATACTCACCGCATCGCCATCCACAGGATTCGCAATCGCCACCGCCGCATGTTCTATTTTTAAGCCGGGCAAACTGTCGAGATAGGCGCGCACCGCCGAGTAAAAATCAGGATAGTCGGCGCACAGCAAAGAGCGGCTATGCAAGAGCTCACCTTTTTGCATTTCCACCGCAAAGCGGGCATAGGTGCCGCCTATATCGGCCAACAAATGTGGGCTGGCGTAATGGACGCCAGGATTAGAAACAGGAGAAACAGAAGTCGCTGCGCTGGGATGATTTATTGCCATAAGTGTGATCTCGATATGGAGTAGGACTTACGCAAAATTGCGCTGGCTAGGCGTGGAGCCGAAGACAGTGCAATTGCACGGCGAGGCGAACACAACAACGCCAGCGTCTGTTTTGCGTAAGTCCTATGGAGGTCGGAAAATAATCTTATTGTAGTCTGACCAAGACTATTCAACCTAGTAGTTCAGGCGTTCAAAAAGTAGCCGAGTTACTGAGTTCTGTCTCAATCGCCTGCTTCAAACCACAAATTACTGTAGCTTCACTACAGAATTTCCCACATTTTTTGCCACAGCCAAGCCGTTTTTCTAGTCACTCCAGACTTACGCCTACACAAACTGCGCGAAGTCAGCTCGAAAACCACATTTTCACCACAGGCTTGAAGTTTCACAACAAAATATTTGCCATATTTCTGTAGTTTTGCTACATTCATCCAAGAATCAAGATGATGCGATCGCGTCACACGAAAAAACTACATACAGGAAAATCGCTAACATGAGCATGATGAATCTGGTCGCAAATTCCCCTCACACCCCGCCCTATCCATGGTTGGTGGCCGACATCGGCGGCAGTAATGCGCGCTTTGGCTGGGTCGATCAGCCCGATGGTGACGTGCGCTATGTGCAGACTTTAACGGTCGCCGAATTTGCCAGCCCGATCGAAGCGAGCCAACGTTATTTGCAACAACTGCAAACCCAGTTAGGCGACGCCTATAACGCGCCACGCTGTGCTGCCTTTGCTGTTGCCACTGCGGTTGGTCAAGATCAAATCAGTTTCACGAATAGTCATTGGAGTTTTTCGCAAGCGACTGTCAAAGCGGCGCTGCAGCTCGATACCTTCATCACGCTCAATGATTTTGAGGCGCTGGCACTGTCCTTGCCGCGCTTAAAGCCACATCAGATTCGCGCGCACGCTGGCTCACCAGAGCCACGTGGCTGCATGAGCGTGATCGGCCCCGGCACTGGACTGGGCGTTGGCTCGGTGATGCAAACGCGCCACGGCTGGGTCGCTGTTCCGGGCGAAGGCGGTCATGCCAGCCTCGCTGCCACCGATGCGTTTGAAGCCGATGTGTTGGCACAAGTGCGTCAGGAATATCACCATGTGTCGGCGGAACGCGTACTCTCAGGAATAGGGATGCCAGCGCTATATCGCGGCGTCGCCAAGGTCATGCAAGCCGAGGTATTAGATCTCTCCACTGAGGCGATCGTCGAGCGTGGCTTGCGCGCGCATCTGGATTTGCCGCATCCTGATCCAGTCTGCACCCAAACACTGGAAACCTTCTGCGCACTGCTCGGTAGTTTTGCAGGCAGCGTCGCCTTGATCGTTGGCGCCCGTGGTGGCGTGTATATAGGCGGCGGCATCGTGCCACGCTTGGGCGACTTCTTTTTTCAATCGCGCTTCCGCGAAAAATTTGAAGCGAAAGGCCGATTGCGTGGCTATCTCGCGCACATCCCCAGTGCCCTCATCACCGACACGCTAGCGGCCTTAAGCGGCGCAGCGCTGGCGATAGAACAAAGCGAAAGTTAACCCCCCATGCAGCGACCGGAATCCCCCCACAGCTACTGAACTCCTTCGTGCAGTCACCCCTACGGCTGCCCGATTCCAGACCAGTCCACAGTAGATTTTTCTCGGCCGCTGCATTTTTTTATTCTGTAACTTGATGAGAACAAATATGAAAAAAAGCCTGCTCGCTCTTTGCATTAGTACCGCACTCTGCATGGCCTTTAGTCCGGCACAAGCGCAACAGCACAGCTCAGTCAAGCATCTGGCGTGGAGCAAAAACGCGTCCATCTACGAAGCCAACATCCGCCAACATTCGCCGGAAGGCAGCTTCAAAAAATTCCAAGATTATCTGCCGACGCTGAAAGAAATGGGCGTCAAGATCGTGTGGGTGATGCCTATCAATCCCATCGGCGAAAAAAATCGCAAAGGTGGTTTAGGCAGCTATTACGCGGTGCGCGACTATCGCGGTGTGAATCCTGAATTTGGCACGGCTGACGACTTCAAACAATTAGTCAAAGCGGTGCACGCACAAGGCATGCACATCATCATCGATTGGGTCGCCAACCACACGGCATGGGATCATCCGTGGGTACAAGCCCATCCCGACTACTACGAGAAAGACGCACAAGGGCAATTTATTCCACCAGTGCCCGATTGGGCCGACGTGATTTCTCTTGAATTTGCGAACCCAGCCTTACGCAAGGAAATGATAGAAGCCATGCGTTTTTGGCTCACAGAATACGACATCGATGGATTCCGCTGCGACGTCGCCGCCATGGTCCCGACCGACTTCTGGAACGAAGCGCGCCAAGAATTAGATAAGACCAAAAAAGTATTCATGCTGGCCGAAGCATTCGAAACCGAGCTGCACGAACAAGCCTTCGACATGACGTATGCGTGGGAACACAAAAACTTATTTAACGACATCGCCCAAGGCAAAAAAACCGTCAAAGACCTAGACAACTATTTGAACGGCGACGAGAAAAAATATCACCCCAATGCCTACCGCATGCTGCACATCACCAACCACGATTTGAATAGCTGGGAAGGCACGGAATTTCAACGTCTGGGCGAAGCCACAGAGACTTTTTTAGTGCTGTCGAATCTGATGAAAGGCATGCCGCTTTTGTATAGCGGCCAAGAGGCAGGCAACACCAAAGCACTCAATTTCTTTGATCGCGATCCTATCGAATGGAAAGCACACCCCTTCAAACAAATTTACACCACGCTTTTCCAACTCAAGCAAAGCAATCAGGCACTGTGGAACGGCACAGCCGGTGGCGAGATGAAGCGCATCAAGACGGGCAAAGACGAACAAGTCTTTGCGTTCAGTCGCGAAAAAGGCAAGAACAAAGTCGTCGCCGTTTTTAACTTATCGGCGCAAGCGCAGAGCATCGATCTGCCTGGTACTTATACGCGTGGAAAACTGAAAAACCTGTTCACACAAGCGCCACTGCCAGTGACGCAAAAAGGGGGCGTGCAGTTTGAATTAAAACCTTGGGAGTATAGTGTGTTTGTGAAGTAATAAAATAGTGTTGGGCGGGTCAAGACCAGCCCAACAAACCATTGCTCGAAAAAAGCGCAAATACGCTGACGCCCATCTATGCCAACATCGCATTTAACTTAGTCTGATTTGCCATCAAATCCTGATCATCAATGCTATACACAGGTGCAAATCCGCCACCCGGTGTGCGGAAATTGGTGGTTTGCCCTTGATAAGTGCGTGCGGTGATCCATTGCACTTTGGCGTCGTAAGTGTAATTGCGCAGATCAAATTTTAATTGCGCGGGGGACTCCGGTGTGCCGCTGATGCGCTCTCCCGGTAAGACGATATTTTGCGCGATATAGTCGCCAGCCAAGATTTCTTCCCACACGCGCTTGGTGACTTTGTCGCCACGATAAGCGGCGCGCCCGCCATAGCCTGCGTTGGGCTTAAAGAACAAGTGCTTGCGTTGCGCCCACAAGCGTTCTGCGTGTTCTGGTCGCACAATTTCGCAGGCCGGAATAGTCGCCAGCAAAATGCTTTGCACATCTTCTGCCACACCTAGTTCTTGCAAGCGCTGCGCATCGCCCAAGATCGCCAGATTGCGTTTATCTGCAAACAAAGCATGGGCTTGTGGATGCGGGGTCAGCACCACGGCGTCGTGCAAATACGCTTCACGCAGTGCTGCACAGTTTGGATTTTCCAGATAAAAATCGGTGAGGCGGTTATACACCAGATCGATGCACTCATCACCCAGCCACAAGCGGCCTTCACGCCATTGCAAATCATTGGGCGCAACAATCAGGGCGTGAATACCATGCTGCTCAAACAATTTCTGGAACAATAAAAATTCTGGATAGAGATATTGCTGCTCTGGCGCTTCATCGACGATGGCGATGGTACGCAACTCACGCCCCGATTCCAGCGCCGCTTGCGCTAAGCTCCATTCTTGACGGAACATCGCCACGATCTCATCTTCAAAACGCTGCGCGGTTGCACGGTCATGCACGATGTCATCCATCACCTCGCAACAGGCATGCTGAGCGCGCGCTAAAATCGCGTTGAGCATAGCGCCACCGGCATTGGTATTGATTTCAATCAAACCTAGCTGATCGCCGTGCAAATGAAAATCATAGCCGTAGAATACGCCCTTCACATGACCTTGGCTGTGCTGCGCAATCGCCGGAGCCTGTGCCAGTACGGCGGCGCAATAACTGGGCATCGCGATCACAGTCTCTATCGCTCGCACCGCGCTCGCCATTCGTTCACGCTGACTGCTCGCGATAAACACAGGTTGCGCCGAAAACAAATGCGGGCAACGCTCTTCCAGCAACGCAAACACCTCAGGCGCCGCCAGCTCCTCTTGCACCGCGCGACGTAAAGCGCCCTCGGGCAAGCTCGCGCAAAAACACTGACTATTCAAACGCGCCACAGAAGCACCAGCCAAGCCCGGCGCGCACGCTGTGCATTGCGCGTCTTGATTTATTGAAGTTTCCATTTTTCTCGCTTTCTACAATACAGAGAATAGCGGAAATGGTATCACGATCATCCGATTTGAATCAGCGAGAGGAAAATTGCCGTCTGTATTTGACGAAGGCTTTCTTGGCATCTGATGAATAGCCCTGCTTTTCGAAGAACTGATGAGCTTCATGTCGGTGAGCAGAGCTCATGAGCATGATCTTGCTGCACTGAGTTTCACGACAATACAACTCTATCGCACCAAACAGAGCGACACCCACACCGTGTCCACGATATGCGCTATCGACGACAACGTTTTCAACGACGGCAAATGGCTGAAATTGATACATAGCGTCTGCGCACAATGCAACGAACGCAGTACCACAAACAAGGGAATCAATTTCTGCGACAAACAACGCACTGCGTTCATCTTGTTCGATGTGGGCGATTCTTTCAGGAAGGACGGAGACGGATGCTGATCCGACTAACTGCTGATACAAAGCTTGTATCGCCGCCGAGTCATCGGGGCGCGCGCGGCGTATTTTTGTTAAGTTTAAATCGGGCATCGCAGAAAAAACTATCGTGCCTGACTCACAGTTTCACCCGCCAACAGCACTGGTTGCCACAAGACTTGCAACTCCGATGGTGGCGTGCCGTTTTGCAGGGCAAGCAGCATTTCCACCATTTTTTTGCCTGCCAGATCGGGGTTGGGTTGTTCTATCGTGGTGACGTTATAACCCGCAATAGAGTCTTCCATTTTGCCCCAGACGATCAGCGACATATCGCGCCCTATCACAAGTCCAGCGTCTAACAAAGCGCGCACCGCGCCGACGCCTGCCATGTGATTATCGACGATCACCGCACTAGGTGGCGAGCCGCTGGCGATTAGTTGTTGCATGGCGCTATAGCCGCCACGTCGGTTATTTGAGTTATCCTTGAGGTAAGCTGGATCAGGTGTCATCCCAGCGTCTTGCAACACTTGTAGAAAACTGTCATAGCGCTGGCGCGCAAAATTCATCTCTAAAGGTGCGCTCATTAAGGCGATGCGCTGATGTCCATGTGCCAGCAAATGTTCGACTGCAATACGCATGCCGCTTTCATTGTCGTAATCAAACCAGGCATGCGGATCGTTAACCCGGGTGCGTCCATGCGCCACAAACGGCAAACCATGCTGCGCCAAAAACGCCACACGTTCATCGTACAAACGAGTGCGCCCCACAATCAAACCATCGACCCGACGCTCTTTCACCATATGTTCATAAGCACGCAACTCATTCACAGGTGACACGGGTGCCATCACCAAATCCATCTGACGCGCCTCAAGCGCTTCGACCATGCCACCGACAATTTGCATAAACATGGGATCGGCCAAATCATTGGCCACTAAGGCATGAATAATGCCGACGACATTAGTGCGCCCCGACGCCAGACTACGCGCCATAGGATTGGGTCTATAACCAAATTCCTCTGCAGCCGCCAGCACACGTTTGCGCGTACGCTCGCTCACTTCGGGATAGCCATTCAGTGCACGGCTGACCGTAGTTTCAGAGATGCCCAGTTGCTGAGCCAGATTTTTCAAGTTCATAGAAGCGATCTACCAGTGTTTTTCAGGGATGCCCTAATCCGGAAATTATCGGCGCTCAAGTTTAATCGTATGTGTCACTTTGGACAATAGGTGCAACGGAATTTCAATCACGAAAGCGAACTGCCACTTGACCAGCGTTTGCCACCGCAAACCGCAACTGCTTTGTCGCCGCATCCCATACAAACTCTAGTTTCTTCTGCCCACGCATCACAGATAAAGGTGCTTTAGCGATGTTATGCACTGTGACGTCAAATTGCGTATTAGCTTTGTCCATACTACGACCACGCTGCTCCTTGAGATTCAAAGCGAGAGTTTGATTGTTCGCATCGAACTGACTGGCAAAGTGAAACAAGCGATATTGCCCTTTGCGATACGCATCTGGCGTCGCGCCATCGTCTTCATACATCTGCCCACGTCCCTCGCGCACACTAGCGTCATGGTAATAATGCAGATCGATATGGTGCGCATCAAATTGAGCTGTGCTTTGCATAGGCTGCGCCATAGGCACAAAAGCACCAGCACGCACAAACACCGGCAGGTGTTGCAAGCTCAGGTCAAGTGTGTGCGCACTGCCAGCCGCATAGGATTGGTCGCTATAAAAATCAAACCACACTGAAGTCCGTGGAAAATTGATTTGCATCTGCTGCTGCCCTGCCTGCATCACCGGATGCACCAAAAAATCTTGTCCCCACAAATACGAGGCTGCATGCGCAGTCCATTCTGGGCGATCGGCTTCTTCAAAAAACAAAGGGCGCATCAGAGGCAAACCCTGCTCTTGATTGTCAAACGCCAGCGTGTAGTTGTAAGGCAGCATGCGATAACGCAGCTCTATCGCTTGTTTGGCAAGTGCCTTGGTGGCAGCGTCGCGAAAGATCGGTTCCGCTGCGACTTCTTCCTGCGCATGAGGACGGAACACGGGTTGGAACACACCATATTGCAACCAGCGCGTGTACAACTCATCGTCCAGATTAGCCCCGGCAAAGCCACCCAAGTCCGAATGCATATAGGCCAAACCTTGCATGCTCATTTGCAGGGCAATCTCGGGCTGTGAACGCAAACCGCCCCAAGTTCTGTTCACGTCGCCCGACCACGGAATCAAACCGAACCGCTGCGAACCTGAATACCCGGCGCGCATCAAAATAAAGGGGCGCTGCTGTGGAAATTCTTTCTGGTAGCCTTGCGCCACCAGCTTTGCCCACTCATGCCCATAGATATTGTGTACCTGATCGGCACCCAGTTTTCCATCAGCATGGCGCACAGACGAAGGATGGACTTCAGGCTCGCCTAAATCACCCCACACGCCCGCCACACCTTGCTTTACCAGCCCGCGATAAATTGACCAGAACCAGTCGCGCGCCTTGGGTTGAAACAGATCGATCAAACCTGTGTTCCCAAAATAAAAATCATAAGTCGCGACCGAGCCGTCGGCATTTTTTGCCAATACATTCTTCTGCAAAGCCTCTTGCCAACGCTTCGACGTGGATAAAATAAAAGGCTCAGTGATCAAAATCGTTTTCACGTTTTGCTGCTTAAAATCGGCAATCATCTTCTGCGGACTCTTGAATTGATCAGCATCAAATGCAAGATTGCCCATCGTCCCTTTGATGTCTTTACCAAACCAATACAAATCAAAAATAATCGCGTCTAAAGGAATCTGTTCGGCCCGAAATTGACCTACTACACTTCGTGCTTCGGCTTCGTTGTGATATCCAAAACGGCTGGCAAAATTACCAAACGCCCAGCGTGGTGGCAGCGGTTGGCGTCCCGTTAATTGCGTGTAGTTGGCGATCAGGCGTGGCCATGAAGTCGCTGCAAAGACTTGATAGGTCTTGCGCCCACTGACGCTTTCATAACGCAATTGTCTCTGCTTCTCACTATCTAAATCGAGCGTGCCTATGGCCGCATTATCAAAATGGATGCCATATAGTTTGGACGAATACACCAAAGGTATCGCAAAATTCATTTGCTCTGAACGCTCTTCATATCCGTAGTGCGCTTTGTTATACAAGGGCAAGCGATGTCCACGACGATTCATGCCCAGCGCCCGTGCCCCGGCGCCGTATAAAGCTTCCGCTGCATCCAGATTAAAACTCAAAGCAAAATCATTGGCAGCGCCAGCCAGCTTTTCATAACCTTGTTTTTCAGAAGTCAGCAGCTTACCCTGATAAAAATAACTAATCTGGAACGGAGCCGCCTGCACATGCACGCGCATGCCAGCGCTGACATAATCAAATCCATCTGCCTTCTTCTGCAAGCGCATACGCACTTGCCCCGGCGTTTGCACCACCGCGTGCGAGCTTTGCTCAAATTCGCTTAACTTCTCGCCGTTTGGAAAAAAGCTTGTCTCAACCATCTGGTCTGAATACGGTGTAATGGTATATCGTCCATCATTGGTCACAATTTCCAGATGCGAGCGCCCTGCCCGATGCACTTCCTTTGCGCTCAACAATTGACGTTGGATATTTTGCGCAAAGCTACTACCAGCCATGCCAATCACCAGCACACTCACGACGAATTTGCCGCTCACAGTTTTCAAATAATCAGTCTTCATGGTTTCGCCAATAACACGACAGTATGTAATCCCGGAATCTCAACATGACCCGCCTTCACAGTAGCGATAAAGCCAGAATAAAAATCCTTCACTTGCTCGCCTTCCTTGAACACGTCTGCCACCGGAATCAAATGATTTTTTTCGATAGGTAAATCCAAAGCGACCACCACCGCATCTTGCAAATGCGTGCGTTTAAACACATAAGGCGATGCGGAAATTTGCTGATGCACGCCTGCGCCAACCGCCAGATGGGCACGTCGAAACTGCCCTAATTTTTGCCAGTGTTGCAGCAATTGTTTATAGGTTTGTCCGGTGTTAATTGAAGTGATCGGCACGTCCTTTTTCAAGACACGCCAATCCATCATAGAGCGCAATTTTGCGTCACCGGTGGCCTCGGCAACATTCAACAAGCGCGCGATTTCATCGCCATAATAAATCTGCGCCGCGCCGGGACTTAACATCAACTTAGTCGCCGCCTCAAACGGGCGTACTCGCGCCGGATCAAAAGGATGTGCATCGTCATGCGAACTGATGTAATTTAAGACTGAATAATCTTTTAGTTCGCCTGCGAGATAACTGGAATAAGTCGAAAACAAAGTCTCATACGATTGCTGTGCATCGCCCTTCAGTCCAAAATTAATCATGGCATCAAACCCGTGGGCATAATAATTGATGCGGCTGCCACCATCCATGCGAAACAACTGCCCATCGCTGACCGGATAGTTATACGCCTCGGCCACCATATAAAATGCATCATCGCTCAGCTTCTGCTTCGGGTGAGCACGCTTCCACTCTTCATAAGCCACATTCGCTTCTTGCTTCAATTCTTTCCACACCGCGGCTTCCACGTGCTTGACCGTATCGGCGCGGAACCCATCGACGCCATAGCGACGTATCCAATCGGTATGCCATTTGATGAGATAGTAGCGTGGCGCACGGGGAAATCCAGTGCGCGCGAAGAATGCATTCAGCTCTTTGACTTCCTTTTCAAAACGTCCTTCGCGCTTCCACTTTTCCGCTAATTGCGGCGGCAAGGCGACTTCTTGATCACTCTCGGTGAGTACATCGGGCAAATTTTTCACCAGCGTACATTTAATTGCCCCATCAGCAGACTGATAGTCGCAAGTCGGTTGCGTGCGCACCCAATCAGCTGGCCAGACTGGGTCAAGCTCGGTGACGGGTCCCAGATGATTCATCACTACATCGAGCAGCACTCGTATGCCATGTTGATGCGCGGTCTCTACCAAAACACGAAAATCATGTTCATTGCCAAGATTCGCATCGACCTTAGTGAAGTCTTTTGCCCAGTAGCCGTGAAAGCCATACGATTTACCAGTCCCTTCATCGGTACCTGCATGAATCTGCTCCACTGGTGGCGTAATCCACAAGGCGTTCACACCCAGTTTGTCAAAATAGCCTTCGTTGATTTTCTGTGTCACGCCTTTTAAGTCGCCGCCCATATAACCACGCAAAGGCGCAGCGTCACTCTTACGTCCATACGCCAGATCATTTTTTTTATCGGCATTATGAAAACGATCGGTCAGCAAAAAATAAACGGTTGCGTTTTTCCAAGAAAATGGGGCTGATGAAACTGGCGCTTGCTGAGCAAAGCTGGCAGCCGATCCAGATAACAAGGCGAGGCACAACATCGTACGGCTAAACATACAAGATCCTTTGATATGCAAGAGAGTGAGAGCAAAGCGCCACACTCATTTTGAAGTGCGTCGCTTTGCAGCGTAAGCGCTCAATTACGGCGCAGTCGAAACTACATCCGCATCGTCTTTTACAAACAGAGTCAGTGCACCCGCCAACACCATGCAAGCGCCACCCAGCATTAAGATCTTGACCGATTGATTTGCAAAATAATGTTTCAAGATCGCGCCCAACACCACACCAGCAACAATCTGCGGAATCACCACAAAGAAATTAAACAAACCCATGTAATAACCCATACGATTCGCAGGCAAAGCTCCCGCCAAAATCGCGTACGGCATCGTCAGCACACTCGCCCAGGCGATGCCAACACCGACCATAGGCAACAACAACATCTCTTTTGTTGTGATCGCAAAAATACTGATCAAGCTCAGGCCACCAATTGCGAGACAAATGAGATGCACCGTTTTGCGACTCGTCATCAAAGCCAGCTTGGGCAGGAGGAAAGCGGCAATCGCAGAGACGCCGCCATACATTGCGAACATGATCCCCACCCAGTTACCCGCTTCCTGATATCCGGCTGATTGCGCGTCGGCCGAATGAAACACGCCTTGCGCAATCGATGGTGTGGTGTAGACCCACATAGAAAACAAGGCGACCCAGGTAAAAAACTGCACCACGGCCAACTGCACCATGGTCTTAGGCATTTTCAAAAATCCACCCAAAATCTCTTTCAGCGTATTGGCGAAACCCTTATTCGCTGCACGCTCCGCCAAAAAGGCATCCATATCAACTGGCGCATCTTCATTACTGAGCAAGACCGTCCACAACACAGACAAGAAATACACCGCGCCGCCGACATAAAACGAATAGCGCACGGTATCGGGAATCGCGCCATTCACCGGCACGTTACTGACACCCAAATAATCCGTAAATATCGTCGGCAACAAAGAGGCAATCACACCACCACAACCGATGAAAAAAGTTTGCATCGCAAAGCCGACAGTCTGCTGTTCGGCATTGAGCTTGTCGCCAACGAAGGCGCGGAACGGCTCCATAGAAATATTGATCGAGGCATCCATCATCCACAAAACAAACACCGCCATCCACAACATACTCGAATTAGGCATCAAGAACATCGCCATCGACGCCAGCACCGAGCCGACAAAGAAATAAGGGCGACGACGCCCCCAACGTGCATGCCAAGTGTTGTCGCTGAAATAGCCTATCACCGGTTGCACTAATAAGCCTGTGATCGGCGCAGCCAACCATAAGATGGACAAGCTATCGATGTCAGCACCCAAGGTGGCAAAGATACGGCTGGTATTGGTATTCTGTAAGGCGAATCCAAATTGAATCCCAAAGAATCCAAAACTCATATGCCAAATCTGCCAAAACGACAGCTTGGGTTTGACTAATTGTTGCATCTCTATCCCCTGAAAATTACAAAATTTGAGTGCGCTGCGCTACTCTAACCAACAGTCACAACACACTCACGAACTACGATCAATCAATTCCCGCAAACGTGCCAACTTGGGCTGCACGATAGGCACTGTCAACATGGTGCTGGCAATCGCCATCAAGAGCAGCGCCGTGAAAGTCGCGTCTGTAATAATTTCCTTATCCAATAAAATATTGGCAAAGATAATCATGATGAGCGCCTTGGTTTGCAGCAGCCACGCGATGATACTGGCCTCACCTTTTTTCCAATTCAACAGCTTGCCCGCAATCTGTATACCTATCCATTTTCCAGCGACCGCGGCCACCAGCATGGCCGCCGCGACAACAAACACTGTCGCACCACCCAAGGTCCAGTTCGTTTTCAAACCTGTGCTCAAGAAAAATACGGGCATCATCACCAGCAGCACATGGTGGCGCAGTAAATCCATTTTTTCCTGATCAAACCAATCCGCGTCCATCACCGCTCCAGCAAGAAAAGCGCCGACCATAAAATGCAAACCCGCCCAATCTGCGGAAAAGGCACACAATGCCAGCCAGATTAGCGCCACAAACCAGCGATCTTTTTCTTCCAGTTTTTGCATCAGCCAACGAAACGCCCATGCCATCACGCCAAACAACAAGAGGAAAACCACCTGACGCCCAACCCGTGTCCAATCAAGCATAATCAAGGCCAATACGCCCCAGATCGCGATATCATCAATGCTGGCATAGCGTAGAATTCGCTGTCCCAAAGGGGCGCGCAAAATCTCTAATTTTTCCATCAGCAAAATCAAAATTGGCAAGGCTGTGACCGCGCACGACATGCCTATGCCCAGCACAAATTGCCACGGCATCGCCTTCACGCCCATCCAGCCCGACATCCCCAGCATCGCTATCGCCAACAGGCTGCCCAACACCAAAGGCGCACCCAACGCCAGGCCCGCGGTAATGCCGCTTTCGCGTCTGTGCTCCCACGCTTTTTTAAGGTCAAGTTCGATGCCCGCAATCATCACAAACAACATCACCGCCCACCATGCAATGCCGTTCAAAGACTGTACGACGGTCGGATTAAACACGAAGCGATAGACCTCAGGCAGAGCTTTTCCCAAGACGCCTGGTCCCAGCAAAATACCGGTCATAATTTGCACCACCACTAATGGTGCGTAATATTCAGTCCTTCCTACTCGCCAGATCAAATATGGCAAAGTAAAAATCACCAGCATGGCGATCAAAAAAATTTCGGTATGACTCATCAAATTCACCCGCTTTCAGCAAAATTAGGTTAGCTGATCACGTCTTCGGCGAGGCACAATGCTTCGCCACATATTCAGCGTGATCAGGCATGACTTTAACGCATTTTGCGATCACCTCACGCACGCTCTCCAAATACTCCAGCGTATCGGCCTCAGTCTGCAAATCCACCAAGGCCTGATAACCTGCTATCGGCATGTTTTGCCCTTCCATGACTTGCAGCCACGCGACCTCGGCAAACAATTCATCTTCCACCCGCAATAAACGACCATTCGCTTTATACATCTCCATCTTATGCGTCAGTGATTCTGGCACTGCCATCTTGGCGCATTGCTGCCAAAAGTCTTCATCGCGTTGATTGAGCTTGTAATGCAAAATAATGAAATCGCGTATGCGCTCAAATTCAAAGCGGCTCTGACGATTGTATTCAGCAATATCGACTTGATTGAAAGCGCGAGTCGGGAAGAAATTAATCAAACGCGCAATCGCGGTTTGAATCAGATGGATACTGGTTGACTCTAAAGGCTCTAAAAATCCGCTCGCCAAACCAATCGCGATCACGTTTTTATTCCAGACTTTTTTACGCATGCCGGTCGTGAACTTGATCAGGCGCGGATCGGCCAGGGGCTTGCCATCGAGATTGGCAAGTAGCGTCGCCGCGGCTTCATCTTCGCTGATAAATTGACTGCAAAAAACATGGCCGTTTCCGATGCGATGTTGCAGAGGAATCCGCCATTGCCAGCCGGCGCGATGCGCGGTGGAACGGGTATAAGGCAAGAGCACAGCAGCTGATTCGCAAGGCACTGCCAGCGCACGATCGCATGGCAAGAAATGCGTCCAGTCTTCATACCCGGTGTGCAAAGTTTGTTCAATGAGGAGACCGCGAAAACCCGAGCAATCGATAAACAAATCACCGTGTATGCGCTCGCCGTTTTCCAGCACCAAGCTATCGACAAAGCCGTCTGCTTCGCGTTGTGTCACTTGCGTGATCTTGCCTTCAGTGCGCACAACACCGCGCTGCTCGGCAAATTTACGCAAATATTTTGCATACATGCTGGCGTCAAAATGATAGGCATGTGCAATCTGGTTCAGAGGAGAGTTTTCAACATCACGTTTGGCGGGCATAAATTTATTCGCCTTCGCCGCCATGCGTGTAATCGAATATTCTTCCAACTTACCTGCCTTGCCCTGCAAACGATATTTCTGCCAATACTGATCAAAGCGCACCGTCGCCATCTCTTGACCAATGGTGCCAAAACCATGCGTATATCGATCACCGACTTTGCCCCAATTGACAAACTCAATGCCGAGTTTAAATGTGCCTTGAGTCTCACGCAGAAAATCATTTTCATCGATGCCCAGCACCTGATTAAAGCGCTGTATCATCGGTATCGTCGCCTCACCGACTCCCACGATGCCGATCTCATCTGACTCCACGACGCGAATCTTGTACTGCCCTTGCAACACGGTCGCCAATGCCGCGGCCGTCATCCAGCCAGAGGTGCCGCCACCAACAATCACTACGTTTTGTATGCGTTCGTTATTCATCACAATCTCACTCATATTGAGGAAGGTAGGGCGGGTGCAATCCGCCAAAAGATGGGCGCACAAGTCGCGCTCTTCATCTCAAAAAATTCAACTAAGGATATTCGAGTGTACTTTGGCCTCGACACCGCTAGTGTTGTAAAAATTCCTTAATTGAATTTTCTTAAAAAAAAACCCCTGCCAGCCTGCGCAGGGGTTTTCATTCAGTTCACATTAGAACTTGTAGTTCAAACCCATCAAATAAGTGCGACCATAAGTCTGCTTATTTGTGATCACGTTAGGATCGGTGTTGTACTCTTGGAACGGTGTGTTATTCCAGTTATTCGCTTGAATCAATACAGACATCCCTTTCAACCAGCCAGTCTGGAACTCGTAAGACGCTTGCAAATCAACCAGAGTCTCGCCCTTCACCATGGTCAACTGCATGTTGTCTTGGTAGTCGCTAACCTGGCCCAAGAAGTCGGAACGCTTACGTGCAGCCCAAGCCACTTGGAAGCCGTTCTTTTCATAGTACAGACGCAAGTTGCTGACTTTCTTAGACAGGCCTGGCAATGGAATATTCAAAGAACTTACAGCGACATTACTAAAACCAAAGCCTGGCAAAGTAATTTGGCTATGCGTATCAGAGTGATTCAACATCACGCCAAAACCATCAAGGTAAGAAGTGAACATCGAGAATGGCACGTTGACTGCCATTTCAAAGCCAGAGATGCTGCCACCTTCGCCATTACGTGGCGCGGTCAACAAACCAACCGTTGAACCTTTGTAAGCACCGGTCAAAGGCAAAGGTGTCTTAGCACTGACGAAAGGAGCAAAATCAAATGTCGTTGGTGAACGGAAGATATACGTATCTAAGGACTTGTAGAAGCCAGCGACACTGAAATAACCTTTATTACCAAAATACTTCTCATAGGACAGATCGAAAGTCTTCGCCAGGAATGGCTTCAAGTTTGGATTACCGCCGCTACCTGTCAAGATTGGGTTATTGCCTTGTGTTGTCACGCCAAAAGCCTGACTAGCGCGCATGTCGTCCATATTGGCACGAGACATGACTTTGGAAGTGCCGACACGCATCACCTGCTCATGACCAAGATCAAACGAGACATTTAAGCTTGGCAACACATTGGAGTAAGAAGTGCCACCACCAACCACTTTAGATGGGCAGGTCGCTGCAGTAATACCGGTGCAATTAGCCAGATCAACTTGGTTACCTGTGGAACTTTGATCGGTATTCACGAACTGCAAACCGACATTACCTTTGTAGCTCAAGCCCATCAACTGACCATCCAAATCACCCATTGCAAATGCAGTCGTGACTTTCTCATGCACTGACCAGTCTTTTGCCAATACAGAAGCATCAACCCAACGAGCCAACTCATAAATAGGACCCAAAGAACCTTCTGGATCAAACGAGACTACTGACAAACCAGTGGTACCAGCGATACCAACTGCAGAGCCTGGCACAGTCGCCGTTGCATAACCATTGGCACCCTTCACAACCAAACGACCTTCTTGACCGGCGCGGATTTTTTCACGATCTGTGCTGTTCAAACCAAAACGTACTGCAGAGATAGGACCAAATTCAACATCGTGGCTGGCAGTCAAACGGATGCTCGTCACTTTATCGTTCACCGTAGGCAAAGCCACATAGCCTGCTTGTGGAGAATTGACACCACCGCCCCAACCATCAACGTCTGTCAATTTAGCGATATTGCGGTCGCCAAAATTCATACTAGTCGTGTACTTCACATCATTGAAGTTACCACCATTAAAACCGGTGTAGCTGATCGATGACAAGTTTGTCGCGTCACCAGGTTGACCAGCTGTTGTCTCATAACGCGACGCATCTTTTTTCGCCTTAGAATAAGACAAATCTGCGTTCAACTTCCACTCGTCAACTGTCAGATCACTGTTCCAACCGATCGATGTAAATTTATCTTTGGCAGATTCTTTGTGGTTACGCACGACACCTTTGTAGTTACTGAAAGTACCTGCAGTCACCACACCATTAACGATCGTCGCATTCGACAACACGCCGTTTGGATCATAGCCACCGGCGGAGCCTGCAACCGCGCCTTCCAAACCAGTCTTCTTCAAACTAGAGCTACCAGCTGAATAGAACATGTCCACGGTCGATTTGAAGTTCTTATTTGGCTTAAACTGCAAACTCACCGCAGCGCCATCACGATCACTCTTGCTCGCCTCAGTATCAGCACCGAAACCACCAATCGTCTTTACTTTCGCGCCGTTGTAATCCACCTCTGGTGACCAGCCGCCCCAAGTGTTAAAACGCTGTTGCGCGCCGCCATCTTCCTTAAACTTAGTGATACCCAATGCCAAACCGATCGTACGGTTCGCAAATTGATCCACATAGGAAAAAGTTTCACGATTACCAGTTCCTTCGGATGGTGTCTGCACGCCAGTACGTTGCTTGCGCACGCCAGCAGCGATCACACGCTTACCGAAATCGAGCGGCTTAAGCGTATTCAAATCGATGGTAGACGCCAAGCCCTGGCTCACCAAGGTTGCATCAGGCGTCTTGTAGATCAAGACTGAGCCCATCAATTCCGCTGGGAACAAATCAAATTCAGGTGCACGTGCATTACCTGTCGAAGCTTGCTCACGACCATTCAACAAAGAACCGTTAAATGATGGAGACAAACCGCGCACGCTAATGTCAGCGGCTTTACCAGAAGAGCGACCGCGCTGGGCAGTCACACCGGGCAGACGGGAAATAGATTCCGCTACGCTGGCATCTGGCAACTTACCGATATCTTCTGCAGAAATCGCTTCAACGATCGACGTTGAGTTTTTCTTCAACGAGATCGCAGCTTCGATACCACGACGAATGCCGGTCACAACTATCGTTTCTACACCTTGTTGCGCTTCCGCCTTGGCAGCATCTTTCGCTGCTTCAGCCTGCTGCGCAGAAACCGAGCCTGACGCCAACACCAACATCGTCGCGCAAGCGGCGGCGATTGGGGTCAACTTCGCCATGCTTGATACCTGTTGGCGCTTATTTAAATTCTGTTCCATTTAAATCTCCAAATATTTTTATCAAAACCAAATCACAAGAGGGGGAGGAAATCACACATCTACGACATTCATCTTCTGCATCAGAATTTCACCGGTTATTTTTTATTGCCGAATTCAATTCTTGGGTCAAGTTTGTACCAAAACTAAATTACGTGTCAACCGAAAAAACGCAAAGAAACCTAAAGTATTCACTTCTCAAAGCCGACTTCACTATGAAGTCATCCTTCACTACAGCTATGAATAGATAAAGTTTGAAGTGGCTGGAAAACCACAAATCAACCAAAAACAAAATGTAGTCAAACTACAGATTACATTTTTCATTAATAAGATTTCACTGAAAAATACAAAGCGCTTTGATTTTTTATGACTGATTTTATCAAAGCGCTTTTATTTCACCTTGAACTCAAATTCAAAGCGCTTTAATTTTAAGGCAAGAGAAGTGAATGTTTTTCGATGATAGGACATCAAGACAGGATGCGAAAGATTTTTGCACGATGGACAGCTTGGGCAAAAAAAAGAAAAAGATAATACCAGTTGTCATTACGACTTTAAAAACTGGTCTTCGTAACGGAGATATCCGCCCGATCAGGCGAATCAACAGGAAATGAAACAAGAAAAAGAAACAAGGAAATGAGCAGGAGACACGCCCGACTCAGCACTTGAGATCGGGGTTAAACGACAGCGACAATCAAACCGTAAAGAAGCGCCGCTCCAATGATTGCAGACCCGTAGAATTTAAAATTTCATGCAAACGTTGTGCCGATTTAGTGTTTTTACCGCCCTTATACTCGGCGATAATCAGTTCATTCTTCATCGAATGCTCCCACCCCACCAACTCAGTCACGCGCACTTGATAGCCGTGCGACTCTAACTGCAGACAGCGCAGCACGTTCGTGATCTGACTGCCAAACTCACGCGTATGGATAGGATGCCGCCACAACTCAGACAAAGCATTACCACGCACCGCATCCGACTTCGTTTTGCGCAATTCTGCTGCCACTTCCGCTTGGCAACAAGGCACCAGCACCATGAACTTTGCCTTCTTCTTCAAGGCAAAATCAATCGCATCATCCGTCGCCGTATTACAGGCATGCAAAGCCGTCACGATATCAATCTGCGCTGGCAAAGCCACACTTTGCGTGGACTCAGCCACCGACAGATTTAAAAACTCCATACCAGCAAAACCTAGCCGTTGCGCCAACTCTCGCGAACGCGCCACCAACTCGTCACGCGTCTCTATGCCATAAATACGCGAAGGATGATCCGTGCCCAAAGCTTTAAAAAACAAATCAAACAGAATAAATCCCAGATAGGATTTTCCTGCACCATGATCGACCAGACTCAGCTGCCCACGCTCTTGCAGCACGGTATTAAGCAAAGGCTCAATAAACTGATAAAGGTGATACACCTGCTTGAGCTTACGGCGACTATCCTGATTCAACTTCCCATCACGCGTCAAAATATGCAGCTCTTTGAGCAACTCTAATGATTGCCCAGGGCGAATCTCGTGTTTTTCTTGGGGAGAATTTGATTTCATGGTGCGATCCAAGGACAGGAGGAAACAGTGTAGCGCGAAGTGACCACACAAAACAAAAAAGGATTCAGGGGTTAACCTGAATCCTTTGTTTTGGTAGGCCGTGCGGGATTCGAACCTGCGACCAACGGATTAAAAGTCCGTATAGCACTTGCCTTACGAGGTGCATATTATAAGGCATTTCTCAAATTCTGTGGGTAATATTTTCTGGAATTCTTTCTCACCTTAGCCCCGATGACTTTCTTTTGGTCGAGGTATATTACCCACAATAGCTAACAAAAATTGCTCAAATATCGCGTTTCTATTTCGTGCGTTTACTGAGTTAGCCGCGCAAAGAGGCGGGCACAAGACACCTTAAAAACTTCATCATGTGGCACAAAGTAGCCTTGCCACTATCTGCAATAACGACTCTCTGGGCGATAATCTGCCTAATGTGCTCATCTTGAATGCTCAACTCGATGGCCTCTATTTCGTGCTCAAGTGCGGCACCGGTCGGGAGTTCAAAGATCGCTGGATTCATACTGATTGATAAAAGTACGAAACATTGAAGTGGGCAATAGAAGGGAGTCAACGGATGATTCGTTTTGACGAATTGCCCTGAAAAAAATGCAACATCTGCGGCAGACAACATCAAACAACAGATGCAGACAACCGTTGAGATACTTTAGACCTCCCCCTCACCAACAAAAGCGCGAGACGTATCTTTTTACGTGTCGCGCCATCGTCCATTACCTGGTTGGATTTTGCGTAGCAAAATCGTACCAGCCCGATCGCCAGCAAAATCACGTCCAGAAACAAAACACCAGACAAGCGAAACAACAACCACAGACAACAGAAAATGACGCATTTCTCGCCCAAAATATGTGCGTGTATTAATGCGCTTATCAGGGTGTATTGAAAAGGCGAAGTATTGAGGCGCAGCAAGGGTTTTGGTGGACTTTCCGCGCGATCTTCTCCGCTTTTGGAGCGGATTGTATTTTACGAGTGAATACCGCGCTCTGCGCTGCAAATTGTTGCTGCAAGTGAAAAATGCTCCCGTTTAATAGAGAGCATTTTCTGTTTTGTTTTGAACGCATGAAGTCATCACATCTGCATCAAAAAGCGCATCAATCTGCGATTTCAATCCACCTCATTTCGTCGCTCTCATG
>JACQDW010000070.1 GCA_016200845.1 Burkholderiales bacterium | reverse complement strand
CTACGAGCAAAATCGACACCACTGGCAATACGCGCTAATTCTTGCTGCTGCGCTTGTGCGTCTAAGGCATCCGCATAACGTCCCGTATGCAATTCGATCACACCAGCACCAGCATCTTTTGACGCTTGAATTTGCACCGGATCGGCGTCAATAAAAAGACTGACACGACTACCCTCGTGATGCAATTGTTTGATCGCCGCTTCTACTTGCGTAAAAAATCGCGCGACATCCAAGCCGCCTTCTGTGGTCACTTCTTCGCGGCGTTCGGGTACCAGACACACATCATGCGGCTTAATCAGACAAGCGAAATCGATCATCTCTGCCGTCACCGCCGCTTCCAGATTCATCCTTGTCTTGAGCAAAGGGCGCAATCGTTTTACATCTGCATCTTTGATATGACGACGGTCTTCGCGCAGATGCAAAGTAATGCAATCAGCACCCGCTTCTTCGGCCATTAACGCCGCCTGCACAGGATCAGGATAAGAAGTGCCGCGCGCATTACGCAAGGTGGCGACATGGTCGATATTGATGCCGAGATCAATAATCTGTTGTTGGTGATGGATGTTCATAATTTATGTAAATCGATAAGAATTTGTCTGGTCTTTAGTGCGAGCCCATTCAGATGATGGTTGAACAGAAACCGCATCAATTGCTTGCTTTGACTCAGCGTAACGGGATCAGCATAGGCTTCTGTATGCATATCCGTCAATGTCTTGCCTGTAATTCGTGGCGCACTATCGGAGGGATGCGCGGGACGCACACCACCCAGAGGATCAACGACATAATCCATATCAGCGATCACCGGATTTCGCGTTTCACCACACAGGTGCAAACTCCCCAACAAACCACATTCTTGCAGCAAAGCGAGTTCAAATTTACGCAGCACGATAGGCGCGCTTTCATTGTGTGCGAGTTGATTGAGTGTCGCGACATACTGATCAAATAAGGCGCGATTGACTTCATCGCGCACACAAAATTTAATCAATAATTCGTTCAAATAAAAGCCGCACAAGAGTGCCGATTTTTCCAGGGGCAGCATACCGCCAACCCACTCAGCCGCAGTCATGGTACGAATCTCGGATTTGCCTGTCCAACTCAGTGTCAAAGGCTGAAAAGTTTGCAGCACGCTGCGTAATTTGGAATGAGGTCGCTTGGCACCCTTGGCTACCAACATGAGGCGACCATAATCACGCGTCAGGACGTCGACAATCAGACTGGTTTCTTTATAGGGATAGGAATGTAAGACGAAGCCGGGTTGGTGCGCAACCCGTGGGTCTTTGATGAGAGGTTTGAGAGACTTCAGCGATGAGCGAGGCGACAAAGTTTTCAGAACAGAAGTATCGTCCTCTACTTCAGTCAGGTCGATTTCTTCCATCGCGCTCGCCTGTGATTTCAAATCTATTCGTAACCGTAAGCACGCAGACCCGCTTCATTGTCTGCCCAGCCTGATTTCACTTTGACCCAGATCTCAAGATACACAGGACCGCCGAATAATTTTTCCATGTCCTGACGCGACTGCGTAGAAATATCTTTCAAACGTGCGCCCTTATTGCCGATCACCATGGACTTGTGACCATCGCGATCGACTAAAATTGCGATAAACACACGACGCAAATTTCCTTCTTGCTCAAATTTTTCAATCAGGACTGTGCTGGTGTAGGGCAATTCATCGCCGACAAAACGGAATAATTTTTCACGCACAATTTCTGTCGCCAAAAATTTTTCGCTACGATCGGTAATATCTTCTTCCCCAAAAATCGGATCGCCTAGTGGCAGATATTTTCTGGTTTCGTTTTCTAAATTTTCCAATTGGAATTTTAAAGTTGCGGACACAGGCACGACTGCAACGAAAGGAAATAAAGACATCACCTTCTGCGCGAAAGGCATCAAAATCGCCTTATCTTTAACGCGATCAGATTTATTAATCACCAAAATCACAGGTACATTCTTAGGTAACAAATCAATCACTTGCTGATCGGCTTGTCCAAACGTACCCGCTTCAATCACGCACAAAATAACATCTGACGCAGTCAGCGTATTTGTGACGGTGCGGTTCAAGGTGCGGTTTAAGGGATTTGAATGGCGGGTCTGGAATCCGGGTGTATCGACATATACAAACTGCGTCTGATCTTTAGTTTGAATGCCCGTAATACGATGACGTGTGGTTTGTGCCTTGCGTGAAGTGATGCTCACTTTCGCGCCAATCAAGGTATTCATCAAGGTGGATTTACCGACATTGGGACGTCCCACAATAGCGACATATCCACAGCGGAATTGCGACTCGTTCTGACTCATAATAATTTGCTTTGCGTAGATGCCATCGCTTCATCAGCGCTTGCATGGGATTCATCTGCCCTAGTGATCTCTGCAGCAAGCGCTTTTGCGTTCGCTGCCTCACCTGACTTGCTTGTCGATTGTATGGTTGCGATGCCGACCAGTTTCATTTGCGCGGCACGTGGTTTGGTTTTGCGCCCACTCGGCGTTTTCGACAACAGGCTCACCGCGGTTTCTAATGCCAGTTTCGCGGCAGCTTGCTCTCCGGCGCGACGGCTTCCACCCGTACCGAATACCTGAATTTCCAGTTTCGGAACCAGGCATTCAATTTCAAATTCTTGATTATGTGCAGCGCCATGTGTCGCAACGACATTGTATTGAGGCAGTGCGATTTTTTTACTCTGCAAAAATTCTTGCAGCAGCGTTTTGGCATCTTTACCCAAGGTCGTAGGGTCAACGCTGGCAAGTATCGGCGCATATAAAGATTGGATCACTTGACGCGCCGCTTCAAAACCGGCATCGAGATAAATCGCGCCAAATAAGGTTTCCAATGTATCGGCTAAAATGGATGGGCGGCGAAAGCCACCCGATTTCAACTCACCTTCACCCAAACGCAAAAATTGCGAGAGCTCTAATTTTTGGGCAATCTCGAACAAAGATTGTTGCTTCACCAGATTAGCGCGCACACGCGATAAATCACCTTCATCAATATTTTCAAACGCATCAAAAAGTATAGAGGCGACGACGCAATTCAAAATCGAATCACCCAAAAACTCCAGGCGTTCATTGTGAGTCACACTATGACTACGATGCGTCAGCGCCTGCTGCAAGAGTGCAACATGATTGAACTGATGACCCAGACGCTTTTGCAGCAATTGTTCGTTCATAGAAACTTAACTCTTCCTATTTTTTCTGTGGAAGTCCACTTTTTGCAGTTGAACCTTCGTATTCCAACAGCAAATTCGCAGGTCCAAATAAATGTATTTTTTTTGTGTAAGAAAAACTGATCTCATAACCAGTCTCACTCTTTTCAAAAACCAAATCACTGGCATTAATCGAATCAATGTAATCGACGTCGGCCTGCTTATTAAATGCAGCCTGCATTTCCGCAATCGTACTTCCCGCATGCTTCGCAGTCACGACTGCTTTTTTCACTGCGAAGTATTCGACTGCAGTTGGCGCTACACGTGCCGCGATAATTGCGATCATCGCCAACAAGCTAAGCATCAGAATCAAACCAATCAAAGACATTCCAGAATTCGTTTTACGATAGTTTGCTTGCAAGTTCACGTTGATCTCCTAAAAATTACTTAAAACTGCCTACACGACTGGGGGAGCTGAAGTTCATCCAGATAAAAAATGCTTTACCAACGACATGACTATCAGGAACAAAGCCCCAAAATCGGCTATCCATACTATTGTCGCGATTGTCGCCCATCATAAAATACTGAGCTGCTGGCACCTTGCAGGTAAATCCTTCATCATCATACAAACAATTTTCAGAATAAGGAAAGTCAGATCGCCCACCTCTGTCAATGACCGAGGAGCGATTTTCATCGATCAAAATACGATGTTGCACGCCCGTCAAATTTTCACTGAATTGTTTGGAATAGGTCAAATCTTCGCCATCGCTGAGAAAGTCAATTTCTGGCTGATAAGTGCTTTCTATACCATTCACCGTCAATTTTTTATTCTTGTAACTGACCACGTCGCCCGGAACACCAATAATACGTTTGATATAGTTCTGACTCACATCTCGTGGGTAACGAAACACCATGACATCACCACGTTGGGGTTCAGTCACAGAAATAACTTTTTTATCAATGATAGGCAAACGTATGCCATAAATAAACTTATTCACCAAAATAAAATCACCAACGAATAAAGTTGGCAACATTGAACCAGACGGAATCTTAAATGGCTCGAACAGGAAAGAGCGCAAGACAAAGACCAAGACAATCACAGGAAAAAAGCTGCCCGAATACTCTATCCATGCCGGTTGCTTTAATAGACTTTCTCTTAATTTTTCTTGTTCAAGCTGATCCTGACTACATTGCGCCAGAACAGCGTCAGCATGTTGCTGGCGTTGCTTGGACCAGACAAATAGGTCAAAACACCAAATAACACCTGTGATGACCAACAACACGAACAAAATCAAAGAGAAATTCCCGATCAAAGATTGAAAACTCATTTTTCATCCACCTGTAAAATCGCCAAAAATGCTTCTTGCGGAATTTCAACGGAACCCACTTGTTTCATTCGTTTCTTACCTGCTTTTTGTTTTTCCAACAGCTTACGCTTACGACTAATATCGCCGCCATAGCACTTCGCCAGAACGTTTTTACGTAGCGCCTTGACGTTTTCGCGAGAAATAATATTGGCACCAATCGCCGCCTGAATCGCGACATCGAACATCTGGCGAGGAATCAACTCGCGCATTTTTGCCGCAACTGCGCGACCACGATAATGACTGTTAGAGCGATGAACAATAATCGCCAAAGCGTCCACCTTCTCGCTATTAATGAGCATATCGACTTTCACTACGTCGGCAGCACGGTTTTCTTTGAATTCATAATCCATAGACGCATAACCGCGAGAAGTCGATTTCAGGCGATCAAAGAAGTCCAAGACGATTTCTGCCATAGGCATTTCGTAAGTCAACTTCACCTGGCGACCGTGATAATTCATGTCTAGCTGCACACCACGTTTGGAGGTGCACAAAGTAATCACAGAGCCTACATACTCCTGCGGCATATACAGATTGACCGTCACGATAGGTTCACGAATTTCTTCAATACGCGAAGGATCAGGCATCTTGGACGGATTATCAACCATCAACACCGTTCCATCACCCATCACCACTTCATACACCACAGTTGGCGCAGTAGTGATCAAGTCCATATCAAATTCGCGTTCCAAGCGCTCCTGCACGATTTCCATGTGCAAAAGTCCAAGGAAACCGCAACGGAAGCCAAAGCCCAAAGCTTGTGATACTTCAGGCTCGTACATCAAGGCAGCATCATTGAGCTTCAATTTTTCCAAAGAGTCACGCAATGCGTCGTATTGATTCGCTTCGACCGGAAAGAGCCCAGCAAACACTTGTGGTTGCACTTCTTTAAAACCAGGCAGAGGCGAACTAGCAGGATTTGCGATCGTCGTAATCGTATCACCGACTTTTGCAGCCTTTAACTCTTTAATGCCAGCGATCACAAAGCCAACTTGCCCGGCCGAGAGTTCGGTCCTTGACAAAGACTTAGGTGTAAACACACCGACACTTTCAACCAGATGCTGGGCATCAGTCGCCATAAATCGAATTTTATCTTTGGGGCGGAGAGTACCATTGACGATACGCACCAACATCACGACACCAACGTAGTTATCGAACCAGGAATCGATAATCAAGGCCTGCAAAGGTGCCTCAGGATCACCTTTCGGTGGCGGCACTTTGACAATCAGCGATTCCAAAATATCGCGTACACCCAGCCCTGTTTTCGCTGAGCATTGCACAGCGTCACTGGCATCAATCCCGATCACTTCTTCAATCTCGGTACTCGCATTTGCCGGATCAGCTGATGGCAAATCAATCTTATTCAAAACTGGAACAACTTCCACTCCCAGCTCAATCGCGGTATAGCAGTTAGCCACCGTTTGCGCTTCAACACCTTGCGACGCATCCACCACCAGCAATGCACCTTCACAGGCCGACAAGGAGCGGCTCACTTCATAACTAAAGTCGACGTGCCCCGGAGTATCAATCAAATTTAAATTGTAAACTTCACCGTTCAACGCTTTATAGTGCAAGGCCGCGGTCTGAGCCTTGATCGTGATCCCACGTTCACGTTCAATATCCATCGAGTCTAAAACTTGCGCTTCCATTTCGCGATCCGACAAACCGCCACACAATTGAATAATGCGGTCTGCCAATGTCGATTTACCATGATCGATATGAGCAATAATAGAAAAATTACGGATGTTATTCATTGATTTAATTCGAAGCCGATGACAAAAAAAGACGCTCTGGTCCGGGCAATTTCCCAGGAGAGCGCCTCAATTTTGGGTTATGCAAAAACGACATTTTACCGGATTTCGCTTCAATTTACCCTAAATTCCTTGAGAGACACACTTTATAGACCCGTCCCAACTCAAAAAGCAGCAATTCAAGTCGCGCCAGCCAGAATCGCTGACAAACCATAGGGCAAACCTCGCGTTCCACGACATGGAATTCCCCACTGATCGGGATAAGCGATTTCCCCTAAATACAAGCCGTCCGGCATAAAAGTCGGTGCAGAAATGCTACGATCCTTTGATGCAATTAGTTCGCCAATCCAAGCGGGTTCCCTTCGTCCACTCCCGACATACAGCAGAGCGCCCACGATGTTCCTCACCATATGATGTAAAAAGGCACTAGCGCGTAAGCTAAATACAATCAAATCATCCACTTGATGAATCTTCATTTCGTACATCGTTTTGACAGGCGTTTTCGCCTGACAACCAGTTGCACGAAATACCGAAAAATCTTGCTCACCCAATAGAAACTCTGCACCTTCACGCATACGCTCTATATCAAGTGGCCTAAAAAACCAGCCCGCACGTTGCGCCCAAATTGGTGAGCGAGTGGGGCCATTGTGAAGCAAATAGTGGTAGGTGCGTGAAAACGCGCTAAATCGCGCATGAAAAAATTGTGGGTCTTGCTCATCTAAAGGCAAGATCTTCGCCCAGGAAACCGCGATATCTTCGGGCAAAAACGTATTCACACCGTTCACCCAAGAATATTCAACCCGGTCTAACTCAGTATCAAAATGGACAACCTGACCTAGTGCGTGTACCCCTGCATCGGTTCGTCCAGCACAAGTTGTATGAATTTTCTGTCTTGCGAATGTCTGCAATGCCATTTCGAGACGGTCTTGCACGGTTTGTCCATGTGGTTGCGTCTGCCATCCTTGATAGCCGCTTCCATCATAATCAACCCCAAGAACAATTCTTTTTACCGTCATCTTACTATCTCAAATTTTGTATCAACAATTGAGGCGTCACCCCAACTCGTTCCAACTTCAACCGAAGCTGCACACCATGCGCAGATCCCAAATAAAATGGGCGCCCTCTATGGGGCGCCCCAGTGATGCTTATACCAAATCAACTTAGGCTAGTTGTCCCAGCATTTCTTTGGCTTTTTCGACTTGCTCACTCGAACCACCCTTCAATACTTCATCTAACAACTCACGAGCACCTTCTTTGTCACCGATTTCTTGGTAGGCAACAGCCAAATCAAGTTTAGTCGCCATCTCCGCATTATACGGTGTCTGATTTTCATCGGCAGCCGAAACAACTAACTGCCCCAAGGCATCATCCGCATCTAAAAGACTCTCAATGTCCTCAACTTCTTCTTCGACTTTAGAAGGTTCAGCAGCAACCACGGCAACTTGCTCTTCCAAAACAAAGTCTAAGCCATCAAGATCTAAACTTTCTTCTTCCTCGCTCTTGGCTGGCATCGCGAATGCAGGAACAGGCGCTTCCACTTTTGGTTCAGGTTTTGCTTCGTCGCCACCCAAATCAAAATCGATAGAGCCAAAATCGATTGTCGGAACAACCTCTTCTTCAATAATTTT
>JACQDW010000061.1 GCA_016200845.1 Burkholderiales bacterium | reverse complement strand
CTTTGACCCAGTCCAATTTAAAGCGATTGGGCGCGCCTATGCGCAAGTGGCCGTCTTCAAAATCGACCACTGCTAAAGGCTTGATCCAAGCACTAAATTGTTGAGGCGTGAGTTCCTGTTCTAGTTTTGAAGAGCAGGCTTGCCAGAAATTATCCATGTATCGCTTTATTGTTACTGTTTAGATTTATTCTTCTCAAAGCTGGCTAGCTCGTGACCAGCCAGTTCCCTTTTTTTGTCTCTATGTGAACTGACGCACAATCCCCATCTGGGCTATGCTGCGCAAGTCCTATTTTATTAGTTTCAAATCCAATCTTAGTCTGACAGCCAAAGCGCAAAGCGATTGAATGTGTGTTGCCGTATTGTTGAATTATTAGTTACATTCATGACCGTTCAGAAGCTTGCTATTCTACTCTTCGCGAAGAGAGTTATCCACAGGCTGCGAGAAATTTCTTTTTCTTGCTATTTTGATTGCATGCAAAGAAAAGGGGGCGTATTGATTGACAGCGGGCGCAAAAATGGTGTCTAATTACGGGTTCCCTACCCTGTTTTGTTAGATGTGTGCTTGGTTTGCAGTGGTGCTCTCTTTTTGATGGAGCGCGCCCGCATCAACGAAGTCGCAAGATAAAACTCAGCATGAGCAGCGGTTTTGGGGCAGTAATGGTGTGGATAGCGTGTTAGGTTAGCTTGGGCAACAACAATAAGCGGCTGCTACGCACTATTACCCGTAATTCCGATTTATTTTTTGCTCAAATAGTGAGATCAACATGAAACGTACTTATCAACCTTCCGTAGTTCGTCGTAAGCGCACTCACGGTTTCCGCGCTCGTATGGCTACTCGTGGCGGCCGCGCAGTTTTGAATGCACGCCGCGCCAAAGGCCGTAAGCGCTTAGCCGCTTAATCGCATCTTTATAAATCCAATTCTAGGGCGCATTGCGAGTTTACGTAAATTCGTGCTTGCCTTCGCAATACTTCAGTATTGCTGCGGGAAGCGCCTCACACTGCATCCCTATAATTGAATTTCTAAAGCGCGATTGGTCTGGTAGGTAATCGGGTATGTCAATATCTGGTCAATTTAGTTTTTTCAATATCGATTCTGTTTTCTATTGTGACTAATTTGACTTCTACCATAGCCTTAGCTCAGAACCAGTTGACCGGCGGGGATTTTGCGCGGGTTCGACGAATCGTTAAAACGGATGAATTTTCATCCGTTTTTCGTTTGCGCCCTGTGCAAAGAACGGCGCATTTTGTATTATATGCACGCCCTAATGCTTTGCCGCATGCGCGTCTTGGTGTGGTGGCGGCGAAGCGGTTTGCGCCGCGGGCGGCGACGCGCAATATGATTAAGCGCGTGACGCGTGAGATTTTCCGACAGTCTAACCTGGTGAATGTGGATTGCATTGTGCGCTTATCTAAGCCAGTCAATACCAAAGCCGGTCCCGCCACGAATGCGCTGTTAAAGCGTGCTTTGCGGGACGAAGTGTTGCGTCTATTCGTTTCTCAACATGTTCCCGCTTCTACTTCCCTTCCTGCGGTAGCGAGCACATCATGAAATCCTTGCTGCTCCTGATTTTGCGTGCATATAAGCTGGCGATTAGCCCGATGTTGGGGCAAAATTGCCGCTTTTATCCTAGCTGTTAAGAGTATGCGGCCGAGGCGATTCGTGAATATGGTGCGGCAAAGGGCTCGCTGATGGCGGGCAAGCGTCTCTGCAAATGTCATCCCTGGCATCCGGGTGGCATTGATCTGGTTCCACCTAAAAAAATCTCCGATCAGTGTCTGGTCGGGGATGAAAAATCTTCAACTGCCCCCATCTCGGGTGCGGGTTCATCTTAATTTTCCTGATCTTTAATACCTACACAAGTGGATAAAATGGATATAAAGCGTACCGTCCTTTGGGTTATTTTTTCGATGTCTATGTTACTCCTGTGGGATAACTGGATGCGTGCAAACGGAAAACAGTCCATGTTTTTCCCAACGCCAAGTGCGCAGCAAGCCAAGGCGGGCAGTGCTGCCGCGTCGGCAAGTGCTAGCGCAGCGTCGGCGGCGACGGCAGCGGCAGCAAGCGGTGCCGTCAGTGCTGCTAACACCCCAGCAGCTGCGGCGCCAGCGATCAAGAGCGAAACCATCACAATCACCACAGACTTGATCAAAGTCGATATCGATACCATCGGCGGCGAGATCAAACGTTTAGAATTGTTGAAGTATGTTGATAACGCTGACGACAAGAAGAATGTGGTTTTGTTTGATAGTCATGGCGCACAGACTCGTTTAGAAAAGACCGGCTTCTTTGGTTTATTTGGTGGCACAAAAGAAGTGGCTGTCCCAGCCCGCACTTATGCTGCGCAAACTGGTTTATTGGGTGGCAATTTTCCTAATCACAAATCTGGCTTTGTTGCCTTGCCTGGTCCACGTACTTTAGATGGTGCGAATGAATTGAAACTGGTGCTGGAGTCGGTGCAAGATGGTGTAAAGCTGATCAAGACCCTGACTTTCACCAAGGGCAGTTATGTGATTGATGTTAAGCACACCGTGGTCAATAACACGGCCGCCGCCATCGCCCCTTCCTTGTATTTGCAGTTGATCCACGATGGCTCCAAGCCAACCTCGGGCGGTATGTTCTCTGGCCAGACTGAGTTCTATGCACCTGCTGTTTATACGGATGCCAAACATTTCCAGAAGTTGAGTTTTGAGGAAATCGAGAAGCGCCACGGCAAGCTTGACGCCAAGCCAGAACACGAGACTAAGGCTGACAATGGCTGGGTGTCGATGATCCAGCATTTCTTTGTGTCTGCGCTTATTCCTGACGACAAAGTTCAACGTGAAATTCGTACCGAGCGTGTCCGTGACAATATTTATGCGGTCAGTTCTGTCATCGCATTAGGTGAGCTTGCTCCGGGTGCGACCACTACTTCCAATGCCCGTTTATATTCTGGCCCACAGGAATCAGCGATTCTGGAAACCGTTGCGCCGGGCCTGGATTTGGTGAAGGACTACTGGTATTTCGCCATGATCGCCAAGCCGATGTTCTGGATCATGGAATCGATCCACAAATTATTGGGTAACTGGGGCTGGACTATCGTGGCATTCACCGTGGCGATCAAGTTAGCTTTGTTCCCATTGTCGGCAGCCGGTGTGGTCACGCCAAAAATGACCGCACTCAAAGAGCGCTATAAAGACGAGCCGCAAAAACTCAATATGGCGATGATGGAATTGTACAAGACCGAGAAAATTAATCCGCTGGGTGGGTGTTTGCCAATGTTGATTCAAATGCCGGTTTTCTTGTCTCTGTATTGGGTGTTGCAAGCATCGGTCGAAATGCGTGGCGCGCCGTGGATGGCGTGGGTAACCGATTTGTCTAAGCCTGATCCCTATTTAGTTTTGCCAATTTTGTACATGATTTCGATGTATGTCACAACTAAATTGAGCCCGGCTCCAGCCGATCCGATTCAGGCAAAAATGATGATGTTTATGCCTTTGATGTTCTCGGTGATGTTTGTGTTTTTCCCTTCTGGACTGGTTCTGTATTGGGTCGTAAATAATATCTTATCGATCGCGCAGCAGTGGGTAATCAACAACAAAATCGTGCCGCCAGAGCATCGTACTTAATCATCGCTTTTGTCGGACATTAAAAAACCCATGCCTGTCATGGGTTTTTTCTTTTAAACATTGTTGCTTTTGGGATACAAGAGTAATTTGTCTCCTGTCGACTCCTATAATATTTCCCTATGACACATCACTATGACAGCACCCCCATCGTCGCCATTGCCACTGCCCCCGGGCGCGGTGGTATTGGCGTTGTGCGCATTTCTGGCAAAGATTTAAGTGCTATCACCAGCGCCTTGTTTGGCGACACAGTGCTCAAGCCGCGCCACGCGACTTATCTGGATTTCAAACAAGCCGATGGCAGCGTCATCGATCAGGGTTTGGCGATCGCCTTCAAAGCACCACATTCGTATACGGGCGAAGAAGTGCTGGAGCTGCAAGGGCATGGCGGCCCGGTCGTGATGCAAATGTTGTTAGCGCGTTGCTTGGAAGCGGGCAAAGAACAGGGTTTGCGTTTGGCGCAGCCGGGTGAATTTACCCAGCGCGCGTTTATGAACGACAAGCTCGATCTGGCGCAAGCAGAAGCGGTATCTGATTTGATCGAAGCATCGACCGAGGCCGCCGCAAAATCGGCATCGCAATCGATGTCGGGTGCCTTCTCCAAAGTGATTCACGCTCTGGTTGAAAAGGTCGTACATCTGCGGATGTTGGTCGAGGCGACTTTGGATTTCCCAGAAGAAGAGATCGACTTTCTGGAGAAATCCGACGCACGTGGACAGCTCAGTGCGATTCAACAAGCCTTGCGCGAAGTCTTTGCCCAAGCAGCACAAGGCGCTTTGCTGCGCGAAGGTCTGAATGTGGTTTTGGCGGGGCAGCCGAATGTCGGCAAGTCTTCTTTACTTAATGCCTTGGCGGGTGACGATATCGCCATCGTGACGCCAATTGCCGGAACCACGCGCGACAAGGTCACCGAGACCATTCATATCGAAGGCATTCCTTTAAATATCATCGACACCGCAGGGATACGTCATGATCACGATGATTATTTAGAAGGCGAGGGAGTAGCAGAAAAAATCGATGCCGTTGAGCGCATCGGCATCGAGCGCACCTGGAACGAGGTGCAAAAAGCCGACGTGATTTTGCATTTGCTCGATGCCAGCCGCGGCCCGACCCGCGCTGATGAAGAAATTGCCGCCCGCTTTCCCGAAGGTGTGCCCGTAATTTGTGTCTGCACCAAAATCGATCTGTCGGGACATCATCCCAGTGTCGACACGGTAGGCGATCTCACCGAAGTGTATTTGTCAGCGCAAGAACATTTAGGTTTGGATCTATTGCGACAAGAACTCCTGCGCATCGCCGGTTGGCAGCAGACCGGAGAGTCTTTATACCTGGCCCGCGAACGTCACCTGATCGCCTTGAAACACGCCAGCGAACATCTCGAACAAGCAGCAGAATACGCCGCACAAAACGACCAGTCACTCGACCTCTTTGCCGAGGAACTACGTCTGACGCAAGACCGCTTAAATAGCATCACGGGCGAATTTACTTCTGATGATTTGCTCGGCGTGATTTTCTCGCGGTTTTGTATTGGGAAGTAGGGGCACTCTTAGGAGCACTGCCATTTAGTTGAGGATGAGAACAATCTAAAACCCCTCAACTTAATGGCAATGACTCTTGGGAGGCGGAAGAGTCCTCTTCCGTGCTCTTGTCTGTCGCTATACGGAGTCGAAGTTGATCAACCAGTCGATAACGACTACTGCGCGGGAACTCCAACGCAGTGAAGGGCATCGCCGCTTTCTCGTAGCGCGCAATCAGATCTGACAGCATCTCGACTTCGCTCTCGTCATAGTCAGCGCGTGCTCCGTTCTGGCTCACGGCGATCAATTTTTCTTGCAGTATTTCTTTCTCGGCGATGGCAGCGGCTGAGAGCGGATGCGTGACACATAGACCAAAAATACCCGCTTGAAAATATTCCCAGTTTTTTGACAGCGTGTGGTCAAGCCCGCTTCGATGGGCTGAGCTTGTGCATCAAATGCGTCGGGCAGAGGCCAGCAAGTCTGGTGTAATTCTTGAAGTGCGATCTAAAATCGTGTTTAAAAGTCTGTTCCAGCGCCCGACTTCAGCGCAATTGGTGCTGAAGTCGGGAAAGGGATACTGAAGGTGAGCTAGGTTTATGCTTGGCGGTTAAAGCCTATGTGATTAAGCATCGCTCCATCAAATTATCCGTCGATTATTCTGTTGAGTTTGTTGCGGTCGCTTGCTGCGTAGTTACGGAATTTGTTTGAGGCGCATCTTGTGCGATAGTCCCTTGCTCCAATACCACAACTCGCTCTGCGATACCTATGGTCTCAGGTCTGTGGGCAACGATGATGCGGGTTAATGGAATTTGTTTAATGGCGACATTGACCTTCTGTTCATTCCTTACGTCAAGATGACTAGTCGCTTCATCCAGCACCAATAGTTTGGGGTTTTTATACAGCGCGCGTGCTAGCAATATTCGTTGTTTTTGTCCCCCCGATAAACCAGTACCGATATCGCCCACAAAGGTGTTATAGGCCATATGCATCGCCATAATTTCGGAGTGGATAGCCGCCAATTTCGCGCAAGCTTCGATTTGTTCTTGATTCGGCGTTGGGTCGAAGAAACAAATATTGTCAGAAATGGAGCCAGCAAATAAGTTATCGTCTTGCATCACCGCACCCAACAATTGCCGATAATTGCGCATGCCCAATGTCTTGAGCGGCAAAGCTGCTTTCTCTTCACCGATCAGGATTTCACCTTCGCTTGGTTCTAACAAACCAAGAAGTAGTTTCATCAAAGTGGTCTTGCCACAACCAGATGGTCCCGTGACTGCGATGCATTGTCCTGATGGTATGGTTAGATTCAAATCCTTTAAGACATACGGCTCGCTATCGGCGTAACGAAATGAGATATTACGAAATTCAATTCTTGGTACAATTTGCTCAGGATCGATTTCGACATCTTGAGTCTCTTCTTCCGCCTCTGTCATGATAATATCCGCGACCCGTTCGCCATGTAATTTCATCATGTGCAATTCAAATAACTTATCGACTAGACTCGCCATACGTTCACTAAATTGGTCTTTATAGCTAATGAAGGCAAATAACATTCCGATTGAAAACTGTTTATCGAGCACCGCTAAGGCCGCGAGCCAAATGACGATGACGCGTTCAGCACCAAATAGTAAATTATTCGCAGTTTTGTAAGAGACCGATAATTTCGCAATGCGTAACTCTGCATTAAATTGATCGACCAGTGCGTTCATCCAACCGCTACGACGCTCTTCAGCGCGTGAGAATAAGCGCACGCTTTGCGCGCCGCGTACCGATTCCATGAAGTGCGTTTGTTGTTTTGCCGCATGAATAATTTGCTCTGCCGTAGCTTCTCGTATCGCGCGAAAGATCATCCAGCGTAGAAAGATACACAGAACGACGGCCATGCAAGCAACCGCTGCTAGCATCGGGCTATACAGCAGCATCATAATAAATGTACCGATGACTAACACACCGTCGATGACGCCTTCAACAAATTGAGAAGTTAAATTGCGCTGTATTGTCTGTATAGAGCCAAAGCGTGACACGATATCCCCAGTATGACGCTTCTCAAAATACGGTAAAGGCAGTTTCATCAAGTGGGCAAATGAATTGCCCAGCCACTGAAAGTTTAAATTCGTAGCAAGCACCGTTGTCACCCAAGAGCGCACCGCACCTATGCTAGTCTGTATCCCGACTAACAGCAAAAATCCACAACCTAGAACTGTAATCAAGTCACGATCGGCTGCTAACAACGCTTCATCTACCAGCCACTGCATGTAGAACGGTGCAACCAGTGTACAAACCTGCAAGGTCAAGCCCAATAATAAGATTTGGATCAAGCCGCGTTTTAAACCGATTACTCGCCCCATTAATGACAGCAAAGAGTAATCTTGCACTTCAACTTTTTTAGTGAACGCATCAGTGGGTGTTAGCTCTAGAGCGACACCTGTAAAGTGTTTCGCAAATTCCGCTAACGGCATATGACGTTCACCCACCGCTGGATCGTGGATCAATGCATGTGTTGCAGAGACCGATTTCAACACGACGAAGTGATGCATATCCCAATGTAAAACACAGGGAAGTTTTAGTTCGCGCAGGTCTTCCATCTCCAGTTTTAAGGGACGAGTTTGCAAGGCCAAGCCTTGCGCCATCGCCATTAATCCTTTTAGCGTGACACCTTTTAAAGAAACAGAAAAACGCCGACGTATACTAGCGATATCGGTTTTGTGACCCCAATAACTTGCCACCATACATAAGCAAGCTAATCCGCATTCAGCCGCCTCAGTTTGCAATAAAACCGGCAGACGCTGGCTGCGCCAAAAAGAAAAAGAAAGTTGAGTCATGAATTTGTATTGCAGAAAAAAGATTACAAAGTAAGGCAATGTCTTGCGCCAAATGTATTTCGCGCCGATGGCATCACCACAGACAAATTACATCCGCCCAGAAATACTAAACAAAGGCTCCAATACCCATTCATATAAGCGTCTTTGTTCCAATAAAATACTTGCATCCACCAACATGCCCGACTTTAATGGTAAAGATTTGCCATACGCCAACACATCCTGTTTCTTTAGTGTCAGGCGGATGCGATACACGGGCTCACCATTCGCCCCATTGGCAGCACCTGGTAATGCCAATTCCTCAGGACGCAACGAGGTACTCGCGACCTCGCGCACAGTGGCCGCATATTGACCAAATTTTTGGTAAGGATAAGCCTGATATCGCAATAAAACTTGCATACCGGGCTTCACAAAACCAATAGAGCGAGACGGTGCATAAATCTCAGCTTCTAACGTACTGCCATCGGGTAAAATCGACGCCAGCGCCTGATTTGCAGCAACCGTTTGCCCCAGCTCTGCCGTCATTGCGGTCATGACACCATCTTGCGCGGCAGTCACCACAAACTCGCGCCGCGATTCATTTTCTAAGAGATCTTGCTCGACGCTAGACGCACTACGTTGCAAACTAGTTTGTTCACGTACTGCGGCAATGCGGGCGTCATTTAATTCCGCCTTAGTGCTGTTCCATTCACGTTGGCTGCTAGCCTTCGCTCTTTGTAGATCTGCCAAACGTTGTTGCTGATCTATGAGTTCGGCCTGTCTATCTTGCAATTGTGTAGTAGAGATAAAATTGGTTGCCTGTAAATCTTTAAAGCGCTTCACATTTTGCTCTGATAACGTCACACGTTGTTGTTGTAAGGCAATTTGCACCTCCGCTCGCTGAATGTCTAAACGAGTATCTGCTAGGCGTTGTTGCAAAGCGGTCAAACGTTGTTGCGCCTGCGTATTCGATTGCTCCAATTCAACACCAAAACTGTCTCGACGTTTCTGCAACATGCTGGATATCGCCTTTTGTGCATCAACAGGCGCTTGCCCATGACTCAAATTCTGTCGTTGGCGCTCACTGCGTAACACATACAAGATCTCACCAGCCTTCACTAGTTGCCCTTCCTTCACCCGCTTTTCTGTGACGATGCCATTTTGGTTCGCCATCACCTTAATCACACCACTATCAGGTAACAGCACACCCGAGGTTTGAGCTTTACGGGTAGTAGAAAATAGAGCAAAGAACGTAATAATGCCGATGGCGATCAACACGAAAAACGTAGTAAAAAAACGATGGCTAAATGATTTAGCAAGAATGACTGTTCCGTATTGTTTGGTACTCAGGTGGCTGATTGCCTGCTGACGAAACAAGGGACGAACGGGGTTGGATGGCGCGGATGGTGTTGTATCGATGCTCATAGGATTAATCAAAAATAATATCAGAAAAAGTAGAAGTGGCTTGACACAATATTTTTTTTTTGAAATACTGAATTGAGATAATTCAATTTCGACATTGTTTTGTAAATTACTTTTTTAAGCGCGAGTTTAAATTTTGAACCTGTCGCATAAGCTTGAGCAATCATAGCACTAGAGTATGCTTTGCAGCTTAGCAATGAGCGAGTTGATATGAAAAGCCCGCAATGCTTAACGTGGTGTTGACTCTGTTAGCCCAAAATCCGTCTGCCACTCGTCAATGCGACAGCACTCTATTAACAACAAAGTGAATCAAACACAGATGAAAAATGTCCTAAGTGCACAGCACCTTCCAACGAAATTAGTTTGCGCGTTATTAGTGAGTGTTAGTTCTGGCATTCAAGCACAAAATGCAGATCAGCAAGTCCAGCAAGTCGAAGTAAAAGCCAAGTCTGCAACAGAAAACGTACAGCGTGATGCCTCAGCAAAGACAGTAGTGCTCAACGCTGAATTGATGCGCTTTGGTGATACAAGCATTACCGAAGCGATGAAGCGAGTACCCGGTGTGATTGTGAGTAACGGAGTGATACAGCTGCCGGGAATGGGTGGTCAGTACACTCAAATATTGCTGGATGGTGAACCGCTACGTAGTACAAATATTGACCATATTCCTATGAGTATGATTGATCGTGTTGAAATCTATCGCCTCGGCAGTGCAGAGTTTAGTAGTGCCGCCATCGCTGGCACGATCAACATTATTCTGAAGAAGATTCCGCGCGAAGCGCAGCAACAAATTAAGTTGAGTGTCAGTGATGCTTATCTACCCGCGGCTAAACTTGATTGGCGTGGATCGGGAACGCGCGACAAAATATCCTATGCTTTGTCGATTGCGGCAGGCATTGATAGAAATGCCTTTGGGCCACCAAAATTCTCGTCCGTCAGCGTGCGCGATGTAAACAATGTCATTGTCAGTGAATATGAAACGCGTTTCGAGAGCAAGTTCAAAAGCAAAATGTTCAGTATCAATCCGAAATTTCAATATAAAGCACCGGATGGTTTCAATATTGGTTTGGATTCTGGATTTGTCTTTTACAATTTTCCTGTCGAGATAGTTGATGACTATCAATTTCTCAAGGGTGAACCTTTGCCAGTCGCTCATGAAAAGGTGCGTGTTAATGATTATTCTAAATCAGCGAACAGCACACTGAGTATAGGTGATCGTATTTGGAAGGATGTGAATGTAGATTTGACTCTGGGGGTCAATGGCGGCTATACCAAAAATGACTTAAACCAACTTCACTTTACCCAAGACGCGACATTAGTTTTAGACCGTAACATAAACCGTGTCCGTCGTAGCGGTGGTGTAGATAGCACGCTGAAATTAAGAGCACCTGGATTTGAAAATCATGACATTGTGGGTGGTTGGAATGGTAATAGTCAGGTGGTTAACGAACGAAGTGTGAGTGTTGATAGTAAGACAGGCAGCAATGGAACTACCACCAACATAGCAAATGACCAGATTACCCGTTCTGTGGTGTCGCGCATTGCCTTATTTGTCCAGGATGACTGGCGTTTTCAAAAAACCTCATCCGCTTCTATCGGCTTACGTTGGGAAACCGTGCGAGTAGAAACAGAAGGTAATCAGCTGCTTCCTGGACAATTCTCAGCCAATGTCTGGAGTCCTATTGTACAAACTTTATGGCAGCTCAATCCTGAAAATACAGATCGCATACGCATTGGTGTTGCGCGTAGCTATAATGCGCCGAATAATTTCCAGTTAGTTAACCCAGGATTCAAGCTCATCAATAATTCCATAGAAAATCCAAATGATCTGGCCAACCCAAGTCTCAGACCAGAATTGGCGTGGTCGTATGAAGCGGCGTATGAGCACAACGGTGCTGATAAATGGAACTACAATGTGCGTTCGGTCATTCGCAAGATAGAAGACTTACACCGACAAGATATCATTGAAATCGGCGGTGATTGGTGGCAACAGTATGTGAATGCCGGGCAAGCAATGAGTAAGAATATCAGCGTCGATACGCAATTTCCTTTAAAACGATTTATAGCTGACGCACCTGAATTAAATTTCAGTTTTTCAGTGTCGAAAAACTGGACTTTCGTATCGAATCTACCTCAGCCGGATAATAGACTCACACCGATTACATTGACTGCAAATTCAAACATTGACTATACCGCTAAAGATCTTCCTTTAAGCCTAGGTGCTAGTCTGCGTTACCGCGACGGTAATCCTTTCATGGTGAGTTTGAGTCAACGTCAATTGCATCAAGCGCAAACCAATCTCGATGTGTATGGCGTGTGGAAATTTGATAAGAAGACACAATTGCGCTTCAACATCGATAATGTATTGAAGCGTGCCTATGCCAATGGGTTTGAATTTTATGAGCGAAAATTTACTACTTCTAAAATAGAAAGGAAGGCTGCTTATCGTATGGTTCGATTAAATTTTGAACATAATTTTTAATGTGCAAGTTCAAATTTAAACCTCGATAAAAAACTAATTGTGCTATACGTTGGAACAAAGTTGTATTCAAACTTTTAAACCAAAGGATTTCTTTTTGGAAGCAAATAATAGGGTTCTGTCGCACTAACGCAAGCCGGTATAGGACTAGGGTAGGCTGTGACGATTTAAAACTGCTAGCTTGAAATGAAAAAACTAAACGGCTGCGTTTTCAAATGGAAGTGATTTTGGTTTATATCCGTCAGTATGCAGTATACCCATGAAGCGATCGGCATATTGAGGAAACGATGGAGGAGCGAAGGGAGGTGTCACAGCCGATCATTCATCCATTAATCGCTGGTCGATTCGATTTTCGTAGACGGAAACAATTATGCCTATATTTTTAACGAACGCTCTCCTATGTGAGCACTATATTTGCAGGTAAATTTACCATCATAATAAACGAAGCAGAATTGCCTATTTCGTACAGCAGTCGCACCCAAAATAGAATTTAAATGACGATGAAGATATACGCAGGAGACTTTGCCTTAATACGACAGCCGCTACTTCACATGGCTCTATTTACCAATTGGCAAGCGGCACAACAAAGTCCCGATTCTAAACAATCGCAAATTCACCATGAACAGTTTGTTCTAGAACAATTTGAGCAACCGCTCCTCGACGAAGCGCTGTATATCTCGAGCCCAACTCTGCACCAACGGCTGGCCGAATTGCGGCAAAGTCAAGGCCATGTCGCCCAAGATGACTCCGAAAACCGTAAGCTCGTCGCCAGTCTGGCTAAGTTCTTGAGCCGTGCCGCCTTTCGATGCACACCGTTTGGCCTGTTTGCACAGGTAAAACTGGCTCGGTACGGTGACGGCGACGTTCAAAGTGGTGCAACCCCAAGCATCAGGCGAGGCATTTTTCTAGACAGTGGCATTGAAGCTCGCTTAGTCGAACAAGCACTGACTAACCATAGTCTGCGAGAACAATTAATGTGGCAGATAAGCACGACAGCATTTGTCGTCGGCCAACATATCAGTTATGTTGACTGGGTCTATCAAAGACTCTCGCATCGCCAATATCGTGCCGTTGAACTGGTCGTTACGGAAGCCTTGCTGCAGGTGCGTTCTCTTTGTCAACAGGCAAGGGAATTTGCTTCGATTGCCGGGCTGATGGCGCAAGCCCTCAATGTCGATCCACAAGACGCCAAAGTATTTTTACATCGACTAGGGCGTGTTGACATATTATTTTAGCCACTCTATAGAAGCGACAAGTGCAAAAAATGATTTAAAGCGTGATGCCAATTTATCGTATCGCGTTGCAATGCGTCTGAACTGCTTTACTCTGGCGAAGAATCGTTCAATG
>JACQDW010000060.1 GCA_016200845.1 Burkholderiales bacterium | reverse complement strand
TTTTTTACAAACTGTCTCGTGCTTAGCTGCAAATGCAGCTTTTTAGTACGAAACCATCAATATCTACAACGCACAGCTAAGTTTATTTGTTAAGATTGCGCCTGACCAATTTAACAAACAACATTACCTCGTTTGCGGGCTTATTCCTGCCGTGCCGAAACAAAACAATAGAAAAGACCTCCAGTTAAATTATGCAATCTTCATTTAAACACTGCCTGGCCGCACTGAGCTTATGTCTGAGTTTCACTCCTGCAATTTGCCTCGCCGATGACGCCAGCGATGCCAGCAAGCTCTATAAAGCTGGACAACTCAACGATGCACTCAAAAAAATCGACGCCGTTTTAGCCCAAAAGCCTAAAGATGCACAAATGCGTTTTTTGAAGGGCATTATTCTGACCGAACAAAATAAGTCCTCTGAGGCGATTACCGTTTTCTCCAAACTCACCGACGACTTCCCCGAGTTACCTGAACCTTACAATAATCTGGCGGTGTTATACGCATCCAACGGACAATATGTGAAAGCCAGTGCAGCATTAGAAATGGCCATCAGAACCAACCCAACCTATGGCACAGCGCACGAAAATTTAGGCGACGTGTATGCCAAACTTGCCAGTCAATCTTATGACAAAGCGCTGCAACTAGATTCTGGCAATTCCACCGCCAAATTAAAACTCAGCTTAGTTAAGAATTTGATCGGCAATACGACGGGTGCGGTCAATCCAAAGACAACGACACCGGCTAATCCAATCGCAAATGTGAACGCCAGCGCCAAGCTTGCAGAGCCAAAATCAGTGCCTGTTGCGAGTAGCAATCCTGCACCAACCAATAAACCAGCCGCTAACAACGACAAAGACGCCGCACTGAATTTATTGGAATCGTGGGCAAAGGCATGGAGCAATCAAGACGTGAGCAAGTACCTCAACTTCTATGCAAAAGATTTCCAGACACCGAAGGGCGAGTCGCGTCAGGCATGGGCACAAGACCGCCGCGAACGTATTGAAGGCAAAGGAAAAATCAATGTTCGCGTTGATGACGCAAATATCACCATTGACGGCAACACTGCCAACGTTAAATTCAAACAGTTCTATACGTCAGACCGACTCTCGGCAACTAGCCGCAAAGTTCTCGTTCTTACAAAACAAGATGGTAAGTGGTTAATCAAGCAGGAACGTTCGGGCAGCTAATGTTTTTATTTTCACCTCGCAGTACACGCGTGAGCAAATTTGCCATCGCGGGATTTCTGACGGCTGCATGCACCATGACTTTGCTGTCAGCCCGCGCCCACGCCGGGTCTAACAATGCGCCGGCCGAGAAACCGGATATAACGCGCATTCAGAACATGCCCAGCCCTGATGCGCTTTTGATCGAAGTGTATCAACTGCTAGCGCAAAATGAGCTTAACAAGGCGCAGGTGAAGATCGATGCCTTACTGAGCATCTACCCCAATTTCCAATTAGCACACTTAATTCGTGGCGACCTCATATCGATGCGCACCCGCCCTTTAAGTCAATTTGGTGCCGCCACTGCAGCCAATAGCGCATCCGCAGACAGGCTTAAAGATTTACGAGATGAAGCTCAAGCGCGTATCCGCGCCATCACTGAGCGTCCCGTCAAAGATTTCATTCCCGACCAACTCTTGCAGATGAGCGACGAGCAAAAGTACGCCTTGGTCATGGATGCCAAGCGTGCCCGTCTGTTCCTTTATGAAAACATCAAAGGCATTCCCAGCCTGATAAGTGATTTTTACGTCAGTCAGGGTAAATTTGGCATCGACAAATTCAAAGAGGGTGACCAACGCACACCTCTGGGTGTGTACTACATTACCAATCGATTACCCGGCACCAAGCTACCTGACTTTTATGGCCCCGGTGCACTACCGCTAAGCTACCCCAACGAATGGGATAAATCGCAAGGGCGCAGCGGTTCGGGCATCTGGTTGCATGGCGTCCCTTCTAGCAACTATAGTCGCCCACCTCTGGCATCCGATGGTTGCGTCGTACTGTCTAATCCAGATTTTCTGAAAATTGCCGCCACCGTCGATATTGCTAAAACTCCCGTCATCATTAGCGACAAAATCAATTTCATCAGCCGCGCTGCCTGGCTCACGGAAAAACAAAGTGCGCGTAAATTAATCGAAGACTGGCGACTCGACATCTCGGGATCAAATCCCAATCAGCTTGCGCGTCACTATAGCCGCAATTTCAAGAACAATAGCAATGAAGCTTTAACTGCGTGGCTATCAAAGCAAGTGACTCCGCAAGCCGGTTCAAATGCCGTTGCCTTACGCGACATTTCACAATTTCGCTATCCCGGAAAATCAGACATGATCGTCAGCAACTTCATTCAGGATAGCAGTACCACGCGCGGCACGTACAGCGTCAAACGTCACCAATACTGGCTTAAAGAAGCGAATCAATGGCACATTATTTTTGAAGAAGCCACTCAGATTTCTGGCGCCAAAATTGAGTTCGATATCGCAAAAGAACAACGCAAAGACATGATTTCAGCGAGCACCAAGGAACCAATCAAAACGGTGGTGACGGCAGAAAAAATTGATCGGCGCAAAACGACAGATCTGCACGACAAAAACAAGCAAGCACAAAGTGAAGTTCTAAAAGCGGTTGATCGTTGGGTCAACGCTTGGTCATCAAAAAATACGGGCGCTTATCTGGCACACTATGCGCGTGACTTTCAAACGCCCAACGGCGAGTCACGCAAATCTTGGATGGAAGAACGTCGTGGACGTATTGAAGGCAAGGCAAAGATCAAACTCACGCTAGAATCGCCCACCGTGAGCGTCGAAGGAAACAATGCGACAGTCAAATTCAGACAACATTATCAATCCGGTGCCTTAGTCGCAAGCAGTCGCAAAACTTTGGTTTTGGTCAAACAAGATGGTAAATGGCTGATCCGGCAAGAACGTACTGGAAGTTAAGCGATTCTCTTTTAACACAGGGTCTGTTAGTCTGTTAACATAGACGTTAGCCAATTTCTCGCACAAGGAAATACTATGACTTCACAATTGCGTCGTACCTGCCTGCAACTCATCCTGCTGGTGACAATCACATCTAGCCAATCGACCTTGGCCCAAGAAGCGCCACCCAAAGTCAGTATGAAAACATCGATGGGCGAAATCGTCATCGAGCTCTATCCCGAAATCGCTCCCAAGACAGTTGAGAATTTTTTGCGCTATGTAAAAAACGGACACTACAACAACACCATTTTTCACCGTGTCATCGATAATTTCATGATACAAGGTGGCGGTATGGATGCCAAAATGGTCGAGAAACGCACCAGCAAGCCTGTCGTTTCAGAAGCACGGATCGCCTTTGAAAAAGGCTTAAAGAACGACCTCGGCACCATCGCGATGGCTCGCACTGAAGATCCCAATTCCGCTCGCGCCCAGTTCTATATCAACGTCAACTTTAACGAATTCCTCAACCCTCAGCCCCTTCCCGATGGTGACCCCAAGGCATACACCAGAATGTGCCCGTCAAACCCATCACCATTATTTCTGTCAAACTGATCAAATAAATTTAGTCGGACTTACTTAACCCACTGACTGACCTGCGAGGCACGCAATCATCAGTCCCCAAAGGAGAAATTCATGGCAGTTCTGCTCACCACCAATTTAGGTACGATTAAGATCGAATTGAACGCCGAGAAGGCGCCAAAAACAGTCGCCAATTTTTTGTCGTATGTGGAATCTGGACATTATGCGGGCACTATTTTTCATCGCGTTATTCCCGGCTTTATGATTCAAGGCGGCGGCTTTGAAGCAGGCTTAAAACAAAAGCCAACCAATCCACCGATTGAAAACGAAGCAAATAACGGATTAAAAAACCTGCGTTATTCGCTTGCGATGGCACGCACCAGTGATCCGCATTCTGCCTCCGCACAATTTTTCATCAACACGACCAAGAATGATTTTTTAGATTACCCAGGTCAAGACGGATGGGGATATTGCGTATTTGGTGAAGTGGTCGAAGGCCAGGACGTCATCAACAAAATCTCGTCTAGCAAAACCACACGTTCCGGCATGTATTCAGACGTCCCTGTCGAAAACATCGTCATCGAAAAAGCTGAAGTCGTCTAATATCACATCTATGGCATCTGCACCACACGATATCACTCGAGCGAACGACGAACATATAGAGACGAACGCGACACTCGCATTTTTTGTCTCTGATGTTCATCTGAGTGAGGCAATGCCAAAGACCACTCACGCTTTCCTTCACTTCCTCAACCACACGGCAAAACAAACTGAACGACTCTATCTATTAGGAGACCTGTTCGAATATTGGGCAGGTGATGATGATTGCGATGCGCCCTATCATCAAGAGATCATCGGAGCATTGAAGAGACTGACCGATAGCGGCGTCAAGCTTTTTTGGATGGCGGGCAATCGAGATTTTCTAGTGGGCGCAAGTTTTGCGGAAAAAACCGGGGTACAAAGATTGCCCGACCCCTGTACACATCACGTCGCCGGACTAAAGCTCTTGCTATCGCATGGCGACATTCTCTGCACCGACGATGTCAATTATATGCAGTTCCGGCAGATGGTCAGACAAGAAACTTGGCAACAGCAATTTCTGCAAAAACCGCTGACAGAACGCAAAACCATCATTCAAGGTATGCGCGAAGCAAGCATGCAAGACCAGCGTCAAAAAACCATGGCGATTATGGATGTTAATCAACACGCTGTTGATGCACTCATGAGTAGTCACGACGCATCATTCCTGATACATGGTCATACTCACAGAACTGCACAACATCTAGAAGTAGCGGGTACCCGATACGTATTACCAGACTGGGATTGCGACAATCTGCAAGCCTTACGCGGTGGTTTTTTAAGTTTAGATGCGAAAGCGCAATTTCGCTTTCACTATGTTGGCGACCAGCGCTAAGCACATTTTCAACTAGGGACGCGCAGAACTATTCGATTTCAGCCAGAGATACACTGCAAATAAGCCTGCTCAAGACTAGCCGCGGCGAACTGTTCACGACACGCTGCGGGCGTTCCCACAAACCTTAATTCACCCTCGTGCAATATGGCCATACGGTCGCAAATCTCCTCGATATCGGCTAAAGCGTGCGAGCTAAAAAAGACGCTCCCCCCTTCTTCCCGTACCGAACAAAACTTTCGCTTTAACATTGACCTCGCTTTTGGATCAAGACCGCTCATGGGCTCATCAAGAATATATAAGCCTTTCTTAAGCAAGAAGCATGAAAGCAGTCCGAGCTTTTGCGTCATGCCCTTGGAATAGGTGCGCACAGAACGATTGAGCGCATCGATATTCAAATCAAGTTCGCGCAAACCCTGTTCGATTTCTAGCATGTGAAAGTCTGATTCATTCAGCTTTAATACATACTGCAAAAATTCTCTTCCTGTCAAAAAATAAGGCGGACTAAAGCGCTCAGGAAGAAAACTCAAACGCAGTCGAGAACGGCTATTCTTATGATCGTCGCCAAATATACGAATCTCTCCCGCATCGAAATCACAGAAATCCAGCAAACATTTAAATAAACTCGTTTTGCCAGCGCCATTCTCACCAACCAATCCAAAAATTTCTGAGGCACGCACTTCAAAGTGAAGCCCGGATAGGACCGGTTTTTTTTGATAAGTTTTTGAGAGATCAAGAACACTTAAGGCAGGTAAAGACATCATGAATTTTTCATTTCTCCAATGTGACTCAAATTTATTGCGCTGTCGAAAAGTGTGCTGATTGTTCACAAAACAGCAAGAGCAAAAAAAGGGTGTGTCGCACCGAAGTTTGACACACCCTGTCCTTACTAGCTTAATTAAATTAACTTATTGCATGCGGCGGCATAATGTCCAAGTCGTCACCGCAGCCTCGTTATAGGCCGCACCAGCAGGTAAAACGGCGGCTGGCGCAAATGGATTCACCGCATTCGCTGCACCGCGAATTTCACCCACATTGTTTCCAATATTTGTTGCTGGCAAAGTACCATCAACAATGACGTCAACACCGGCAGCCTGCTTATGACTCAAACCCGCCACACAGATCGCTGGCCCAGGCATTGCATATGGCGTTATCGTCGCTCCAATCAAGGTTCCCACTGCAGATCGAGGCAAACCAGCAACACCAACAGTCAAAGGATCTCCTGATAGGAATCCCGCTGCGCGCAAATGCTGCCACATTGCAGCATGCTCTGCATTCGCATTCACAAACGTATCACCAACCGCAATAGTCAACGCTCCATTGGCATTACCTCCACCCAATGCGCCCCAGCCACGTGCTGCCACCGTTGCCGCAGTTTCGTCTCCAGGTAAAGCGCGATAGCGATCATAGTAGCCAGTGAAGGCGGTTGAAATGCCTCGCATATCGGTCACGATGGATTTGATACGTGAGTTCTCAATCATTTCTTGGCCTTTCAACACACCACCAAGCAAGAGACCGATGATTACAAGGACAATTGCAATTTCGATCAAAGTAAAACCATTTTGTTTTTGTTGACGATATTTCATAGCGACTCCAATGTTTGCCTCAAAAAACTGTCGTATATTGCTGCAAATTTGCAATACAAAATACGCCCCCTAAAAACACGATACCATCAAGCAACATATTCACAAGTGTCTAAATTATTTACACATGGAAATATCTCTAGTCCGAACTAAAAAAATGTGGAAACTGAGTTCTCCGATTTCATTTTGTTTCGCACTCAGCTCCCCACGACACTCTTGCAAAAGCGACTTTGCTTGATATAAGCCTATTCCCAGCCCAGCAGGGTCACAACTCCAGAACGGTTCGAATAGCCGCTCTAATTCTCTCTTCGGCTGAACACGATGATCAGAAATAATGACACTTATTCCATGCTCAAGTCTCTCTAGTGTCACTGACACTAAGGCATTCTCTATCGACTCGCGCCGATAAAGATCATGGTAATTTTTGAAGATATTGTCGAATGCTCGTTCCAAAGTGGCGGCTGGAGCCTCAACACTGACACGCCCCATCAGGCTCAGTCGTACTTGATACACATCGCACAAAGATTGAAACAAGACACCCAGATCAACTTGTTGGCTCGTTTCTCTTTGTGCACGCCCAAATGTCAAAGACTGAACAATATGGTCCGCGCGTTGTCGAACCATTGGCGAAGCTTTACGCAGATAAAGCAATAGCCGAGCATCGTTCTCAGACGACGCATCTTGCAATTGATCAGCCATCAACTGTATGAATTGAGCGATATTTTTCATATCGTGCTGCAAAAACAAATTCAACTTAGCCATCTGCGCCAGTGTCGCATCAATGGTTCCAGACTTTATCCACATATCAGTGCGCAACAATAGAAAGAATGACTCTGCCAAACTTCTGGAAAAATAGCGCCGCTCACCAGATTGTCTGAGCCATACATCGATAGACAAGCTCATCTCTCCAATCACGATCTTTCTTTGGAGGTTGACGCCAGTATGTACACCAGCACTGTCTTCCAGCAAAACGCCAAACCAATTCAATTGCCAATGTATGCCAGCGATACCACCTCGCTCCAACAAACTCCACGCCTGTTGCAACAACGCGGGAGCATCAAAATGCAAGGTCTCATTAAGCTCGATCAATGCCAAATTAAGTTGAGCAGCAATTCTTGCCTGACGCCACAGAATGAGTATCACGCCGGCAATGGTGAGGCCAACCACAATCAGCAATGGATAAAGCACACTAAGCATCGCGAACGATTCCAAACTTTTTTAGAAAGTAGTAAATGTTCTCTCGTTTAACACCCAATCTCTTGGCGCTTTGATTGACATTAAATCCTGTTTCTTTTAATACTTGACGTACCAATCGCTCCTCAGCGTCAACACGTACTCCTTTCAAACCGGCTTTCACTTGCGCGTTCAAGGCAATTCGTGTAATCCCTAGCGCCCCTAATTCACGTTCAGCTTGCAAAAACAGGAGGGCTCGGCGCACTGAGCTCACAATTGATTCGGCCGATGCCGGCTTGGCCAAAAAATCGAACGCTCCCTCTCGAATGGCAGCAAGCGCGGCCTCACTGTGATCTTGCCCCGTCAACACAATAATCTTCATCGCCATCAACATCGACTGCATGTGCGTCAACAATGCCATTCCTTCTCTGATTTCATGGGGATGTGGCGGCAATCCCAAATCCAATAACACTACCTCTATACCCGTGGATGACGCCAATACTGCTAAGGCTTCTTCAGTATCTCCTGCCAATTTCACTTGAAAATGGTGCTGTTCCAAGATGCTCTTTAACATCAAGCGCAACGCTGGATCATCGTCAACAATGAGCAACTGTGCAGAAGGTTTCATTTTCTTTGCGCGATCTTGTTTTCTAGGGCAATCAGTCTTTGTTCAAGAAACTTCATCTCGTATATGTCAGTAATTTGCCCGCTCTGCATCAGTCCTCCCAACAAGATTTTTGCATGCTCTAATTCATTCATATCTTCCAGCAAAAAAATTTCCATTTGCTTTGCCCAAGGTGGCACTCCACTGCCAGTCGCATGCAATCGAATTGCCCGCGCATAAGTTTGAGCGAGAGACATGTCCTTTAGCCCATGGCGAGCCAGAATGGCAGCATGTGCCAAGGCTTTCCACCGTCGGTCTGGATCTTGTAAGAAAGAGCGATAAATCCAATCAAGTATCAAGCGCTGCTTTGCCTCGTTTTCAACCACAGCATAAAACTGACTAGCCACAAAAAAAGGATACTGCGCTTGCGGATCAAGCTCCACGATTCGCGTCAACCAAGCGTTGAGATGGGCGTAATTCAGTTGCTGCAGACTCTGTTGCTGACCACCGACACTGTCTCTGGACTGCAGACCTAACATCGTCAGTTTAGCGGCAACAATTGGCTCACCAAAGCTCATTAATCTGAACGTATGCAAAGAAGGCGGAGCCGTTAAGTCTTCTATTTTCGCCCGAGAACCACCTTGCGTGTAGTAAAAAACGACCTGCAAAATCAAGGCTAAAGGCAAGCAAATCAACACATAGCCCGGCACTGCAGAGATGGGACGTTCGCGCCTCATAGCAATGAAAATCCTTACAAATTCTTACGGTGAAAATCAAACAGTGCGGCACTGATCAACAAAACCATGTACAAACACGTTTGCATCAACAGGCTCCCGATTTGCGCACCAGACATCAGTGCATACACTAAGCTATCACTGGCAGCAAAGCGATCCAGATGAGGCAAAATAATCGCCAACACTTTGACCAGTCCAGCCACAAGAAATTGCGACATCCACGCATCGGACTGGCTCTCATTCGCAATGAGCAACAAACTAGAAATGGAACGGCTCACCACATAAAATCCCATCGTTGCGCTTAAGGCAATCATCACTTGCGGAAAACTCAGCACACAGAGAAGCGCAAACGCCGATACGATCCAAACTTCACACAGTAAAGTCAAACTCCACATCAAACTGCGCTCTACCGAAGTGAAGAAAACTAACAAACCGGCAAACAAGGCAATCGGCAAAAGAGCTAATAATAAAAAACCGGATAACTTACCGAGCAAGTAGACCGAGCGGGGGATTGCCAAAGCAAGCAGCAGCTCGACTCCCTTATCATTAAATTCGCGCGCGACGCTGGTCACAACAAATACGGCGACAACAAAGACTAATGCACAGCGAAAATAGGCTGCAAAAACTGTCAATTGAATTTCCACGCTTTCAGTCAGCGCAAGCTCTTTTAGAAATCCGCTGATCGCCATTCCACTTAGCACGACTATCACGAACAGCCAAGACAAGCGATTACGCATCGCTTCCATAATGGTGAATCTTGCGAGGGTGAATAT
>JACQDW010000064.1 GCA_016200845.1 Burkholderiales bacterium | reverse complement strand
CCTTCCATTCCCTTTCCTGCGACAACTACGATCACCTTATATCCTTTCATTCAACCTTAAATTCATCATACAAGGGCGGGTGCAACCCGCGCGGCCAGCCTTTTCAGCACCTGAGCCGCGCGGGTTGCGCCCGCCCTACATTGTTATCCTCGCTTTGGCGGGATAGACGGCAAACCAAATCGGCCCTAATTTCTCACATAAATATCCGCCACATTAATCTCCATCATGATCTCTGGTTTGCCCAGCGCAGTGAAGCCAAAGCGTTGATAGAGACCCCGCGCATTGCTGCTGGCGAGCATGAAACGGCGCAAGCCTTGTAGCTGTGGATGGGCTTTGATCGCCTCTAACAGCGGCAGGCTGAGGCCGCGATGTTGGTGTTGTGGCAGGACGAAGACATCCATCAGATAAGCGAAGGTTGCGTAATCGCTGACGACGCGGGCAAAGGCGATTTGTTGCCCATTCTCATAGCCGCCAAAACAGAGGGAGTGTTCAATAGAACGCTCCACAGTGGCGCGCGGAATGCCGATTGCCCAGGTGCTTTGCTCCGATAAAAACTTGTGGATCATCGCAAGCTCGAGACGGCTTTTGTCGGTAGAAATTTCCATTCTATTTTCCTCTCCATAGACCGCCCGTGACGCGCCAGATACCGGCGATATCCTGCCAGCTTTGCACTTCTTCAAATCCTGCCGTGCGTAATAATGCTTGCACTTCTTGCGCCTGATGATAGCCGTGTTCCATTAATAGCCAGCCGTCTTTTTTGAGATAGGTCGGTGCGCCTGCGATGATGCTTCGATAGGCGGAGAGTCCGTCGTGATGATCGGTCAGTGCGTCTATCGGTTCAAAGCGCAAGTCGCCCTGGCTGAGGTGCTCATCATCTTTGACGATATAGGGCGGGTTACTGACGATGGTGTCAAAACATTGTGGCGGTATCGCCTGCACCCAATCGCTGAGGTAAAACTCGATGCCAGTTGTGTCGGGCAAGAGACGCTCTGCATTGCGCTTTGCCACTGCAAGTGCGGCCGGGCTGATGTCGGCAGCGCTGATGTGGCGTGTGATGTCTTTGCCGTCGTTTTGCGCCGCGATGGCGATGGCGATGGCGCCCGAACCTGTGCCTAAGTCTAATAAAGTTCCAGCGTTTGGAGTGCGCGCTAATGCAAGCTCAACCAAGAGTTCAGTATCAGGGCGCGGGATTAATACATCGGGCGTCACTTGAAACAGTAAACCAAAAAATTCACGTTCACCTAAGAGATACGCCATGGGCTCGCCATCGATTCGTCTTTGCGTCAGATGCGATAAGCGCTCAGCTTGGTGTGCGGTGAGCGCAGCGTCAGAGCAGGTGATGAGCTGTACTCGTGTGTAGGCAGTGACATGGGTCAGCAGCATGCGCGTTTCGAGTGCGTCTAGAGGAGAGTCGCTCTGACATCGCGCCAGCGTGTCACCTTCTTTGAACCACACGGGCTTTGTGTTCATGCGCGAATTTTTCTGAAGAAAACACGTTCTTTTTTATTGGACATGAATATCGCCACTGCGCTCAATCCAAACAAGGCAAACCAGACTAGCGCCCAAGCGGGGATCGACAATCCCAAGATAGGGTCATAAGGTGTTTCGCATAAGCCTATGGCTTTGAACATGGTCGGAAATACTTGCGCAATAAAGAAGCTATTGAGTGGGCCAGACAAAGGGTCTGCGCCGCAAGAACCAGGCGGCTGGGAGATCACCCATAGTTGGTAAGTCGCCAGTCCCGCACCCGTCAGGCTAAACAGCAAAGAAGACATCGCCACGCCGCGCAAAAATTTGGGCGCGACCAAAGCCAGCAAGCTTCCTAAACCAATCAAGGCAAACGCATAACGTTGCATCACACACAAAGGGCAAGGCAGCATATCCAACACGAGTTGCATATACAGCCCAAAACCAAGCAAACCAGCGCAGGCGAAAAAGGTGAACAGTAAAGTTGTCTTGGTGCGGTTCATGGCGAGTCTCCGAAATAAGATCGCTAGGATAGCAGTGTCATAATGATTGTCAATCGTGATTCAGCATTTGGCTTCGTGGCAGAAAAATCAGAAGCGGTCTATCATGATGACTTTCATGATTTTGTCTCCAGGGATTGCAATGACTACCCAGATTATTCGTGCCGTTTGCCCTCATGATTGTCCTGATACTTGCGCCTTGCTGGTGACGGTGAAAGATGGTGTTGCTACTGAAGTCAAGGGCGATCCTTTGCATCCGACCACGGCGGGAGTGTTGTGTACCAAAGTCGCGCGTTATACCGAACGCACTTATCACCCAGACCGTTTGCTGACGCCTCTAAAGCGGGTCGGCAAAAAAGGTGAAGGCAAATTTGTTGCGATCAGTTGGGAGGAGGCGATCACGACCATTGCGCAGCGTTTGCAGAAAATTGCCGCAAAAAATCCTTTGGCGATCGTTCCGTATAGCTACGCCGGAACCATGGGTTTGGTGCAGGGCGAGAGTATGGCGGGGCGCTTTTTTAATAAGTTAGGTGCCTCGTTTTTGGATAGAACCATTTGTGCATCGGCGGGTGGCGCGGGCTATGCCTATACTCTGGGCGACCGCATTGGCACCGACGTCGAGCAAACGCAAAACGCGCGTTTGATTATTATTTGGGGCGGCAATCCCATCGCCTCGAATCTGCATTTTTGGACGCGGGTGCAAGAAGCCAAGCGCAGTGGCGCGAAAATTATTGCGATTGATCCTTATCGTTCTCTCAGCGCAGAAAAATGTCATCAGCATATTGCATTGATGCCCGGCACCGATGCAGCGCTGGCCTTGGGAATGATGCATGTCCTGATCAGCGAAGATTGGCTCGATCATGACTACGTCACCAATTACACCTTAGGTTTTGAACAGTTAAAGCAACGGATGGCAGAGTGGACGCCAGAGCGGGTGGCCGAGGTGTGTGGTATCACCAGCGAGGAAGTGATCAATCTGGCACGCGATTACGGGGCAACGGCTAAGCGCGGTGAGCCTAGTTTGATCCGCATGAATTATGGCGTGCAGCGGGTGCACGGTGGCGGCATGGCGGTGCGCAATATCAGTTGTTTGCCTGCTTTGGTTGGCGCCTGGCGCCATGCGGCGGGTGGCGTGTTGTTGTCGTCTTCAGGTGGTTTTGTGAAAAACACGGCGCGCTTGCAAGGCACGGCATTGTTCCCGCAAGCTGGGGCCCAGCGCACGATTAATATGACCACCATAGGTGATGATTTGCTGCGCGAAAGTTCGGCAGAATTCGGCCCTCAAATTGAAGCCCTGATCGTGTATAACTCGAATCCGGTGGCGATTGCGCCTGACTCTTCTAAAGTGGCGCAAGGGTTTGCGCGGGAAGACTTATTCACCGTGGTCTTGGAACACTTTCAGACCGATACTGCAGACTATGCCGACATCGTGTTGCCAGCGACCACACAACTGGAACATGTCGATGCCCATGCCACTTATGGCCATCGCTACATGATGGCAAACAACGCCGCAGTGGCGCCTATGGGGGAGGCGAAACCGAACACCGAGATTTTCCGTTTGCTGGCAAAGGCGATGGGCTTTACCGAGCCATGTTTTGCCGAGTCGGATGACGAGCTCGGCGCGCAAGCCTTTAATTTTGATCACGAGCGCACTCGTCATACGAATTGGGAGCAACTTAAACAGCAGGGCTGGTCTAAGTTAGTCATGCCCGAGGTGCCTTTCGCGCGCGGGCAATTTTCCACGCCGTCGGGACGATGCGAATTTTTTAGTCAGCAAATGCTTGATGATGGCTTAGACCCTTTGCCGACGTATATCCCACCGTATGAATCGCCTGCCAGCAATCCATCTTTGGCGGCCAAATATCCCTTGGCGATGATCTCACCACCAGCGCGCAATTTTTTAAATTCAACCTTTGTGAACGTACAGAGCCTGCGTGACACCGAAGGCGAGCCACATCTGGATATGCATCCACAAGACGCTGCAACGCGCGGCATCACGCAAGGAGATCGGGTGCGTATTTTTAACGACAGAGGCAGCTTTGAAGCCCAAGTGCGCTTGACCGACAAAGCGCGTGCTGGTCTGGTGGTGGGCTTGTCGATCTGGTGGAAGAAATTTGCTCGCGACGGCAAAAACGTCAACGAGCTCACCAATCAGCGAACCACTGATATGGGCGGCGGCCCGACTTTTTATGATGTCTTGGTGCAGGTCGAGAAAGTGTAGGCTTAATCAGATTCTCTCCATGTGATCGCTTAAAAACAAGGCATAAAGACAATGTCTTCTAGAAGACTTGCTCAGTTCTGGTGCAAAAAATGCGGCTTATTTGCACCAATCATGGTCAGGAGTGGGCGCATCGTGTATCGTAAGCAAACGTGAAAGCAGCACGAACAAAAATGCGATGACGTTTTCTGCTTTACCCCTCACGATTGTTCTGCATGGACAATTGGACGACTTCTTGATAAAAACGGAGACACTCAAATGGCGATCGATAAATTTTGGTTGAAATCTTACCCCGCTGGCGTTCCTGCCGAAATCGATGTAACGCAATATAAGTCGCTGGTTCACCTGCTGGAAGAATCCTTCAAGAATTTTTCTGATCGCAAAGCTTTTGTTTGCATGGACAAATCCATCACCTACGGCGAGCTTGATGCGATGTCGCAAAAAGTGGCGGCGTGGTTGCAAGCCCGTGGACTGAAACCAGGTGCACGAGTGGCGATCATGATGCCGAATGTATTGCAATATCCTGTGGCGCTGGCGGCGATTTTGCGTGCTGGTTATGTGGTGGTGAATGTCAATCCACTTTACACTCCACGTGAACTAGAACATCAGCTCAAGGACTCAGGTGCAGAAGCGATTTTCATCCTCGAAAATTTTGCGACCACGTTGGAAAAAGTGATTGCGCACACGGCGATCAAGCATGTCATCGTGGCTTCTATGGGCGAATTGCTGGGCGGACTCAAAGGCATGATCGTCGACATGGTGGTGCGTCATGTTAAAAAAATGGTGCCTGCATTTTCATTGCCTGGCTCATTTAAGTTTAATGAGGTTGTTGCACAAGGCGCTTCGCAGCGTTTCCATGCGATGGAAATGAAGTTGGACGATATCGCCTTTTTACAATATACGGGCGGCACGACGGGCGTGTCGAAAGGCGCGACTCTGAGTCATCGCAATGTGGTCGCAAACGTCTTGCAAAATCATGCCTGGCTCAAGCCTAGTATGGACGCGCAAAAAGGCAACGAGCAATTGGTGTTTGTGTGTGCTTTGCCGCTGTACCATATCTTCGCTTTTACGGTGTG
>JACQDW010000067.1 GCA_016200845.1 Burkholderiales bacterium | reverse complement strand
ATCTACGACATGTGCAAAGCCATCGACCGCGGCATGGTCATGAGCGATATTCGCGTATTAGAAAAACATGGCGGCAAATCAGGGGATTGGGTATCGATGATAGATGGATGATCGGTGGATGAACGGTGGATGAACTAAGCTGATTCAGAATCCAAAGGCTAAGGCGCATCCCGCGGCGGCATCTGTGCAGCGACCGCCGCAAAACTGGCTTGCTCCTTCGCCTTGTGCTGCCAATAATCAAAATAGGTCGGATAACTAAGTGGATGCAAACGCTGCAAAGTCACCATCGTCCGCACCGCCTTTTGCTCCTGACCGTTCCACACATATACTTCGGCCAGTTTATTGAGCACATGCACATAACCAAAGCGTCGACTTAAACGCTCAACAAACGCAATCTCCTCCGCGCGCATGCCTGCTCTTGGCTCCACATTCATCAATTGAAAGTAATCAAAATAATCGGGTAACAAAGTCCAGGCTGGCTTAGCAATCGCCTCCTGCGACACCTCAGACCAATGCGCAAGGCCATTGAACGCCTTAAACCCTCGCACCACGCGCAAATAATCAAGCGTCACCAACACCACCAATACCAGGCCAAGCAAACCAAGCACCGCAGGTAAAGCGCGCGGCACAGTGCGCGCAGGAGTTTGCCAACGATGCTGATGCAATGCCCCCATCCAGATCGCCATCGGAATCAACACATTGGCATACCACAATGGATACTCCACCATGCTATGCACGCCAACCGCGATAAAACACATGACCGCAAACGCAACCTCAGCCTTACGCAATCGTCCACCTGCCACACAAGTGCGATAAAACCAAATCAGCAAAGCCGCAAAAAAACAAATCGTAAACGGAAAGCCCAGCTCCGCCAAAAAATTCAAGATCAGATTATGCGAATGCTCAGCATAAGTCGTCGAAGAAAAATCCGCCGCCATCTTCACCTGCTCAGCCCCAAAGCCAAACCAACCCACACCCAACCAAGGATGCTGCACAGCCATCGCCCACGCCTGCTGCCACAACACGCTACGCTCAGAACGCCCACCCGCCCGCTCCAAAGCCGACACAGGCGCAAAGCCCAAAGCCTCACTCACATAAGGCGTCAACATCACCAACGCGACATAAAACGCCAACAAACCCAGCAAGGCAAAGCGCGACACCGCCCGCGCCCCCACAATCCGAAAGCCACACAACAAAACAAACAAAGGCAAAATAATCCAAGCAATCCGAGACTGCGTCAGTGCAAGTCCGACTAGCAACAGCAATGCCAAACCCATCGACCAAACCGCCTTAATCCGTCCAACTTGAAATAACCACCACAGCGACGCCAAAGAAAAACACAACAACAGAGCCAACTGATTAGGCTGCGCCACATTAGCAAAAGGCCGCATCAATACCTGCGCTCCGGCAGGGAAGTACATCACAAAGGGATCAAGATAGAGACTGAAAATCTGAGTGAGCTGCATGGCGACGGAAACCAGTCCAGCGATCAAGTGCGCAAAGGCAAGCACGAAACTCAAAGGAGATAAAGCCTTATCCTCACCAAAACAATTCGCCCCAAACCAGATCGCAAGCGCCGTCAACAACAAATACATGAGCGGGTAAACAATATTCGGAATAGAAACCATCCCAAGCAAAGCCTGCGTCGCCATCATAAAAACAAGAAGAAGCGGCAGACTAGCGATCGCGGGAAAAGAAAATTGTGATTTCTTTTGCTGAAAGAGAAAACTAATGGACAAAAACAAAGAAATAACGACCAAGATCTCTTGACTGAAATTTCGAAATGGGTGGACGTGAGTGGAAAGGAGGTGGGAGAGCAAATACAGAACGAAAAAACTCACCCCCAATAGAGGGTAAATCTGACTTGTTTTTTTGGGAAAGCTAAAGTAAATATGCATCAAAAACAACCCAAAGTACGCAAGTATAAAAACATTGAACGTCCCAAACACCTATGCCGAGATCTAAGGGCAAAAAACAAAAGACCAAAACCCTTTCGGATCTTGGTCTTAAATTCAGAACGAACTTACCGCAACAATATTAAGTACCAGTACAAACTGCTGCTGGGCCAATATATTTTTGCAATGCTGTTGAGGTACACGTCCATGCACCTGTTGCAGCACGAGTCCAAGTAATAGTCTTACCACTGACCGATGTCGGTCCGCTATTAATAGTACAAACCGCTGTAGTAACACCACCAGCAGCTGCAGTCGTAGTCAAAGCACATGTGGCAGTTGGATTTTTTACCCATTGTGCCGCTGCAAGCGTTTCAGCCGCTGTTTGATCTGGAGTCAAAGCCAAAATACTCTCGATATTATCTTTACCACCAGTAACTTCTGCTAAGCCTACACCAACCTTGGATTTAGCAATGTAATCCTGATAAGCGGGGATCGCTACCGCTGCCAAAATACCGATAATTGCCACAACGATCATCAATTCGATCAGCGTAAAGCCCGCTTGTACTTTTTTCATAGTTTTCATTTCATTCACCTTCAATAAAGTTAATAAATCCAAATGCCCAGCAACAAGTAGTTATGCAAATAGTGTGCCAACATTGAAAACCAACTCATGTTCCTGCACAAATTGCGACTGGCCCCACATACTTTTGCAACGCGGTAGTACTACATACCCAATTTCCCGTTGCATCACGTGCCATCGTAATCGTTTTACCATTCACTGAACTTGGACCACTATTAATCGTACACATCGCACTTGTCACTCCGGCAGCCGCTGCAGTCGTCGTCAGCGCGCAGGTAGCAGTCGGATTTTTCACCCACTGGGCTGAAGCTAAAGTCTCAGCAGCAGTTAATGACTGCAGTAAGGAAACATCATTTTCGATATTATTTTTACCGGCACTTAACTCAGTCAACGCAATACTAAATTTAGATTTAGCAATGTAGTCTTGGTAAGCTGGGATAGCAACAGCCGCCAAAATCCCTATGATTGCCACAACAATCATCAATTCAATTAAGGTAAAGCCAAATTGATCGCGTAAATTCGACTCTTCTAACTTCATCGTCATCTCCTTAAAATGTCCAGAGTAGCAATTCAAGAAAGCAAATTCTACGCCAGTTCGGAGAGAGCTATTTTCGTCAACCACCTTCATTTTCCAACTTCCAACTGACACTTTTTGGCAGCCCCCCCTCCTAAATTTGTCACTCCAACCGTTTGAAGATATTAAATTATTAGCAAATAGCAAGCTCTACCAACAACAACTTTTACAAATCACTCCAGCTGAAACTCCATCTTAGTCCCAGACAACTCAATCACGTCGCCATGTTCCAGTACCCGTGGGCGCGAGTCCATGTTTTCGTCGTTTATTTTTGGGAATAATTTTCCTTCTACAAAAGAAATTTTGAATCGATTTCCTTCGCGGGCGATTGAAACCACCAAAATTCCGGGACTGCCAAGACTGGTTAATTGCTTGGACAACACCATTTCTTTGCCAGCATTTGCGCCATTAAGCACTTTGATCTTACCGACACGCAAGGTTTCATCGGGGGAGATTTGATAGTTATCTTTCTCGACGACAAATTTGAGTTGATACTTACCCAACTCCACCACATCACCGTCTTGCAAATGGTGTTTCTTAATCGGCTGGCCATTCACCGAAGTTCCATTTGTACTCCCCAGATCAAGAATGAACGTTCCCTCGGAAGTCGTATCAATGGCAGCATGTCTTCCGCTCACTGCCAGATGATCCAATACCAGATCATTGCTAGGTCGGCGTCCGACATTGATCCTCGCTTTATTAATAGCGACTTCTCTTTGCACTTGACCATTAAAAATCACAACAACTTTTGACATAAAAAACCCACCAAAAATCACATTAAAAATAAGCACATATCGAATACTCAACTGGCTTTTTAGCTTGCAAAAATATACTCCATAAAGCTGCGTTCATGCAATTCAACAACCCGCATCAAAACAACAGAAATATTATCAACGCCGCCATTCCGATTCGCCATATAAACCAGCGTTTTGCAGCACATCTCCAAATCCTGCACCTGATCACGCAGCACTTGTTGCATATGTAAATGGTCTAGCATGTCGCTCAGACCATCCGAGCAAAGTAGATATACATCCCCGTGCTTCATTTGATGATCATGAATTTCCACTTCAATTTCGTCTGACGATCCAACCGCTCTGGTAATCAAGTTCTTGATTGGTGAATACAAAGCTTCTGCCTCTGAAATCAGACCAGCATCAATTTGCGATTGAAGGACAGAGTGATCTTTCGTGATCAATTCAATGAAGTCATCACGGAATCGATATACCCTGGAATCACCCACATGCCCTATCACCAACTTATCATAGTAGGACATCGCGACCACGATGGTCGTCCCCATACCAAAATTATCAGGATTCTTTCCCGCGACATCGATCACTTGCATGTTTGCTTGTGTCACCGCGTCATTAATCCATTTTTCGGGAGTCGACGTCACAAACAATATCCACACTCATCTGACTCGCGACCTCTCCTGCATTGTAGCCACCCATGCCGTCCGCCAACACCGCCAAACCTAACTCTGGGCAGATCTTGATTGCATCTTCATTATGACTACGCACCAATCCTATATCGGTGTGACTGGAAAATTCCAAAACGGTGTGCGATGGCATGAATAAATGATGTTTTGTTTTGACAGTGGTAATCAATAGCGTGGCAATTTACAGCTTTATACCCACACCGAAGGCTGCATATGAGCCAACGGCAATCTCATTTAATGAGCTTAACACCAACAAAGACAATTATGGCAATTCATCGGGAAATTTAAAATTTCAATCGCGCAACTACAACAGTCTGATCGTCATTCATGCTCGACAGATTTTTTTTGAGGTAAAAAAAAAGGGAAAGTAGCCAAGCTCTTTCCCTTTTTTACTACAGGCCTTCAAACATCCAGATTACAGCATCGCTTTCAACAAACGCGCCATTTCTGAAGGATTCTTAGTTGCCTTGATACCGCATTCTTCCATAATGTCTAATTTGGCTTGTGCCGTATCAGCACCACCAGAAATCAAAGCACCAGCATGACCCATGCGCTTGCCCGGAGGCGCTGTGACACCAGCGATGAAACCAACTACCGGCTTCTTCATGTTGTCACGCACCCAGTAAGAAGCGTTCGCTTCGTCTGGACCACCAATTTCGCCGATCATGATCACTGCGTCGGTATCTGGATCATCATTAAACATCTGCATGATGTCAATGTGCTTCAAGCCATTGATAGGATCACCACCAATACCGACAGCAGAAGACTGCCCCAATCCAAGCGCAGTCAATTGACCAACGGCTTCGTAAGTCAAAGTACCAGAGCGGGAAACCACACCGATACGACCTTTACGGTGGATATGACCAGGCATAATGCCGATCTTAATTTCGTCTGGTGTGATCAAACCTGGGCAGTTAGGTCCGAGCAATTTTGTTTTGCTTCCAGCTTTTGCCATGCGGTCTTTCAACATCATCATGTCACGGACAGGAATACCTTCTGTGATACAGATCGCCAAATCGAGATCGGCTTCCACCGCTTCCCAGATTGCTGCCGCTGCACCTGCTGGTGGAACGTAGATGACGGAAACAGTGGCACCAGTTGCTGCCTTCGCTTCGCTCACGTTCGCATAAATTGGAATGCCTTCGAAGTCTTCACCAGCTTTCTTAGGATTTACACCGGCAACGAAACAGTTTTGACCGTTGGCATATTCGCGGCACATACGTGTATGGAACTGGCCGGTTTTGCCAGTGATACCTTGGGTGATGACTTTAGTGTCTTTATTAATCAGGATGGACATAGTAATTCCTTGCAATAATTGGCGTTATGACTAAGCGTTAGCAGCAGCGGCAACAACTTTCTGTGCTGCTTCTTCCATCGTGTCTGCGGAAATGATAGGCAAACCTGAGTCAGCCAACATCTTCTTGCCGATATCTTCATTCGTACCCTTCATGCGTACGACCAAAGGCACTTGCAAGGACACTGCTTTAGACGCTGTAATCACGCCTTCTGCAATCACGTCGCAACGCATGATGCCACCAAAAATATTGACCAGAATCGCTTTTAAGTCTGGGTTTTTCAACATGATTTTGAAAGCTTCTGTCACCTTCTCTGCTGTCGCACCACCACCGACGTCGAGGAAGTTTGCTGGCTCACCGCCAAACAACTTAATCGTATCCATCGTCGCCATCGCCAAGCCTGCGCCGTTCACCAAGCAACCGATATTACCGTCGAGCGAGATGTAAGCGAGATCAAATTTAGACGCTTCGATTTCAGCAGGATCTTCTTCGTCCAGATCGCGGAAAGCGACGATTTCTGGATGGCGGAACAAGGCGTTCGCATCAAAGTTAAACTTCGCATCGAGAGCGATCACTTTGCCAGCGCCAGTCAAAATCAAAGGATTGATTTCAGCCAAGGAGCAATCGGTTTCCATGAAGGCTTTAAACAAACCTTGCAACTGTACGCGTGCATCAGCGATAGAGGCTTCTGGCACGCCGATCTTACGGGAAATATCGTCCGCTTCTGCGTCTTGCAAACCAGCGCTAGGATCAATCGCGATGGAATGGATCAATTCTGGATGCTTCTCAGCGACCTCTTCGATATCCATACCACCTTCGGAGGATGCCATCAACACGACGCGCTGACTAATACGATCGGTCACCATACTGACATACAATTCTTTCTTGATGTCCGCGCCTTCTTCGATCAACAAGCGACGTACTTTTTGGCCTTCAGGACCAGTCTGGTGTGTGACCAATTGCATACCCATGATCGCGTCCGCATATTCACGTACTTGTTCCATGGATTTTGCGACTTTAACGCCACCACCTTTACCACGGCCACCGGCGTGAATTTGTGCTTTGACGACCCAAACCGGGCCGCCCAAAGTTTCAGCAGCCTTGACTGCTTCTTCAACGGACATGCATGGGATACCGCGTGGTACGGTCACTCCGAATTGGCGGAGGATTTCTTTACCCTGATACTCATGGATTTTCATACGACTTCCCTTCAGACTCTGAGGTATTAGTTAAAAAGTGAAACAAAAACGGAACAAAAAAACGAATTCAGTCACCTCAACAGCACCTCTTTATCCTTCACCCAATCAAACACAATTGCCAACAGAAAAGCGACCGCCACAAAACTAGCGGGGTTCGCATATAAATTCAGTTGGGAATTGAGAAAAGAGATATGAAGGTAAGCACATGCGTTTGACACAATCGCACCCGCTGCGTGATGCGATCATGCGCAGCGTGCGTCTTCATTTTTCGCCCATTAACGGACAAAATAAAAGGAAGAAAAGTAGTCAAGGGCATCATGCCTAAGGCGGCCAATTCAGGTGTAAAAAGCCACAATTGCGTGCGTCATCGCAGTTTCTACGATAACAGCCGCTCTTGCGGCGTTGCAAAAAACCTGTGGATTCTAGCACAGCTCAGCGACGAATTCCATTTAAAGGAAGCACACCACTTTGCTCAGCACCGATACACGCAACATGCTGAATAGGCAGGTGGCAACAATACTATTAACTAGACAAACGCTTTCTAGGAATGGCATTGCTAAGGCCATTTGTGCGCCGCCGCGATATCGCGATAAAAAAGACGCAATATGACAAGAACACAAAATCAACAATCAAATTTCTTCGCGCTCAGCACGCATCGCCAGATGAATCGCGCTGCTAGAAAATCCACGTTGCGCCAAAAATCTCATTTGTTTCGCTTTTTCCGAGGCATCCAGCGCACCATGTGAAAATTTGCGATGTAAGACTTCTATCGCCCGCTGACCTTCATTTTGTTGTAATTCCAGTTTCAATTCATTGATATCGACATTTTTAAGCTGATGACTGTGCAATTCGGCAAAAATCTTTTGATTCCCAAAACGTCCCTGACGACGATGGGCTAATGATTCAGAAAATCGTTGATCGGAAAGATACTGCCCAGATTCCAGCCAATCCAATATCAACTCCAGATTCTCGCCATCTTGCACATAAGGCGATAACTTACGCAACAATTCGGCACGACTGTGTTCACGCATAGACAAAAATCGAAGTGCCCGGGCTTTCAAACTCATTTGAGGTTTAATCATCACGCGGACTCCTCCCCTTTCGGTGCTCACCAACATGGTCAAATCAACTCACTTCAACGGGCATGACCCCAAATGCAGAAATGAAATATAAAAAAAGTCGATCTCCCAGAGACCAGGATGATCGACTTAAGACTACCGTGAACTATACAACCTCTAGAGATTGAAACCTTATTCCGCCACCATAGGAGGCAATAAAGGCACGCCCAATTGCTCACGCACTTTATTTTCTATCTCATGCGCCAGAGCAGGACGGTCAATCAGGAAATTACGTGCATTGTCTTTACCCTGCCCGATTTTCTCGCCGTTGTAGCTATACCAGGAACCTGATTTTTCAACGATTTTGCAATCGGAGCCCAGATCAAGAATCTCGCCTTCGCGCGAAGTGCCTGCGCCATACAAAATATCAAAATGCGCTTCTTTAAACGGTGGTGCCACTTTATTCTTCACCACTTTTACTTTTGTCTCGTTACCGACGACTTCATCACCAGATTTGATAGAGCCAGTACGACGAATATCTAAACGAACCGACGCGTAAAATTTCAAGGCATTACCACCTGTCGTTGTCTCAGGGCTGCCGAACATCACGCCGATTTTCATACGAATCTGGTTAATAAAGATCACCAGCGTGTTGGTGCGATTGATACTGCCAGTGAGCTTGCGCAAAGCTTGTGACATCAGCCGCGCTTGCAAACCAGGCAAGGAATCGCCCATATCCCCCTCAATCTCTGCCTTAGGTGTCAACGCGGCAACCGAATCGACCACCACCAGATCAACGCTACCGGAGCGCACCAAGGCATCCGTAATTTCTAAAGCTTGTTCTCCGGTGTCTGGTTGAGAAACCAGCAAATCATTGAGATTTACACCCAATTTTTGCGCGTAACCAACGTCTAAAGCATGCTCGGCATCGATAAACGCACAGGTACCACCGAGCTTCTGCATTTCTGCAATGACTTGCAAAGTCATCGTGGTTTTACCAGAAGATTCAGGGCCATAAATCTCAACCACACGGCCACGAGGCAAACCACCGACGCCCAAGGCAATATCAAGCCCAAGTGAACCTGTCGAGACAACCTGAATTTCATCAATTGCTGCACCATCTGCAAGACGCATGATGGAACCTTTACCAAATTGCTTTTCAATTTGCGCCAAGGCTGCAGCCAATGCTTTGCTCTTATCCGCGCTATTATCAGTTTTTCTATCGTCCATGGTCTCTTCCGGGTAAATCTTGCGGTTATCGAAAATAATGAAGGAGCGCCGAGCTGTCACACAAAAGAAGCGGCAAATCGATGCACGTCGATACTGTATAAAAAATCAGTGGTTTGTGCAAGTACTATTTTTAAAATTTTTTGAACGAAAAAAAACGACTTAATTTGCATTGAGCCGTTTCTAATTGGCACGCTAACAATCCCCCTACGCGAACGGTGCTCGCTTTGCACCTGCAGAAAAAAAAAGCCGCTAAGTTTTTACACTTAGCGGCTTTAAATGTCGCCCCGAGAGGATTCACCTACACAGGCGCAGGCCGCGGATTCGCTTGCAAGCGAATCCCTTCGAATCCCCTGCGCGAGCAGTGCTCGTTTTACACCTACAGAACAAAAAAGCCGCTAAGTTTTTACACTTAGCGGCTTTAACTTGGCGTCCCCAAGGGGATTCGAACCCCTGTACTCACCGTGAAAGGGTGATGTCCTAGGCCTCTAGACGATGGGGACAAAATCTGTCCGTGTTACTGACCTAAACTACTGATTTACTTGATTATTTTTTGCTTTCGCAATCAAGTAAGACCAAGATTATATACGCATTTTCTAGATTCTGGCAAGCATTTTTTAAAATCTACTGCATTTGCTTGCCTTCCCTCTTTTATGCTGCGTCCACTTTCTTGAAGTGGTGGAGGTAAGCGGAATCGAACCGCTGACCTCTTGCATGCCATGCAAGCGCTCTACCAACTGAGCTATACCCCCGCATAAAACAGAAACGGGAGTATAGCAAAATTCGCTTAGGCTTGTAAAGTCGTCAAAGCTTCTTATTCGCTTAAACTTGCTCGAATCTAAACTTAACTCAAGCGCGCCAATACTACTTCGCGGCCAAACAATTCGATGACTGCATCAATCGACGGCGTTTGCAATTGACCAGTTAGCAGCAGACGCAAAGGCATTGCCAGTTGCGGCATTTTCAAACTGTGTTTAGCGAGCACTTCTTTCATGCTCGCGGAGATCGCTGCTTTATTCCATTCCACACTAGCGCAAGCTTGTGTGAACTCTTGCAGAGCAGGTTTGATCGCATCTGTCAGATGTTGCGCCAGCAGGCTGGCATCAGCTTGCGGTTGGCGGTAAAACAGCATCGCAGCTTGTGCTAATTCGACTGTGGTGTTGGTGCGTTCCTTGAGCAAGGCAATAACACTGGACAGCGCAGGAGCGCCCTCGAAATCTGCACCGAGTTTGTCCATATCAGCGCGAATCAATTGCGCCAGTCGCTCATTATCGGCCGCCTTAATATAGTGGTTGTTGAGCCATGCGAGTTTTTCTGGATTAAATTGCGCAGCGGAGCCCGATAAATGCGTGAGATCAAACCAAGAAATCATTTGCTCCATGCTAAAGACTTCATCGTCGCCATGACTCCATCCCAAACGCGCCAGATAATTGAGCAATGCTTCCGGTAAAAATCCTTTATCCAGATAATCCATCACGCTGACCGCATCACGACGCTTGGAAAGTTTTTGTCCATCCGTGCCTAGAATCATAGGGACGTGGCCGTAGTAAGGCAAAGGCGCGCCGAGTGCATTCAAAATATTGATTTGGCGCGGCGTATTATTGACGTGATCATCACCACGAATCACGTGGGTGATTTGCATATCGCTGTCATCGACTGCGACGCAGAAATTATAGGTCGGCGTTCCATCGGGACGGGCGATCACCAGATCGTCGAGTTCGCGATTGGCGATGGTAATGGGACCTTTGACCACGTCATTCCAGCTGACTTCACCATCGAGTGGATTTTTAAAGCGGATCACAGGCTTACGGTCAGGAGGAATCGCCGGTAATACTTTGCCCTCTTGCGGACGCCAGGTGCCGTCATAGCGCGGTTTTTCGCCTGCGGCACGTTGACGCTCGCGCATGGCTTCTACTTCTTCAGGCGAGCAATAGCAATGATAGGCCGTGCCATCGGCCAACATTTTTGCCAACACTTCGCAATAGCGATCCATGCGCTTCATTTGATAAAACGGACCTTCGTCGTGCTGCAAACCCAGCCAATTCATGCCATCCAAAATCGCTTGCACTGCTTCTGGTGTAGAGCGCTCTAAATCAGTGTCTTCGATACGCAAGACAAAAGTGCCGCCAAAGTGGCGCGCAAACGCCCAACTAAAAAGTGCAGTACGGGCACCGCCGACATGCAGATAGCCAGTGGGGCTAGGGGCAAAACGGGTGCGAACAGGTGTCGTTGGAGCGGGCAAATGAGAAACGGTCATGATGCAGGGCGTTTTTTGTGGCAGTCGCGATTGATTTAACACGAAGACAAAAAGGAGCGCGTAAGAGTCAAAAACGCTATTTTACCGTTTTGCGCTCAGAGAAGATACCTGCCGTACTTCTGTCGAGGTTGGCAGATGAAGGAAATTTCTACATGAATTGCACTAATTTTGCTCAAGCAAAAACGTCGCGCACCACCGCTTGTGGCTGCGTCAGCACCAGAAAATGTTTACCCGTGCAACGCGTCAACAAAGTCATGCCCAATTTCTGCGCCAGTTCGTAACCCATTTCTGTGCTGCCGGAACGCGACATCAAGATGGGAATTCCCATTTGCGCGCCCTTCATCACCATTTCTGATGTGAGCCTGCCTGTGGTGTAGAGCACTTTATCGGCACCGCCGCTTTCATCCAGCCACATTTTTCCGGCAATCGCATCGACGGCATTATGCCTACCCACATCTTCAACAAACTGCAAGTGCTGCCCCTGAACCGTAAATAAAGCACAGGCGTGCACCGAGCCCGCTTTTTTGTAGATAGACGGATGCAGTCGCATTTGTTCGATGATGCTCACCAGATGAGTTTGTCTGATCTGCATATCTTGCGGCAATTGAATTTCATCGAGTGCCTGCATCAGCTCGCCAAAGACAGTGCCCTGCCCGCAGCCTGTCGTCACAATCTTTTTTGCAGTGCGCTCTTCGATCTGTGAAATCCCCTGATGCGTCACCACCACCGCAGCACCGACGTCACAATCGACTTGTATCGACTTGATGTGCGTGGCAGTTGCCAGTAATCGTTGATTGCGCAGATAGCCAAGCACCAGCAACTCCGGGCATCCACCCATCGTCATCAGGGTCACTAATTCCCGCTTATCGACATAGACCGTCAAGTCGCGCTCCACCGGAATATGGAGGTAACTCAAGCGCCCCAATTCGTCGCTTACCTGAATTTCTCTGGTAAGTGCGATGTTAGATTGACTTAAAATGGGTGGGATAAGCATAAAGCGATATGGTGTTTGAACATACGAATCTTGACGCACAGTTTGCAGACAAGATAAAACGCCATCATACATGAACTCCCTTTTCTTCAAACCACAACACATGACTACCCATTGCGCGCCCCTCCCCATCAAGGATGGCATCAGCCCCAGCTATATCTGGCTACCAGAAGGTCAGTGGGCGCATGCTTTGGCTTTTTTTTGCGCTCAGTTTCCCGATGTGGGTGAAGCAGTCTGGCGCGCGCGCTTTGCACGCCAAGAAATTCGCACAGCCAACGGGGATATTCTTCAAGAGAACAGCGCCGTCAAACGCGGCATGTGTCTCTACTATTACCGAGAAGTCGAGAATGAAACACCGATCCCATTTCAAGCACGTATCTTGTATCAAGACGAACATTTATTAGTGGCGGACAAGCCGCATTTTTTGCCGGTGACACCGGGCGGACACTATTTGCGCGAAACTTTACTAGTGAGACTCAAGCAGACAACGGGTATCACAAGCTTGAGTCCCTTGCACCGTTTAGATAGAGAAACCGCGGGTGTGATTTTATTTTCCGTGAACCCACAAAGTCGCGGCGCCTATCAACAATTATTTCAACAACGCGATATCCATAAAATCTATCACGCGTTGGCACCTCACTTACCACACATAGAATTCCCCCATCGCCACTGCAGCCGAATGATAGAAAGCGAACGATTTTTCGTCATGCAGGAAATCGAAGGCGATGCTAACAGCGAAACCCTGATCGATATTTTAGAGCGACGCGGATCGAACACCCTCTACCAATTGCAACCGACAACAGGGAAGAAGCATCAACTGCGCGTCCATCTCGCCAGCCTCGGCGCGCCGATTGTGAATGATTTGTTTTATCCCACCGTGCATGCAAGCGGCTCCGACGATTATCAACGCCCTTTACAATTGCTGGCCAAGAGCATACGTTTCACCGACCCCATCACCGGAGCAATACGTCACTTTGACAGCGAACAAGAATTATGAAGGTGCTGACGAAAGGCAAGGCACTCAGCGCGGGCGGTTGACAAGAACAGCGGCACACAGTATGATTCTGCTTCTCGGAGTGTAGCGCAGCCCGGTAGCGCACCTGGTTTGGGACCAGGGGGTCCAAGGTTCGAATCCTTGTACTCCGACCAAAATTAAAAGCCGCATTGAGCAATCAATGCGGCTTTTTTATTTCGTGCATTGCGGTCGCGCCACTATCCGTATCGCCGTCCCCACTTGCCTCACATCCACCACATGCAATTGCGTCGCCTGCGCCACCGTTTGCAAAGCAGGTAAGGCAAACATAGGCATTCCGGCGCCCAATAATTTAGGTGCCAGATAAACGATCAACTCGTCCACACACTGCGCGGTGATGAAAGCGCCACTCAATTTTGCGCCCGCCTCCAGATGAACTTCATTAATATGCTGCGCGCCTAACGCCAACATCAAAGCAGGCAAATCGATTTGCCCCTGTTCGGCGGGCAGGCACAGCAGGTGAGCTCCGGCTTGCTGCAAGGCGCTTTCCAATTGCTCGTCACGCACGCTATGCACGATGGTGACTGGTGCACCACTCAGTATCTTGGCGTTGACCGGCGTGCGCAAATGCGAGTCCAGCACAAACTTACGTGGCTGATGCGCCGAGCCTTCAGGTAAGCGGATATTCATATTCGGATCATCGGCCAAGACGGTGCCTATTCCTGTGATAATCGCATCAGCGCGGGCGCGCCAGCGATGGCCGTCTTCTCTAGCTACCGCATCGGTAATCCATTGACTCTGCCCATTTGGCAACGCAGTCAATCCATCCAGACTTGCCGCCATTTTTAAGCGTACCCACGGCATGCCTGTTTCCATGCGCTTAAAAAATCCCAGATTCATTTCCCTCGCTTCGTGCGCCATCAGGCCATATTCAACAGCGATGCCCGCACCGCGCAATAAGGCAAAACCGCGACCAGCCACCTGCGGATTCGCATCTTCCAACGCTGCCACCACGCGCGCCACACCAGCCTCGATCAAGGCATTAGCACAAGGCGGTGTGCGTCCAAAATGGCTGCATGGTTCCAGCGTCACATACGCTGTCGCGCCACGCACATCCTTGCCATGACTGGCGGCATCGCGCAAAGCCATGACTTCGGCATGCGCTTGCCCGACAGGCTGGGTATAACCCTGCCCCAAGATCTGGCCGTCTTTCACAATCAAACAACCCACTCTGGGGTTAGGCGAGGTTGCCATCGTGGCCTTAGACGCAAGCGTTAAAGCTTGCTGCATCCACGCCCGATCTTGCGTTGAAAAGCTCATTTCTTTAGGTGTTCTGGACGGTAATCGTAGGGAATTTACTGCTCATGTCTTTCGCCTTCTCTGCCACTTTAATCGCCACTTTGCGTGCAATCGTTTTATAAATGCGCGCCACTTCACAATCAGGATCAGCGACCACTGTGGGCTTGCCGGAATCAGCTTGCTCCCGTATTGCCATCGTTAATGGCAAGCCACCGAGGAAATCAACGCCATACTCCGCACACATTTTTTCACCGCCGCCAGCGCCAAAAATCGCTTCGTGATGGCCGCAATTGGAGCAGACATGGGTGCTCATATTTTCGACGATGCCCAAAATCGGAATGCCGACTTTTTCAAACATTTTCAATCCCTTGCGCGCATCGAGCAAGGCGATATCTTGTGGCGTGGTCACGATCACCGCGCCAGTAACTGGCACTTTTTGGGAGAGCGTTAATTGTATATCCCCGGTGCCCGGCGGCATATCGACAATCAAATAATCAAGGTCACGCCAATTCGTCAATTCCAGCAATTGTTGCAGAGCTTGCGTCACCATCGGCCCTCGCCACACCATAGGCGAATCGGGGTCTATCATAAAACCGATCGAGGATACCTGTACGCCATAGTTTTCCAATGGCTCCATGGTTTTTCCATCCGCCGATTCCGGCTTGCCAGCTACCCCCATCATCATCGGTTGCGACGGTCCATAAATGTCGGCATCCAATAGACCGACTGCCGCCCCTTCTGCAGCCAAGGCCAGCGCCAGATTCACCGCCGTCGTTGACTTGCCCACGCCGCCCTTGCCAGACGCCACTGCAATAATATTTTTAACATTGGGCATCAACTTAATTCCACGTTGCACGGTATGCGCGATGATTTTACTGCTCACCCGCACTTCGACATGCTCTACCCCGCTTAAGCCTGCCAAAGCTTGCTTAACCAGATCGTCAATGAGGCTTAATTGGCTCTGCGCAGGATAGCCCAGTTCCACGGTTATCGACGCTGTGCCTTGACTCATTTGTATTTGTTTAATTGCCTTGGACGTGACCAAGTCTTTTTGCGTATTCGGATCAATCACCTGCGCTAACGCTGCGCGAATCTGTTCGATTTGTTCGTTTGTATTTGCGACTGACATGCCATTCTCCATTCAATTTCCGTCAGTCTAACGTAAATTGCACACCGATCCACGGATACCCCTGCTACGCGTCCGTATTCCCGGGTTACATTTGCATTTTTTGGAATTTAGTTTACCTATGGAAAATTGCAAAGAATAGCAATGTCGAATATGATGCTTTACTTTCATTGCCAAGAAAGAAAATCAATCATCTTACATGTGCAAGCAATATTTTCGAGACAGCGTCCCAATTTTTTCACACCTTGGTCCAACAAACCGAGCACTTTCTTTAACCATAAACTCTCAACACAGCCAAATATGAAAAGCATACGTCCCCTACTCCTCACTTGTTCCAGCTTCTTATTATTCGCCTGCGGAGGAAATCCATCCTCACCGGTACACACAGAAATGCCGCCGCCTGCCTATACTCCCACGGCAACGATGCAGAGTTTTCCGGGCTTGCGCGCTAACTACACAATTCGCAACACTGCGAGTGGTTTTGCAGTCAGTGAAACCGCAACATCCAAAATCACTATGATCGATAGCGGCATCACCAGCTTGCAATTTGCCGATGTCAGCGTCAATCTGCAAATCGCGAAAAAAGTCAGCACAATTTCCGCCACCAACGTCCAGAAAATTGAAGAACTCTACGTTGCATTTTTTAATCGCGTACCCGACGCAAACGGCCTGGCATATTGGATAGATCAAGTCGCCGCAGGTGCAAGCATCAATCAAGTCGCGGAGACCTTTTACATGGCTGCGTTAAATTTCCCGGTAGAAACTGGCTATAACACAGCGATGAGCAATGGTGATTTCATCAAAATTGTTTATAAAAACGTGCTTGGCCGGACTAGCGTCGATCAAGGTGGAATGGACTATTGGAGCAATAGCCTTGTGAGTTGAAAAGAAACCCGCGCCAGTTTGGTTGCTAGCATTCTCTATTCCGCGCACACGTTCAAAGGAAACAAAGATTATGGTTATGTAGCAGACTTACTCGACAACAAATTAAGCATCGCCGACTATTTTGCTATCAAACAAGGCCTTGGCTATCTGACTGACAGCGATTCAATCACCAACGGTATGAAAATCGCCGCTGCGGTCAGCCAATATGAAACCGTCAATGCAAAAAAACTCATCGCCGTAGGCACAGACGATAGCGCGGATATTTTTACAGCACCCGTTATCGCAAAACCTGACGTAGCGCAGATATTAAGCCACGCACAAGCCTGTCCGGAAGGCTCCAGTAACGACCCTGGTGCGAGTTCTTGCTTTGTGGGGACAGCGGCTGGCACCACCAGTTTTGGCAACACAGCTTGTAATCTATCGATCTCAGACGACGGTACCATCTCCATGGTCGTCGGTATCAACAGCTATCAGTTCAAAAAACCGTACAGCGTTTCCTACCTGAAATCAACAGCCATTGCATCAAGTCCAGACGCCTATTTTTCATGGATACTCGTATCTGGCTTCTTACAGTCTTTCAGTTTAGACCTGAAATCACCTGGAATAAAACGATTCTCTCAAACCCCGTCACTCACTGCTGAAGTCAAATTTCTCACTGACTTTTCAAAAAACGTGCGCTGCAACTTCCCGCTGCCCAATTAAATCGGATTAAAAATCCCCACACAACAACCCGCATACACAGAAGCACGCAAAGTTCTGTGATGCGGGTTTTCGCTGTTAAAATACGTCTTTTCCTCTTTCAAAATAGAAATTCAAGATGATGACCCGCAAGCTGTTTGTTACCACTGCCCTTCCCTACGCGAACGCGCCTTTCCATCTCGGCCATATCATGGAATACATCCAGGCTGATATCTGGGTTCGTCATCAGCGAATGTCGGGGCATGAGGTCAACTTCGTTTGTGCGGACGATGCGCATGGCGCGCCTATCATGATCGCTGCCGAAAAAGCAGGCATCACACCGCAAGAATTTGTGGGACAAATCGCGGCTGGCCGTCAGCAATATCTCGATGGATTTCACGTCAAATTCGACAACTGGCACTCGACCGATGGCGCGGAAAATCACGCGCTGTCGCAAGACATTTATCGCAAACTCAAAGCTGCTGGCTTTATCACTAGCAAAACTATCGAACAATTTTATGACCCGGTCAAAAACATGTTTTTGCCTGACCGCTACATCAAGGGTGAATGTCCCAAATGCGGCGCCAAAGATCAGTATGGTGATTCATGCGAAGTGTGCTCCGCGGTGTATGCGCCGACGGAAGTCAAAAACCCTTATTCAGTATTGACTGGTGCGACACCGGTGATGAAATCGTCAGAGCATTTTTTCTTTAAATTGTCGGACGAAAAATGCGTCGAATTTTTACGCGGCTGGGCTTTGCAAGACAATCGCTTGCAATCGGAAGTGGCGAATAAATGCAAAGAATGGCTGGAAGGTGAAGGCGGTTTGGGTGACTGGGATATCAGTCGCGATGCTCCTTATTTTGGCATTGAAATTCCCGATCAACCGGGCAAATATTTTTATGTTTGGCTTGATGCGCCGGTCGGTTATCTCGCGTCGTTGAAAAATTATTTCAATAAAACTGGACGTGATTTCGATGCCTTCATGGCAGATCCAAGCACCGAGCAGATTCATTTCATCGGCAAAGACATCACCTACTTCCACACCTTATTCTGGCCAGCGATGTTGAAGTTTTCTGGTTACAAAATACCAGATCACGTGTATGCACACGGCTTTGTCACCGTCTCTGGCGAAAAAATGTCCAAGTCGCGCGGCACCGGCATTTCACCTTTGCGTTACCTCGATATCGGCATGAATCCTGAGTGGCTGCGCTATTATTTTGCGGCCAAATTAAACGCCAAGGTCGAAGATCTGGACATGAACCCAGACGATTTTGTCGCGCGTGTTAATTCCGATCTGATCGGCAAATACATCAACATCGCCAGTCGCGCAGCGGGATTTATCACGAAACGTTTTGACGGTGTGATCACCACAAAGTGGGCGACCAACGACGATGCCTTCATCCAAAATCTGCGCGCGGTTTCTGGCGATATTCAAGCCTTGTACGAAGCGCGCGAATATGGCAAAGCGCTGCGTGCGGTGATGGAGCAAGCTGATCTCGTGAACGCCTATGTCGATGCCAACAAGCCTTGGGAACTGGCGAAGCAAGCAGAGAACAACGACAAATTGCAGGAAGTGTGCAGCCGCTTACTAGAAGCCTTCCGCATTTTGACGGTGTTCTTAAAACCTGTCTTGCCGCACTTAGCGACACAAGTAGAAGCGCAGCTCAATATCGCGCCTTTGCAATGGGATAGCGTACAGACTGCGATGCCGGATCAGCATCGTATCAATCCTTATGTACACTTGATGCAGCGGGTTGATCCGCTGATTTTTGATCAGTTGTTTGATGCGCCTGTTGAAGCGTCTAAACCAACACCCGAAAAGACAGTTGCTAGCTCGACGGAAATCCACCCCCTCCCCAGCCCTCCCCCTGAAGGGGCGGGTGAAGTTAGCGGCGCGATTGAGTCACTCGCGCCAGAAATTAAAATCGATGATTTCGCCAAAGTCGATTTGCGTATCGCCAAGATCGTCAATTGCGAACATGTCGATGGTTCAGACAAACTGTTGCGTCTGACTTTGGACGTGGGCGAAGGTAAAACGCGCAATGTCTTCTCAGGCATTAAATCAGCGTATCAGCCCGAACAATTGATCGGTAAATTCACCGTCATGGTCGCCAACTTGGCGCCGCGCAAGATGAAATTTGGCATGTCCGAAGGCATGGTCTTGGCGGCCTCGGCTGCAGATGAAAAAACCAATCCCGGTTTGTATATTTTGGAAGCATGGCCAGGCGCGGAGCCGGGTATGCGTGTACGTTAACCTCATTCTCAATTTATGGACATCGTCATACGAGAAGCCCGAGTAGAAGATGCGCCTTTGCTGGCGCATTTAACTCGCGCCAGTTGGGCAGAAAAAGTCGCTCCCAGCAGTTCCGGCCACTTAGAAAGCAGTGATAAAGTCGCGCAAGAATTATTGCAAGGCGGCGGTTTTATTTTATTGGTCAATGAAGAGCCCGCCGGATCCGTGCGCTGGCTCCCCATCGACAGCGATACCCGTACTTGGGAAATGCGACGTATGGGCATCCTGCCCGCCTTTCGCGGTGAAGCCTTATCTCAACACTTGCTGGAAGCCGTGATTCACCATGCACAAGCGACCGGCATACAAGAATTGCGCTTAGGTGTACGTGCCGATCAGGAGCGTCTGGTTGATTTCTATATGGCCTATGCATTTGAACTGGCACCCGAGCTTGATTACATGCACGTCAATCCGCACGAAGCTGTGCCTTTGGTCTTGCGCCGCTACATTTAATTTTCACCACGCCATGCGCAAAAGCCGCGTGGCACGTCACATGAAGAATATGCCATGTCACCTATTCCACAACGTCTGCAGCAATTACGCGTCGCCATGCAACAGCAAGGTTTTGACGCTGTTCTGATTCCCTCTTCCGATCCTCATTTATCTGAATATTTGCCCGCGCACTGGCAAGGTCGCGAATATTTTTCAGGCTTCACGGGTTCAGTAGCGACACTGATCGTGACGCAAGATTTTGCCGGATGCTGGGTCGATAGTCGCTATTGGTCACAAGCAGAAAACGAGTTGGCGGGTACGGGTGTCACCATGATGAAAACGCATTCCGCCGCAGCGACCGTCTATATCGAATGGCTGGTGCAAACCTTGCCCGCGCACTCGGTGCTTAGCGTTGATGGCAAAGTCTTAGGACTGGCAACGGCACGCGCCTTGCGCTCTGGTCTGGAAGAAAAAAGTATTGTCTTAAATACCGATCACGACGTCCTCAGTACGGTGTGGGAGAATCGTCCCAGTTTACCGACAGCCAGCGTATTTGAACATGCACCGCCCTTCGCCAGCACCAGCCGCGCAGAAAAACTCGCCATGTTGAGAAAAGCCATGCGCGACAAAGCTGCCGACTGGCATTTCATTTCTACCGTCGATGATATCGCCTGGCTACTCAATTTGCGTGGTAGCGATGTCAGTTACAACCCAGTCTTCATCGCCCATGCCTTAATCGGAATCGATAGCGCCACTTTATTCATACAAGCAGAGAAAGTGCCGGCAGCGATAAGATCAGCTTTAGCGCAAGAGAATATTCAACTCGCGGATTACCACAGCGCTGCAAAAGCGCTCGCACAATTGCCGCAAGATGCAAAGCTTTTAATTGATCCGCGCCGCATTACCGATGGTTTCAAACAAGCGATTGCTACCCATGTGCAGATCAAAGAAAGTCTCAATCCCACTGTCTTGATGAAGTCGCGCAAGACTGACGCCGAAGTCGCTTGCGTGCGTACGGCGATGGAGCAAGATGGCGCTGCGCTCTGTGAATTTTTCTCCTGGCTCGAAGATAGCCTTGGCAAAACCAGCATCACAGAAATCACTATCGATGAACAGATTTGCGCGGCGCGCGCCCGGCAAGCGCATTTTATTTCACCGAGCTTCGGCACCATTGCAGGCTTTAACGCCAATGGCGCGATGCCTCACTATCGTGCTACGGCAGAATCGCACGCTGTGATTGAGGGTGATGGTTTATTGCTGATCGACTCTGGCGGTCAATACTTGAATGGCACCACTGATATCACGCGGGTAGTCGGCATAGGACAAGTGTCACCCGCTCAAAAACGTGACTTCACGCTGGTACTCAAAGGCATGATCGCCTTGTCGCGCATGCGTTTCCCACGCGGCACTTACTCTACCTCGCTCGACACCATCGCGCGTGCGCCGATGTGGGCACATGGCATCAATTACGGGCACGGCACCGGACACGGCGTCGGTTTCTTTTTGAATGTACATGAAGGTCCGCAATCGATTTCTGGTGCAATTCCCGATGCCAATATGGTGATGGAAGCCGGTATGATTACGTCCGATGAACCGGGTATTTATCGTCCCGGCAAATGGGGTGTGCGAATAGAAAATTTATTGCTGTGTACGCCCGCAGCCAAGCTGGAGCATGGCGAGTTTGGCGAGTTCCTGGAATTTGAAACACTGACGCTGTGCCCGATCGACACACGCTGTATGGAGATAACCCTCCTCGATCAAACTGAAAAAGATTGGATCAATACCTATCACGCGATGGTGCAGCAGCGATTGTCTACGCGCCTAACTGGTGCGGCTTTGCATTGGTTAGAAACGCGAACGCAAGCAATCTAAGGCATCAAGAAGACAGCCCTTGTAATTACGAGGGCTGTTCTGGCGTCAACGCGGGCAAGTGAATCACAAACTTAGCACCGCCCAATTCTGAATCACGTATTTCTATCCGGCCGTGATGCAATTCCACGATTTGTTTAACGATGGAAAGTCCCAAACCAAATCCACCCGTCGCCCGATCGCGACTGCGATCTAAGCGATAAAACGCCTCAAACACTTTGGCCCGCTCACCTAGCGGAATACCAGGGCCATCATCCTCAACCGAAATACGCCACACACCCGCATGAAAACGATCGGCATCTTGCTCTATCGATAAACGAATCTCTTTTTGCGCATATTTCAAAGCATTCTTCAATAGATTCACAATCGCGCGTGGCAGCAAGCGCGGATCACCATAAATATCGGGAACATTGTGTTGCGCGATGGTGTGCACTTGCAATTGAGGCGGATAGGGAGGAAGTTGATTGACGCAGCGATCAAGTAAGCTTTCAGCATGAATCAACGAGAGCTGCAAAGGACTGTGCTGCTGATCCAATTTCGCCATATTCAACAGCTCAGAAACCAAGGTATTTAGCTCCCCCAAGTCGCCTTGCATGGCATTGATGCGATCCTGACTCTTAATGTCATGCGCGGAATTTTGCAAAATCTCCAGTGCAAATTCGAGACGGGCAATCGGCGTGCGCAATTCATGCGAGACCGAGTGCAGCAAATTTTTATGCGTACCCAACAATTGTTCTATCCGCGATGCCATCTCGTTGATTTGTACCGCCAGCGGATAAATATTGGCATTACTGGGAAGATTGGCACGCACACTTAAATGCCCTGCGCCAAAGTCTTCGCCATTGTTTGTGCCAAAGGGAGTAATTCAAAACTGACTTGCGAGACTTCGCGCACTTTATTTAAACGTGACAACCACTCATCCGGAGCGGCCTTATCAATATACTGCTCGATTAAAAAAACTTGAGGCGCAGCCTGACGCATCGCATTTTGTTCGATGGGGTCACCAAACAACCATGTGATCGCTGCATAAACAAAGACCGTTGCCAACGCTATCGATAGCAACACCGGTCCCAAAAAACGTAAAAATAATCGATTCACACCTAGCTCACTCTAATGTCATGCGTATTCTATAAGAATGTGTCGCAGCGCGGCGATGTTTTACAAATTGATGACAAAAACACGTTATTTTCGGGATGAATGCACATCTCCCAGCCACTAAGATATCCCTGACTTCGTTCTTCTGGATACGCACATGCACCTACTCTTGAGTCGATTGACTAGATTGAATCAAATTAGTTCACTCGCTTTATGCACTAGCCTTTGCGCATGTGGCGCCGGATCGGCCCCATCTGCATCTGGCAATCACAATACGCCGGCTCCAATCGCTACCAGCGCTTTTGTTGAATTGGCGCAAACCGCCAGCTGCAACAATCTCAAAAATCGCATGTTCGTTATCGATCAAAAGTTTGTATTCTGGGACAAAGCTGGCTCTTGTTCGGACTCTGCTTATGCGCAGACTTTATATGGAAACACAGCACAAACGACTCTTTGCACCAATGCCGACAGCATCGCAGGACCACGCTTCAATTGCGCAGACAAAGAAAACGAGAGCTTATTTAAGACGATACTGCAAAATTTAGAAAAAGCGGACCTCGGTTTAGGTAAAGCCCATCAAGTGCAAGCACTGACAATCGCAGCGGGTAAAGAGAGCGTGTTACCGATGCTTGCACTCAACTCCTCTTTTTATCGTAATGCGGCGCCAGCTAACATGGTGATCAGAGATATCAGCGCATGGACCCAATTCTGGAATCAGGCAAATATTCAACCAGATACAATCGATCAACGACCTGATTTTCTATCCAGCATGGTCGTGGCAAGCTTTTTTAAGACAGCCAATAATTGCAGCAGCACGCAAATTTTACGGCTCGCTTCGGACGGGCAAAAACTAAGCGTCGAATTTGCGCAAGATGAAAAAATATCAGTCGCAAGTTGCGACCCTAAATATAGCGGCATCAGTACACCAATGAATTTGATTAAGACCCGCCGTTTAGATTTGCCTGTCGATTTTATTGATGTATCCAAATTGCGTGTCGCACATGAACTACTCGCGACTGGCCAAGACTCGCGCATTCAACAGCAACGACAACTTGTGATTCGCGATCAGCAAACGTGGGGTTCATTATGGAATGAGCACACGCCAATGAATGCTCCCGCGATCGACTTCTCCAAACAAATGGTTGTGGCTTTGTTTCTAGGACAGCGTGCCAACGCCTGTTTTGCCATCGACGATGTCGCGATCTGGCGTAGCAATGGCGTCACCCGGGTCAGCCATCACGATAGTTCTCCCGCACCTGGCACGATTTGCGCGATGGCGATTAGTTCGCCCTATATGTTCCTGACTATTCCACGTAACGACGATCAATTTGAATTTAATAGCGTGCAAATTCAAATTTAAATCAAGCAGGGACAGGCAGATATACAACTATTTCAGTATTGTTTTAAGTCATTCAAACTTTTAGGGTTTTCTCGATTGTAAAATGGCGTCTGCGGCGACGCATGTAATCAATCTTGAGAAAAATGATGAAGAAAATTTACGCCATAATTATTGCATTACTCGGCACGAGCGGTTTAAGCCAGGCACAAACGCCTGCGCAAAACCTGATGCCAGATGGCAGCCATGATCTTTACATGGGTTTGGGTGTCATCGTCAGGCCCAATTATGAAGGATCAAAACAACACCGAGTGCGCGCATTGCCCGTCTTCCAAATGCAGTGGAGCAATGGTGCCTTTATCTCTGGCATGCACGCTGGCTTACATTTATCGGATCAGCCACAACGCGATTTCGGCCCATTGATTGGCATTGAACCTGGACGCAATTCTACCGGCTCCAGAAATTTCCCAGATGATGCACATAATTTTTTCCCTTCCGGCGATGCCAATATGGAGTCAAGTAAAGCTGGCATCAAACCAGCTTTCAACACAGTAAGAGCACGCCTGACCGCTGGTGGTTTTTATCACATGCAGCTCAATCCTCAGCTGCGCTGGCATAACCAGCTTTTATACGGCTCAGGTAATGATAGAAATGGCTTGCGCTACAACGCCGATGTGCGCTTTAAATTGCCTGAGATTTCTTCGCATCAGGCGATCACAGTCGGACTAGGGATACAAGCAGTCAATCAAGCCTATGCGCGTAGTTATTTTGGGGTGAACAACGTCAATGGCCCGGTGCAATCGATTTCACTCTTTGATGGAGTCGCCTTTACGAAGATGGCGACACCTGTGGGAGTGCCAATGGAATACAAAGCGCGCGCTGGCGTCAAAGACGTCCATCTCGATTTATTTTGGAATGTCAATTTAAGCTCTTCGTGGCTCGTCACGACCAAATTAAATGCAAGCTACTTACTCAATAATGCGGCCAATAGTCCGCTAGTACAACAAAGAACAAATGTCACCGTATCGACTGCATTAGCGTATCGATTCTAAACCTGGAACAAGACTGGTCCGCCAAAAACATATCGGTCAAAAATTAATCGTGAAAACCCTGTCCACATTATCTGCGATCATCTTCTTGAGCACTGCGTTGCAGACAAGCGCTCAGTCCAGCGATGACGTTGCGCGCCCACGTGACGCTGAGTGGATGAGCTATCGTGATGCGTATCGCTCTATGCTTTGGTTTGAAAAATATGGCAAACCTAAAAACCTGATTCAATATTCTTTGCAAATCGTTCCTAAGGACAAATCGGCCAGCACAGAAAATTTACGTCTGCACTTATTGAGCAAATCGATTCACGTTGATTTACCTTTGGATGCCTTGGGTCGCACGCCTTTACCTTTATTGAAAACCGCCTACGATGAGAACGCTGAAATTGTTCTCAACCAAAGATCAGGACAAGCCAATTTTCGCTTCCGTATTAGCCTCGCCACGCGCGCTGATGGCATCTACGAAGTCAGCGATTTGCGTCACGCCTGTGAACAAGCACTGGCGTTTCAGAGTTACGTCGAACCCAATTTAATGCAAGGTAAAAAATGTGTAGGGATACGTCTCGGATTTGGCAAGCGCGACAGTATCGCCATGGTGGAAATCAAATCGGCCAACCAAAACACGCAAGCAATAGGCATACTCGACAATACGGCGATGTGGCCAGATACCTCACCGACCTTGCGCACCAGTAGTTTCCTCTTTACACAACAACTCGAAAAAGCACAATTGATCACGCGCACCAGCCCATTGGTGATGACGGCGATCATAGAATAAAGCGCCCATCAAGAGCGCTTAGTGTTGAAACTGCGGTTGAAACTGCGGTTGAACCTGCTGTTGAAACATTTGACTTTTATTCTGAGAGAATAAGACTTTATTCCCAGGCAGAGGGTGAAAACAAATAGCCTTCGCCCCACACTGTTTTAATCCGCTCGGAGTTCTGGTCATCGAATCGACGGCGCAAACGGGAGATCAGGTTATCAATACTGCGATCCAGACCATCAAATTCAATACCGCGCATTTTTTTCAGAATATCGTCACGCGATAACACTTTTCCCGGCGCTTCCACCAAGATCATCAAGAGCTTAAATTCAGTATTTGAAAGATCGATGACTTGCTGTTTCCAATGCACCAGCCTGTCGCTACGAGAAATCGACAAAGACCCAAACTGCAAGAGCTCTTCTGGCGCCGCCACCGCATTATCGTGACTAGGAATGCGACGCACCAAGGCACGCAAACGCGCCAACAAAATCCGGGGTTGCACTGGTTTGCTGACAAAATCATCGGCACCTTGTTCCAGTGCGGACACTTCATCGTAGGAATCCTCGCGTGCGGTTAAAATTAAAATCGGTACTTTACTGATTTCACGGATTTGCCGGCACACCACCATGCCATCCAAACCGGGCAACATCAAATCCAATACCACCATATCTGGCGATGTCGCTTTAAAATGAGCGACCGCTAAATCGCCGCGTGGAACCAGATCAACCGCGAACTCATAAGAATGAAGATACTCCATCACCAGCGCCGCCAATCTTTCATCGTCCTCAACCAACATTACACGAAACATAGTCATTCTCCTTCGTGCATGATTGTATAAGGGCTTGACGCGAACAGCAATCAAATCGGTAGGCAGTTTTTGTATTTAAAATCCTTAGTTTTGTACTGGGATGTCTAAATATGTTTTCAGAGCGCTCTTCAATGCAGGCATTTCCTCAACAATACGTGAAAAGTGACCTTCACTGTCCCTGATTTCTCCCGCCTTCCCCTTTTGCTCTAGCTCACGGGCGGCCTCTTCAAGCGGGGCGGCATTAAAATTGCCCACCAGGCCTTTCAAGGTGTGTGCGGTTCTATACAAGTCACCTGCATTCTGGCTGACAATAGCCTGGCGTATTTCCTCAACATGCTGATCACATGCATCCAGAAACATGGGGGTGATAATTGACAAAATTTCGGCATCGCCCGACTGCAGCGCCTGAGCGTAATTAAAACCAGCCTCAACTGGCGTCGTTGCATCAGCGATTGCGGCAAACTCAGACTCATCGGGCGTCGGTATGTTTTGTAAAACCTGATCAAGCAAATGATGAAGCAGATCGGATTTGATAGGCTTGGACAGATAATAATCCATGCCCGCCTCTATACATTTTTCTTTGTCGCCTATCATCGCATTAGCGGTCATCGCGACAATTGGGATGCGCGTATTCCCTTGCTCCAGTTTTCGGATTTCTGCGGTCGCTTCAACGCCCCCCATTTCGGGCATTTGCATGTCCATCAAAATTACATCGTATTGTGTGGTTTGATATTGTCTCACAGCGACTTTTCCGTTTTCGGCGACATCAACGGCGTATCCCCACTTGGAGAGCAGGCCAAGCACCAAGCGCTGATTGATCGCGTTGTCTTCTGCCAATAAGACGCGGCGTTGACGAGGCATTCCCTGTTGTCCGGTCTGACTATAATTGATCAGGGTCGCAGGCGCGGCACCAGCACTGCCACGCATCACGAGTTCCATCGCAAAACGTAATTCCTGAGGGCTCAAAGGTTTGCGTATATACCCATCAATAGCTAACTCCTGACAGCGCCTTCCCTCGTCCAAAGATGCTGCCGACGATAAGAGTAAAATCCGGCTTTCGCCTCGCAATTCCAGTTCATCCAAACAGCTGACAAATGCATAGCCATCTTTCTCAGGCATACAAACATCAAGCAAGATTAAATCAATCGTACGCTTATGTGAACGGACGTCTCGAATTACCTCTAATGCCGCGTCTGCACTTGCAGCCAATTGCACCTGACAGCTCCATGGCGTCAGCAGGTCAAACAAAAAATGTCGGGTGATCGCATTGTCGTCAACCACCAACACCTTTAGCTCCTGAAAGTCGGCCTGACTGTCTTCTTCATTCTCGTCAAGAGTTCGGGTCAGTGTGACCGTAAAATAAAAACGACTGCCTTTTCCTTCTTCGCTATCGACTTGCAATTGTCCCTGCATGCTTTGCACCAGGCGAGAAGAAATAGACAGCCCAAGCCCAGTCCCACCATATTTACGCGTTGTCGACGCATCGGCTTGGCTAAATGGTTCAAATATCTGGGTCAATTTATCGGCCGGTATTCCTATTCCGTGGTCGCGCACCGAGAAAAAAACATCGACCTGATTGTGTTCCAGATGCTGGCAACGAACGATCACCGCTATTTCGCCACCATCGCTAAACTTGATGGCGTTGCCGATCAAATTGGTCAGCACCTGACGCAATTTTCCAGGATCACCCCACACCATTTCAGGCAATCTCGCATCGATTTGATAAGCCAGTTCTATCCGTTTTTGCTCTGCTCGCAGCGCCTGTGCTTTCAAGGTCGACGCTAATAATTCGCGTAAAGAAAACTCTATGTTTTCCAACTCAATTTTGCCAGACTCTATTTTTGAAAAATCTAAAATATCATTGATGATGGCCAGCAAAGAAAGTGAGGATACTTGCACCATGTCGAGATATTCGCGCTGTTGTGGTGCCAACTCGGTTCCCAAAGCTAATTCGGTCATGCCGATGATGCCATTCATCGGTGTACGAATCTCGTGGCTCATTGTTGCCAAAAATTCGCTCTTGGCGCGATTGGCTGCTTCCGCGCCCATTTTCGCTTTGATCAATGCCGCCTCGAATTCCTTACGCTCTGTGATGTCCCGACACGATCCATAAATACTGCCATCAGGCAGCAAAGCTGCATTCATTTCGACAGGAACGATATTCCCGTCTTTTTTTAACAGGCGAATTTCTTGCCTGATCAGGCGCTCGCGCGCCAATTGCCCGGCGAAATTTTCCTGCGAATAGATCCGCTGTTGTGGTGGTAAGAGATCATAGACAACGCTTCCCAACAATTCTTCGCGGGTATAACCCAGCATCGCTAACGCCAAATCATTCACGTAAATCCAGCGTTCATCGCGCCCTGCGACGAAGACCGCATCGGCGGCATTGTCGAGCATCATCCTTTGTTTGTTTTCGCTCTCACGCAATGCCGCATCCGCAGCATGTCGAGCCGAGATATCCTGAAAGGCCGCCACAGACCCCAGAATTTTTCCATCTTCAAAGATGGGAGAAGCAACGATAGAGACAGGGAAAGACCGCCCCGATTTATGCACAAAGTATTCACTGTCGGAGCGATACACTTGACCCGCATTGACAGTCTGGCGTATTGGGCAATTTTCTGCCGCGATATAGCTTCCATCAGGTCGATGTGCGTGAATTAAATCGTGCAATGACATGCCTTGAATTTCGTCGAGGCGCCATCCAAGAATTTTTTCTGCTTCTGGATTTAAGAATGTGCATCGGCTCTCGGAGTCAAGTGTATATACGCCTTCGCCCAGTGTATTCATGACGTTTTGCAAGAGACGTTTGCTGGCCTCGATCTCTTCTTTCAAACGACGTTGCTGTGTAATATCAGTGCGGATCGATATGTATTGATAAGGTTTTCGATCTGAGTTCAAAAAGGGAACGATAGTCGCACTGGTCCAATAGAGATCGCCATTTTTCGCCTTATTACAAATTTCCCCATTCCAGACTTGACCAGCACTAATTGTGCGCCACATGGTCGCGAAGAATTCTTTGTGATGGAATCCAGAATTGACAATGCGGTGATTTTTCCCCAGCAGCTCGTCCAGACTCAGCTGACTGATTTCACAAAATTTATCGTTCGCATAAATTAAAGCGCCATCTGCATCGGTAATACTCACAATCGCATGTTGATCAAGTGCGAACTGTTGATTTTTGATTGCCGCCAGCGCGGCTTGCAATTCACTACGTGTACTCAAAACCTCGCTAACCAATCCAGCCAACAAGGTGCTTAAACTCTCCAGGCTATCCTCATCGGCTAGTCGCTTACCCAATTGTGACAACACTTCATTTGCGGTACGTCGCAATGTGAGTATGACTTGCTGACGCATTTCCGATTCTTGACGCAAGCTACGGTTAGCATTCATCAGCTCATCAGAGCTCAATTCCAAACTGCGTTTTCCTAATGCCAGATCACGGTCCGCCTGCTCATAGGCTTCATCAACTTGCGTCAAAAATTGACGCATCCCCTTGAGCGCGTGACAAGCCGCAGCGCTCAAAGTTGTGGACTCGTCTATCGCTTCGAATTCCGCCAATACCGAAGCCAATTGTTCTTCACCAACAATGCCCAATAATCGATTGTACTGGCGGAGAGAAAGCTTGTGCGGCATCAGGATTTCTCGGCGAGATAAGTGATCGTCATCGTTTGATTATGCAAGCTGCATGCTTCCAACTGATAGCCCGGGCAAATTTCTCCATTAGAGTAAAACCCGCACACGATCGTATTTTTTCCCAAAATATCTTGCACGGCCTCGACCTCCTCATCGACGCGCCCTCCCATCACCAGCTTACGCCCTACACAACTGACTAACAGACCAAGCGCTTGCCCGTCACAATCAGCAACACCATTAATCGTCGCTTTGGCTGCTGTCTCAGCACCATCGACCAAGTCATTTGTGTGCGCGTGCATCAGGCGCAAATAGCCATTAGGATTGATCACACCTGCTAACACCAGACTACCATCTTCTTCGTTTATACCTAGAATGGTACGAATTTGCCCCAGAGATTCGCGAGCGTCGCTTAACATTTCGAACGGGAACAATAGACCGGAACCAGGCAAGTCTTTTGCATAGTCGCCGAGGTAACGCTTATACACATCAAGTGCAGGCTCACCATCAAGCTCATACAGAATATTACCGACACAGCGCGTCACTTTGCGCGTGGGTCCGAATGGACGCCAGCCGCCAAAACTACCATGTGAAAACAAGACCTGTTCACCACAAAACCCAATTCCGACAATCCGATTGGTCGATACGCCTGCATTGGACAAGGTATAAGTTTTCACAAATTCTCCGTCATCGCCTGCCAATCCACCAGTGATAGGCAGGCTCGCGCCAAGTCGGCTTACCATACCTTCTATCATGGCACTGCCATTGATATGCACACCCTGCCCCAGCACCAGGACAGCCCGCAAATCAGTAGAGGCGATTTCATTTGCCAGGGCGGCACCCGCATCAAACGAGTTCTCCATGGCAGGCAGCGCTGCAGTTGCCACTTTAAATACTGTTGAATTAAACCGAATCGCTGTCACTACGGTGGTGTGGTTGACCACGCCCGCTGAGGTAATTTCCCCGGCGGTGGTACATCCAACTCTTTGCGCATCAGGGAATGTTTGCGCCAGACTTTGCGCTAAACGTGGATCTGCGAAATGTCCGGTATAACCAAACACCAAGATCAATTGTGGCTCGATAGAAAGCAAGCCTGACAGTTGGGTCAAATCTGTATCCAGATTCTTTAACACGAGCTGAGAAATTTGCATGATTGCTTCCTTTATCCAAATCAACGATAGGGGTCATATGTGTTAGTCGTATCGCCATCTTCCTTGTAACGTTCACGAATTTCCAAAATTTCCGGCAATGCAGACATAAATGCGTCTATGCATAGTGGGTCAAAATGCTGACCACGGCCATCGCGCAAAAATTGCAAGGCGCGCTCCAGCTCCCAGGCAACTTTGTAAGGACGCTCTGAGGTCAATGCATCGAACACATCGGCGACGGCGACGATACGAGCGACCAAGGGAATATTCTCGCCAGCCAACCCTTGCGGATAGCCACTACCATCGTATTTTTCATGGTGGGACAAAGCAATCTCGGCACCCATTTGCAAAGTCGCCGACTGACTCCCTGTCAAAATCTGAAAACCCAGATTGGCATGCTGCTTCATAATGGCAAATTCTTCGGTCGTCAGCTTCCCCGGTTTTAATAAAATGTGATCGGGTATTCCAACTTTGCCTATGTCGTGCATGGGTGCTGCTTCTAACAGCATTTGTTGGAACTCAGGGCTCAAACCTAGCCGCGACGCGATAATGCGTGAATAATTTGCCATACGAACGATGTGCGCCCCCGTTTCAGGGTCGCGTGAATCTGCTGCCTTTGAGAGTCGCAATATCGTCTCTTGTTCGCGAGCGCGAATTTCAGCGGTGGCTTTCCGCACCTCGGCATCGAGCCAGGTCGCCCGGTCTTCCAAAAAACGTTGATTCTTGCGGAGCGCCAGCATATTCTTGGTTCGTGCCAGAAATTCAATTTTATCGACGGGTTTGATGAGAAAATCATTTGCCCCCGCTTCAAACGCTTCGTAACGCAAAGCTAATTCGTCGCTGGACGTGATCATCAGAACTGGGATATCCGCACACGGCGCAATCTGGCGAAACTGACGGATAAATTCGATGCCATTCATATCCGGCATCATATAATCAACAAGGACGAGATCAGGGGTGTTTTTCGCGCACCAGAGTAAAGCCAGTGCGGGATCAAGGAAACTCTGCGAGGAACAATGCGCGATCTTATCGAGCAAACGACAAAGCAGCGCGACATTAATTTGCGCATCGTCTATGACTAGCACTCGCATTTCCATCGATCTGCCCTTCCCAGTCAAACCGCCGGTGAATCCACAGATGAGTTTAGCGCATTCCAGAAAAATCACAGGATTTCCGCAGAGTGGCCTGTTGCTTTTTGGAATATTTCTAGCTTGTTAAAATTTTACCCAGATTTCCATTGGAACTTAATGCAAACCTCAGTCCAATTTCAGTATAGACGGCGCTGGAAAATAAACAGAGAATTTACTCCCCGCCTGCAGTTGCGATGTGATCACCAGTTGAGCCTGATGACGCAATAGGACGTGTTTAACAATGGCCAGCCCCAGACCAGTGCCATGTGTCTCACGAGACCGACTTTTATCAACCCGATAAAATCGTTCTGTGAGTCTTGAAATATGCTCGGCCGCGATACCGATGCCATTATCTTGTACAGAAAAACAAGGTCCTGAGTCTGTATTCAACCAACTGATCTGAATGGTACCGCCGTCTGATGTATAACGAATCGCATTACTGACCAGATTGCTCATCGCGCTGCGAATTTCGTCGCTGCTGCCTTCCATATCAGGACCATCGAACGCTAACTCAATATGATGCCGCCCGTTAGACAGTGCGCGCGCCTCCGTGTCCAGATGCTGCATCATCAGGCGCATATCAATCGTTTCCCTGCGAACCTGAAATTCAGTCGATTCGAGGCGACTTAAGGTCAGCATATCTTCCACCAAGCGTTGCATACGTGCGCCCTGTTCGCTCATCAATTTGAGGTGGGAAGCACGGGTCGCGGCGTCGAGCTCAAGCTCGCTCGCGGCGATCTCGAGAAAGCCATTAATGACGGTCAGTGGGGTACGCAATTCATGCGACGCATTCGCGATAAAATCGCGTCGCATCTGATCAATACGCTCAGACTCAGTAACATCATGGGTCACCAGAATCTGGCGTCTGTTTTCAAAAGGAATCACATGCACGATCAATTTACGATCGCGCAATTCCAAGGTGAGCGGCGTCTGATAGCGCCCCAGAACAATATAATCGATAAATTCTGGAGCACGCACCAGATTGGTCACGCGCATGCCTTTGTCTTTCGACAAATCTAATCCCAGATGATGCTCTGCAGTTGGATTACACCACTCCAAAAACATCACGTCATCCATAATCACAACGCCATCCGGCAATAAAGTCATCGCCTGACGAAAACGGGCTAGCCACTCGGTCAGTTCAGTTTGATTTTTTTCATCACCACGACGCAATTTATACAGGCGAGAAAAGATCTCGGTCCATGCACCCCAGCCATCCGGTAATCTCGCGCTATTCGGGTTATCCAGCCAATCTGAAAGATTCAATAAATACTGAAGTTGAATCAGCACGGTCACCAACAAGCATAGAATAATCACTGCCAACGCCACAATTTTTCCAGCGAAATAGCCAGCAATGCCAGCGAGCGCAAAAATCAATGCGATACGCAGCGCGGCAGAAATCCAGAACACAAAATGAGGTCGCATAGATGACATAGATAAGCTTATTTTTCCGACAGCATATAACCAACGCTGCGTATTGTCTTGATCAAACCCTCCGCATTGCGCAACACTTTACGCAAACGCAGCACATGAACATCAACTGTGCGCTCTTCGATCACCACGTGGTCACCCCACACTTTATCTAACAATTGACTGCGCGAAAAAACCCGTTCGGGGTGAGCCATAAAAAATTTCAGTAACTTATATTCTGCATGCCCGATCTCGATTTTAATATCATCGACCTTCACGCTACAACTCACCGGGTCGAGATACACGTTTGCGATCATCAAACTAGACTGCGCGTGTTCCGGACTTTTACGTCGCAACATCGCTTTGATCCGCGCAGTTAATTCACGCGGAGAAAACGGTTTGGTGACGTAATCATCGGCGCCATGATCTAAACCTGCGATCTTATCTTCCTCCATGCTCTTCGCGGTCAGCATAATGACAGGAATCTCATTAAAATTACGATCAGAACGAATACGAGACAAGAACCGCAGACCACTTTGATCAGGCAGCATCCAATCGAGCAAAATCAATTGCGGCGACCGTCTTTGCAAATATTCCCAAGCCTCCGCGGTCGTCCCCACACTAAACGTACTCCAACCTGCACTGCGCAAAGTAAAGCTGACTAATTCACTAATTGCTGGCTCATCTTCAACGATGAGTATGGTCGTTTTATCGGTTGACATTCAAATCGCTTCTCTGGTTATCTTTGGTCGAGCTTACTTCTTCACTTCGGGCAGCGCAGAATGACGAATATCTCGTCCAGCCACAATATAAATCGTATGCTCGGCGATATTCTTCGCATGATCGCCAATCCGTTCGATGGCTTTCGTCACCCACAAGGCATCTAAGGCAGCAGAGATGACCGTCGAGTCCTCCATCATCGCCTTCATCAGATTATGCATGATGGCACGGCAGTCCGTATCAATGATCTGATCATACGCAATCAGTTGCAAAGCCTTCTCATCATCGTGGCGTGCAAACACGTCCAATGCCTGATGCAACATGTTCTCTACATTATCGGCCATTCCCTTCACCATATCATAGCCGCTGAACAAAATATTCCCGCCATTTTTGCTCATCATCTCTTGCGCGATCCGGGCAATCTTAGTCGATTCATCTCCAATCCGTTCCAGATCGGTAATCACCTTCCCCGTGGCCATCACAGTCCGCAAATCATTTGCTGCTGGCTGACGTTTTACAATCAAATGACTGCAAAGATCATCCAACACAATTTCCAAACGATTGACCTCTTCGTCCGACTTCACCACCGCCTGCGACTGCGCGGCATCACCACTGCGATAACAATTCATCGCATCGCGAAAGTGACTCTCTACCAAACCACCCATCAACAAAACCTGAGACCGGATCACTTCCAGATCATGATTGTATTGGGATGATGAATGTTCACCTGTCATTATCTACTCCTGTATTCGTTGTTGTGTTGCGCTACCAAGATTAACCGAACCGTCCCGTAATATAGTCCTGCGTTTCCTTGCGCACCGGATTCATAAAGATGCTATCGGTCTCACCAAATTCGACTAATTCGCCCAGATACATATACGCCGTATAGTCAGAACAACGTGCCGCTTGCTGCATATTATGCGTCACGATGACGATGGTATAGTCTTGCTTGAGTTCGTTAATCAACTCTTCAATTTTGACGGTAGAAATAGGATCGAGCGCCGAGGTTGGTTCGTCCAACAACAAGACATCGGGCTTCACAGACACGCCACGCGCAATACATAAACGCTGTTGCTGACCGCCAGATAAACTCAAGCCGCTGCTGCTCAATTTATCTTTTACCTCGTTCCACAGAGCGGCTTTCTTCAAAGCCCACTCAACGCGCTCGTCCATTTCTCCTTTGGATAAATTTTCATACAAACGTACACCAAACGCGATATTGTCATAGACCGACATAGGGAAAGGTGTTGGTTTCTGAAACACCATACCCACTTTGGCGCGCAACAAATTGATGTCTTGTTCGGATGACAGAATATTTTGTCCATGATACAAAATCGCGCCTTCTGCTCGTTGCCCCGGGTACAAATCGTACATGCGATTAAAGGTGCGTAACAAAGTCGATTTACCACATCCAGAAGGGCCGATAAATGCAGTCACTTTTTTCTCATACACCTTCAAATTCACGTCATGCAAACTACGATTTTTGCCATAGTAAAAATTAAGATTTTGCGTCTCGATACAAATCGAAGCGTCACTCATCGCCTGATTAACATTTACACTCATCTGCTTACTTTCTTTTATCTGATATTTATCTAGGATTCAAGCTTGTGGAACTCGCTTTGCTAACACAGTGCGCGAAAAAATATTTAATCCCAACACACTCAAGGTCACCAACAGAGCGCCAGTCCACGCCAGTCCACGCCAATTGTCATAAGGGCTCATCGCAAACTGATAAATCACCACGGGCAGATTCGCCATCGGCTTATTCATGTCTGCATTCATAAACTGATTATTCAAAGCGGTGAACAGCAAAGGCGCGGTCTCGCCTGAAATCCTCGCCAGCGCCAACAACACGCCGGTCAAAATCCCCGCCTTCACTGCCTTTACCCGGATAAAAATCGCGACTTTCCAACGCGGTGCGCCTAAGGCAAATGCCGCTTCACGCAAACTATTGGGCACCAGAGCCAGCATATTGTCGGTCGTCCTGACCACTACCGGAATCGCAATCAGCGACAGTGCCAGACTTCCAGCCCAGCCGGAAAAATGGTGAATGTGCGCGACATAAATCGCATATACAAACAAACCTATCACTACCGACGGTGCCGACAACATAATATCGACCACAAAGCGCGTCACATCGCTGAACCAGTTTTTTTCGCCATACTCAGCCAGATACACGCCCGCCAAAATGCCGATCGGTGTACTGATCAGGGTAGAGAATCCCACCATCAAGACGCTCCCTAAGATGGCATTTGCCAGCCCGCCGCCCTCTTCGCCAGGCGCAGGTGTTGCCGCCGACAACACTTCCCAATTCAATGCCCCCAAGCCTTTTGCAAACAAGATGAACAAGATCCACAACAAGAACGAAACGCCCAAGGCCATCGCCGCAGTTGAAAAGAAAATGCCGATTCTGTGTGTACGTAGACGTCTCTTGTACACAGCGTTCGATTTCAATTGTTTCATTTCAAGCCCTCCTTTTTCTTCATACTCAACAGCAGTAATTTCGCCGCTGCCAGGACCAAAAAGGTAATCACGAACAAGATAAATCCAAGCAAAAACAAAGACGCAATATGAAGTTCCGATTCCGCTTCAGCAAATTCATTCGCCAGAGTTGAGGCGATACTATTGCCGCCCGCGAACAAAGACCAATGCAGTTTATGCGCGTTGCCAATCACAAAAGTAATCGCCATCGTTTCGCCCAGAGCACGCCCCAAGCCCAACATGATGCCGCCGATCACACCCGCGCGCGTATAAGGCAACACCACTTTGCGCACCACTTCCCAGCGGGTACATCCCAAACCATAGGCCGATTCTTTCAATACCGAAGGAACGATTTCAAACACGTCACGCATCACTGAAGCGATAAAAGGAATAATCATAATCCCCAAGACGATGCCTGCAGTCAGTATGCCGATACCGATCATAGAACCTGAAAATAATTGACCGATCACAGGAAGCTGCCCCAAGGTCTTTGCCAACAATGGCTGCCCATAAGAGCTAAAAAACGGTGCAAAAATAAATAAACCCCACATGCCATAAATAATACTAGGCACGCCAGCGAGCAATTCTATCGCCGTGCCCAATGGACGCTTCAGCCAGGAGGGGCAGATTTCTGTCAAAAACAAAGCAATCCCAAAACTCACCGGCACCGCGATCAGCAAAGCAATGCCTGATGTCAGCAAGGTACCGACGATGGCAATCGCGCCACCATACTGGTCATTAATCGGATCCCATTCCACCGTCGTGATAAAAGCAAATCCAAATTGCTTCATCGCGGGCAAAGCGCCGTAGAACAAAGAAAACACAATTCCCGCCAACACCAGCAACACAAAAATAGCAAAGCTCAAGGTGAGCTTATGAAACAAGAAGTCTTGCAACTTCTGTTTGCGCATCGTCACGATGTGCGGTGATGAAAAATTTCCGGTCATATTCAACAATCCAAACGGATCCACAAACAAAAATAGCACCGTCACTTGAAGGTGACGGCGCTACAAGCAATTCACACATTAATACAAAGACTTACCAGACCCATCTTTCAGATTATTTTTCCAACCTGCGTGAATCAACTTGATCACATCAGCAGGCATGGGAACGTATTCCAACTCCGTCGCCATTTCAGCGCCATTCGCAAACGCCCACTCAAAGAATTTCAAGACTTCTTTAGTGTTCGCTGGATTTGCTGCAACCTTGTGCAAGAGGATGAAAGTCGCGCCGCTGATAGGCCAGCTTTCTTTTCCAGTTTGATTCGTCAGGATCACACCCATGCCTGGAGTTTTTGCCCACTCAGCGCCGGAAGCAGCCGCCTTAAAATTCACGTCATCGGCTTGTACAAAATTGCCATCACGGTTTTTTACTTGAGTGTGGATCATCTTGTTACGCTTCACGTAAGCGTATTCCACGTAACCGATAGCACCTTTAATGCGCTGCACGTTCGCCGCTACACCTTCATTGCCCTTGCCGCCCAAACCAACTGGCCATTTCACCGCAGTGCCAGAACTCACCGTCGATTTAAATTCAGCACTGACTTTGGACAAATAGTCGGTCCAGATAAAAGTCGTTCCAGACCCATCAGAACGATGCACCACGGTGATGTCTTCTGCCGGCAATTTCACGCCCGCATTTAACGCCACGATTTCAGGTGCATTCCATTTTGTGATGCTGCCCATATAAATCTTCGCCAACACCTCGCCAGTCATTTTCAACTGACCGGGAGCGATACCATCCAGATTCACCACCGGCACCACACCACCAATCACGGCTGGAAATTGAGTCAAGCCATCGGCCTCTAAGTCCTCAGCCTTTAAAGGCATATCGGAAGCGCCAAAATCGACCGTTTTCGATTTAATTTGTTTGATACCGCCACCGGAACCGATGGATTGATAATTCACCGTATTGCCAGTCGCTTTTTTATAGGCATCCGCCCACTTTGCATAAATCGGGTAAGGGAAAGTCGCGCCCGCACCGGTCACTTCAGCAGCCTGCACTGATGAAAAAACAGCAGAGACACTTAACAACATAACAAAGGACTTCAATAAACGATTCAATTCCATATCTTCCTCATTTTCATTTTGGGAAACGCATTCGTTGCAATTCACAACAGCTAGAACTCATAGAATTCACGCGTTCCGAACTTTACTAGCCGAATATGACAGGAATATGACGCTGACTGTGACAAGAAAAAAAGTGGGTAGCTTGCAATCAAACCAAGCTCTGTTACTATTCCAGACGCAATCTAATGCTATAGGACTTAATGAAATGGAGAAAAAATGAGCATAGCCCTCACTGTCTTTGTCAAAGCTCTCATCGTAGTTCCGATTACACTACTCCCCATCCTCAACCCCATCGCGGTCGCACCGATTTTCCTTTCGATGACAGGACCTATGGATCAGAGCATGGCAAACCGGCTTGCCAAGCGGATTGCGTTTAATTGTTTCTTTCTTTTGATGGGCGCGATTTTTGTAGGCTCGTATGTCTTAGACTTTTTTGGGATTTCCCTCCCTATCGTCCGCGTCGCTGGCGGTATCGTGGTTGGCATGGCGGGTTGGAAATTATTGAACGATCAGGGACAAGATAAATTACGCAATTCAGTTGCGGCGTCCGCAGGCAACTGGAGCAAAGAAGAATTGCGCCGTCATAGTTTTTTCCCATTTAGTTTCCCGCTGACCGTCGGTCCCGGAGCGATCGCCACCTCAATTACCCTCGGCGCGCAACTACCAAAAAAACCAGTGGACTGGATCATCACTGGCATTGCGGCGAGCTTGGGCGTGTTGTTAACGACTCTGGCGATTTATTTGTCGTACCGCTTTGCGCGCAATCTGGAAAGTCTCTTAGGCGACGTCGGCGCCACGGTCTTAATGCGCTTGTCTGCTTTTATTTTGCTCTGCATAGGGATAGAAATTGGCTGGTCTGGGCTCGCTGAATTATTGGGAGAGCTCAGCTAAACATCCCCCCGCAAAATGAAAAGCCCGCACTGATTATTTTCAGTGCGGGCTTTTTTACTTATTACAGTAATTCAGTTTCCTGTTTCTGCCTGATCCGACTCTGGGTCATGCAACATCAATGCATGTTCTACATGTGTCGATTCATCACCAACTTTACTACGCCAGGCTTTCAAGAAATAAATGCGCTCATATTCAGTCGGCGCTTCATGCCAGATCACCATCAGCGTACCCTTGTGATCGTGGAGCTTGGCTAGTTTTGTAATGCAATCGGTGTTTCCATCCGCATCGGCAAGACCAATCGCATAGCCATACACCCGGTTTAATCGCTCAATTCTGTCTGGTTCGGTCTCGCTATGGGTGGCAGAAATTTTTGCATGATCCAAAAACATGATAGTTCTCCCGATATCGATTGATCGTTTGATTTTAACTGATCCAATCTCAAAAAGGCGAATTGCAATGCGCGTCAGCGATTTCCACAACAAAATGGGGGCATTTCCCTTTTCAGAGAAATGCCCCCATCCTACAGCGAACTACCGGTAAAACCGATGAGATAGCGCGAACTTAGAAACTATACTGAGCGCCGACAGTGAAAGTATTCACGCGTGCTTTTTCATCAAACAATTTAACGCGACGCGATTCAAACTCACCACGCAATGCCACTTCTTTACTGATCTTGTAATTCAGACCCAAACCAATCACTGGCTGGGTTGAGCTTGTGTCATAGGTATATTTGCTACCTGCTAAGCTTGACTTACCATCTGCAGTGACACGAGCGACGCCCAATTTTGCAAAGCCACTCAGTTCGTCTGTAAAGTCATGCTTTACTACACCGGCTAATTCAAAACTCTTAGCTTTGATTTCGTGATCAGCTGTCACACCAGCTTCTTTGGTTTGCGCACCAATTTTTCCTAACCAGTCATAGCTCGCTTCTATCGCGAAATTTTTGTCGATGTTATAGCCGCCAAAAATTTTTGAAGTTGCGGAAATCTTGTCGCACTTTGTCGTACCGGCACAATCAACATTTGTCTTTGCCTGACCCAAGCTACCACCAACATACACTTGCGCCGAAGCACTTGCACCAATCATCAAACCAGCAACTGCCAACACAACCGCTACACTATTTTTCTTCAACATAATCAACCTCTATAAAAATCTAAAAAATGTGAGAACGAAATTATTCTCAAACCAAAAGAACGTCCAGTACGGCAAAACGATGTTTAACTTTTCAATTAGAACAAGTGCCAAATACCTGATGTCTGAGGGCGTCTTGCATTTGCTTCACAACATGGAACGCAGCTTAAGGTCGGCAACGCCAAACGACAAAGTTCTTGTGGCAGGTCTTTTCGGATAAACTGAGTGGTATTGTGAAGTGATACTCCACATCAGCGATATCGAACGATATTGAAATTCATTATTCGATCACCAGAGACACACGCAGAAAGGAAAATCCTATGCATGAAGCGAGTAAAGCACTCAGCCGCCGTCTGCACGATAGCCGGTTCGCGAGTCGTTATTTTGTTGGGAATGGTATTGATATAGGTTGCGGCCCCGACCCTGTCAGCCAGTATGCGGAACAGTTTCCACGCATGGGTACCGTGCGCAATTGGGATTTAGTCGACGGCGATGCGCAATATCTGGAGAGCGTCAGGGACAGACAATTTGATTTCGTGCATTCCAGTCACTGCTTGGAACACATGCAAGATCCGGTCATTGCACTAGCGCATTGGCTACGGGTTTTAAAGCCAAGCGGTCATCTGATCGTCACTATTCCAGACGAAGACTTATACGAACAAGGGCAATTTCCGTCAAGTTTCAATTACGATCACAAGTGGACGTTCACCCTGCACAAGCAACAAAGTTGGTCACCTAAGTCAATCAATCTATTTGAGCTATTGGCGCGTTTTTCGGGAGAAGCTCAAACGCTGAAAGTCGAAACCTTGGATGCCACTTACCGCTACCAACTGCAGCGCTTTGACCAAACACTCACGCCGGTTGCCGAAGCAGGGATAGAATTTATTTTGCGGAAGTTGACCTGCGATGAAATCGAAAAAAAGGGGCGATTTAAACTTTCACCTTAAAAATTTATGCTTCAAAATAAGTGAGCATGCGCTGCAAATAGTCAGCACTAGCGGTATCCGTTTCCGCTGGTGCCCAGCTTGCTTTTTCCTCTTCAGCGATAGGCACATACGGCCCCGCTTTTGCTTCGAAAAATACAGCACCACTCTCCAGCGCGACCATGCTATGAAAAACCGTAGCTGGTATCGTCACACCAAAATCATTGTCACGTGGCGAGAGGATAAAATGTTCGGCGACGCTGCCGTCGGCATTGAAAATCAGCACGCCAATACGCCCGGCCAAGACAATCAAAGTTTCTTCTTTGTCCGGTGAAAGATGACAGTGCGGTTGCACATAAGTGCCGGGTTCCAGCGCGTTTAACAAACGATGGCAGGCGGCCTCATTGTCGGCATGAAAGTTCAAATTTTTGCGTAAGCGCGGGCTGTTTTTCGCCTGCTCGGACAAATCGCTTAAAGTGTGTTGACTGATACGTTGCAACATAAAGTCCCTAGATACTTTTTGCGTTTCCGCGTGATTGTTCGATTGGATATTTCTGCGCATTACGCCGCATTTTTTCCTGCGTCGCCGCCAATAAATCAACATCGAGACGGTCAGCCAACATCACCAGATAAGTCAGCACATCCGCCATTTCATCTCGGATTGCCGCGCGTGTGGCTGGATCCAGTTCCTCATCAGCGCCACTCTGTAACCACTGAAACGGCTCCAGCAATTCGGCCGCTTCCACCGCCAATGCGCTTGCCAGATTTTTAGGCGTATGAAACGGTTGCCATTCGCGCTCAGTCGCAAAGATACGCAAGGCGTCTCTTACATCGTCCAGAGAACGAAAGTGAGTTGCGCGGTCTGTCGATGTTTTTGTATTCATATTTTACGTCTCTCGCTTGAGCGAGCTTAGGAAAATCCTCGCCATTTTATAGCCTGCGACTTACAATGCCAATTTTCCGACCTGTTCAGAAAAATTCCGCTCAATCCCGCAACAGGTGAACCATGATCCCCAACACAACAAACTCAACATCCGTCACCGAGACGGAAGACCCCGCAGCTCCCGTCGAAAAAAAATCGGCAGTGAAAGGCTTACCGAGCCAACCACGCGCCCGCTCTGGCTTTCCCGGTGCCAGTGGACATGGCGATTACAAAGCAAAAAGCAGCAAGGCGACCGGCGCGAAGAAACGTGTGCGGCAATAATCCGGTACAGAAATATGCTAAGGACAAGATGCCGCCGAGCGCGCTTTGGCTAATTCATCTTTTTTCTTTTGGAAGACCAGTATCGTTGCCTGATCACTGCTGGCTTTGATGCCTGCATCGAGCATCTCTGATTGCATTTTTATGTTTTCGCACAGTGAAGCGTTCTTAGTTGTTGATGCAGGCCGTTTGAATTTGCCATCATCGCCTTGCGCTGCAATTTCTTCCGCACGCAGTTTATCTTGTACTTCGCGCGCGAGCCGCAAGGTATCTGCATTCACCGCGCCGTCCGATCCACGCATTCTCTCTTTGGTAGCCATGCATTCGGTTTCTATGGTTTTGCGAATTTGAGTGTAATCACCCTTGATGGCATAGACATCTTCGATCAAGCGTGATTCCTCCATACTGTCAACACCTGCCAGCAAATCAGCTTTGGAAGCGCCGCCTTTCCGCGACCAGATAATTTTCTTAGCGGCTTCACTACGACGGCGGCAAGCAGCATCAATGGCTGGCGCAGCTGAATCGTCACGGCTTGATTGAGTACCTATGACTTTTCCGACTTGGCCCTGGGCACAAGGTTTGTCTTGATAATTACTACCGCATCGATACATGGTTTGAGCGTCGCTCTCCATCGCCACCAACGCGATAGCCGCGCCAACAAACACACATAAGCTCCATTGTTTCATTTTCGCTCCTCCATAAAAAAGAAGTTCAAAAGACCAGTCAGCCTTTTGAACTTCATGTCTGTGCACCTATTGTAACGCTGGATAGTCGAATAAAATCGGACTAGCAGCCTGTCGGACTTAGTGTGTCGAAGCGAAAAATCAGCTGGGCGAGGTCAGATTTTGCCGGATTTGCAGCGTCAATATCTAGATATTGACCAAAAAGCCGGTGAAATATGAACCGTCCAGGTGATTTTGCAGCCGACAACTCCTAAGTCCGACAGGCTGTTAGGGCTTCACAAACTTCAAAGTCATGCGATCACTTTCGCCGACTGCCAAATATTTTTCCTTGTCTTTCTCTTTGTTGGTCAGCACAGGAGGCAAAGCCCAGACTCCGCCTTCGTGATTTGCATTGTCTTTGGGGTTGGCGTTAATTTCGAATTGCGCAGCCAATTTAAATCCCACGCTTTGCGCCAGTGCAATGACATAGCTTTGATGCACATAACCAGTGCTGCCTTTATCATCGTGCTTAGTTGATTCTGGCAAGCGATGCTCAACCACACCAAACACTCCGCCCGATTTCAGCGCATCGAAGGCACTTTGAAAAACTGCCTTTGCTGCGGTGTCGTTCACACTCATCCAATTATGCACATTGCGAAAAGTCAAAACCATATCAACACTGGATGGCGCTGCATAGTCGATTTTTTTTGCGGGATTAAATTCGCCTATGCTGACCTGATCATAAAGTGCCGGGGACTCGCTCAATTTAGTCTTCAATGCGTTTCCTGCACCAGCCAAAATCAATTTACCATCCTTGCGCAAATAGGGCGCCAAAATCTCGGTATACCAACCGCCACCCGGCGCCAATTCGACGACCTTCATACTATTTTGAATACCAAAAAACTGCAGAGTTTCATTCGGATGTCGCGCCGCATCTCGTGCGATGTTCGCCGCACTACGGTGACTGCCGCTGATCGCCGCTTGCAATGGATCTTGCGCCACTGCGCTCTGACACAGTGCGCCGATGAACGCCAAACTAAACAACATTTTTTTCATACATCCTCCGTCGAATAAAAAATAAGCTGCTCTTGGAGTCGATTTTAGAAGTTTAGTTCCTGACTCTCTACTCAGGCAATCACCTTCAGTATCTGCGCCATTTCCTGACGCGTTTCGTTCATCAGGTTTTCTGTCTGATCGTGATCGAGCTTTAGGTTAACTAAGGAAGTAGGAATCGCTTCCCAATCAAGTTCATCAATCGATTGTTTGACGAAGCTGGCATCGAGAAAATCCGCCGCGGAAACAACATCGGTCAAACTGGCGCGTTGCGTCAACGGCAGGTCATCACGACTTCTATCCATGACAGCTGCCCGGATATCATCCGACACTTCCCAACTTTCCAATATCGCCGCGCCGATGTCTGCGTGCCACTGATCAACCAAATCCCACAAGGCCTCTTCTGAATGAAATAAGCCTTGGTATTGATGTGCGCGACTAAGGATATAGAACTTGCCAATATCATGCAGCAAACCAGCGATCATCGCCTTATCTGGACTTAATTTACTCCGATTTTTAGCAATCACAAGAGACAAGGCTGCTACGCGTACGCTGCGCGTCCAGAGTCCCTCCATTTGCTCTGATTTAGTCGCATTTTCTTGCTGATCTTTGAGTTGCTTCATGCCGACAGAAATGGCGACATTTCTGACAACGCCAAAACCAAGCAGACTGACCGCGACCTTGAGCTCGTCTATTTTTTTACTGGTACGATTAAACATAGGCGTATTTGACAGCATCAACACTTGGGCTGATAACACGGGCTCGGTGCTGATTATCCTAGCGACCTGTTCAATCGGCATATCAGGATCATCCAAGGCCTGACGAATTTTCATCGTCGCTTTCAACGAAGTCGGAAACACCAAATTGCGCGATGACAATTCGGCACTTAAGCCTTTTATAAATTCAAATTCTGATTCTCTTTGGTTCATAGATATACAGCTCGTAAAAATCAATATAGGTTAGCAAAGACAATCGATCGCCACTTTCGGCGACTTGCCTTCATCGCTGGCAGCCCAAATCAGCAAAAATCGCCACAAACTTAGGTTAAAGCATACTTCAATCCATGATTATATTGGGGCAAAAGAAACTTTCTGGTAATCTACACCTAAACTAAGCGCTTAGGAGTAAACCTATGTTTACCGAAGATGATTTCTTTGCCATCAGTAAGTTTCTCAAACTTGGTGTCAAAATTTTTATCAAGAATCCAGTAGGGCAGTTTCCCGTCTTTTCGGCCAATTTCCCCACACCCAAAGGGGGCGTCGTCGATATTAAAGTCAATAGCTTATACGACGTCGAACGCAAAATGCGCGCTTTGCTCACTAACGACACACCAGTCAAAACCAAGCTCACCCCTTTCACCTATCTGGGTACTAACTTTGAAGGCGTTTTATATTGCACCAGAGGGACCAATGATTTTGTGGTGCAAGAAACACGCAATATGTTTGGAATGGAATCAAAAGCGATTATCCGCAGCGCCGAACATTTCATCCAATTATTACAATGAGATGAAAGACCGCGTATTTGCCCCATTCTTGTATCAACTAGCCCTGCTATGAGTCTGCCATGTCCGCATCGCTAAGCAACGAAGAGATTGAAGACAAGTATTTTCTGCTCAGTCAGGTTGAAATACTGAGCGTATTAAATGACCTTGCTCACAGACGCGAGGGCGTGACCTTGTATTTTAATGCGGGTCAGCATTTTATTCTAACGGCAATCCTCTCGGCGCGTCCCGACGGACTGGTATTCGATTTAGGTGGCGACCCTAAATCGAATCGTTTGTTGGAAAAAGCCAAGCAATGCGTATTCATCGCCAATCCAGATGGCATTCGGGTGCAATTTACAGGGCAAAATCCACAGCGTTTTTTATGGGGTGAAGACGATGCTTTTTGGGTTCCCCTGCCCGATCGCGTGATTCGCCTTCAGCGTCGGGAGAGCTATCGCATCGTTGTTCCCGGATCTGCAAAAATTCGAGTCAAACTGTCTGACGAGGATGCCAAGCTCATCGCGGATTGGCCAGTGCACGACCTCAGCGTCAGTGGATTTGGCATCATCGTGGATCACCCTCCATCGTTCGCTGTTGGCGATGAAATCTTCCAAGCGTGGGTTACTCTGTCCAATAATTTAAATGTACATTGCCCTGTCATCGTCAAACACATCAGTTTTCTGGGGCAAGCACGTTACGGCAAATATCAGGTGGGTTTTAGTTTCGTCAATTTGACACACAACATGGACGTTGCCGTCCAAAAAACCATCCTTAATATCGAATACGAACGTCATCGTTTGTTAGGAAAATAAATCGCATGGCGCAGCAATCGCTATTTCTGTCAGACAGTGAATCCGAAGATATCCAATTAGAAGATGCTCATTTACGTTATTTTCCTCACTTTTTAGACGAGAAAAAAGCAGACCTCGCGCTACAGCAATTACTCAGCGAAACCGCATGGCGTCAGGAAGAAATCCGCATCGCAGGCATCGCACGCAAGCAACCACGTTTGAGCGCCTGGCTTGGTGACCCAAACGCCCATTACAGCTACTCTGGCTTACATCTCGCGCCCTCGCCATGGACGCCCACGATTCTGCAACTGCGTCGAGAGATACAAGACCTATGCCTATGCACGTTCAACAGCGTGCTATTAAACCTCTATCGTGATCAGCAAGACGCGATGGGCTGGCATAGCGACGACGAAAAAGAATTGGGTTCGCAACCCAATATCGCCTCACTCAGTCTCGGCGCTAGCCGCCAGTTTCTGCTCAAGCACAAAACAAAAAAAGATCAGCGCTACTCTATGGCTCTGCAACACGGTAGCTTGCTCCTCATGTCTGGCAACACCCAAAGCCACTGGCTGCATTCCATCGCCCGCGAAACCACGCCCTGCGCAGCACGCATCAATCTGACTTTCAGACACATCATCTAAGCGCTATTCACCGCCGTTGTCGTCACTCACCGACAATTTCCGTCGTTCACCGAATTTGGCATGACTTCATTTTTCGGCTGATTTATCTTATCGATGTGGCGCAAACATTTTCGCAATAACACTTTTCAGGAGACTTCCCATGTCAAACAGAATGTTCAGAACATCACGCAAGGCACGCAGCAGTGTCGAGTTCGGATTAACTTTGGTTGCGGTCGGCACGATATTTTTACTCGCTAAATTTGACTACATCAACCTCAGACTTCATTGGTGGCTAATCGCCTCTGTGTGCGTTTCCGGCTTTGGCTTACTCGCACTGATTCGCGCCAAAACAGCGGGCGAAACCGTCAGTGCTTTATTTCAGATTTTTATCGGCGTTTGGCTCTATCTCTGCTTTGAAAAAGTCTGGGGCTTTAATTTCAGCAATAGCTGGCCATGGATGTTGATCGCTTACGGCGCCAGTCATGTGCTCGCTTATTTTTTCAAAAGGGAAGAATAGAATCTCCCGCACCGTACACCCCATCTAATTTTTTCTAAAAAGGTTCAACGATGAAATCCTCTAATCCACAACAACGCTTGATCATAGGTGCATTTATTTTGCTCATAGGCGTTTTGGCACTGGCAGACAACCTTCATTTTTTTAATGCTCAAGACATCATACGATTCTGGCCCACTGTCTTTATCGTGGTCGGTGCGCTCAAACTCAGTAATACACGCACTCGCTCTGGCACATTCGTAGGCGGCGGCTTAGTGTTACTCGGCATATCCATGACACTCAACTATATGGGCATAATTAGTTTCCATCTGCGCGATTGGTGGCCACTGATTATTATCATGGCGGGTTTGGCGATGATCTTTAAAGACAAATTGCGCGACGCTGACGGCAATGGACTTTGCGCACAAGAAAACAGTAACGAATCCAACATCGATGTGGTCGCAGTCATGAGCGGACATCAGGGCAACGTCGCTTCACAAGATTTCCGTGGCGGCTCAGTCACAGCCATCATGGGCGGAGCAGAAATCGATCTACGCAACGCCGTGATTCAAACCGAAGCCGTCATCGACATCACAGCATTCTGGGGCGGCGTCTCCTTGAAGATTCCAAAAGACTGGCGCGTAGTCAACAACGGCATCGCCTTCCTGGGCGGCATAGACGACTCCAGCGAACCAACCATCGACGCCAACAAACGCCTGATCATCACAGGAACAGCAGTCATGGGTGGCGTGGAGATTAAAAACTAGTTATGATCGCAGGGCAGAAACTGGTAATTTTTTCCTGATCTAAAAACACGAATTACGTAAGAAATTACCAGCGTTGATTTGCTTTTGAAGTTGATGTTGATGTTGATGTTGATGTTGATGTTGATGTTGATTGGCTTTTGACTTTGCCGTTGACGTTCATCCGCTTCTGCGTCGCCAATGATGCGAAACAGAAAATGGATTAAGAAAGCGTTGCTGTTTGAGCCGAAGGCGAGTTTCAACGCTTTCCCATTTTTTGTTTTGCAGCATTGGGTACCCGAAGGGCGACGAAGTGCGGCCGCTTTCTTTTGCTTACTTTTCTTGGCGGGACAAGAAAAGTGAGCGGCTGCCGGGCCGCCCCCGGCCAACAGGCAGCAAATCAACAGTAAACGCAAATCCGAAGGATAAACAAACGGCGGGTTGCAACCCGCCCTACAGACCGTCGATCAACAGCAAACACAAAATAAAAAAACGGGTTACAAACCACCCCACAAAAAAACAAACGACAACCCCACATGAACCCCATCCTATCCCACACCCCCAGACTAGCCTTCAGTATCGCCATCTGGCTCTGCGTCGCGAGTGTGATTGCAACCGTCCTGGTATTAAGCGGCACAGCCGCATGGAGCAATGCTCTCTTCTTTGCCCTGCCTTGCTGCCTCGTCTTCGGCTTCATTTCCACTTCTGCATTTTATGTGGGACGGGCCTTAACCATGCAACGTCGCCAGATTCTCCGCGTCTTGATGGTCTTCGGTTGTAGCGCTGCGATCTCCAGTTTGATCTGGGTTTTGTTTGGTGTCGCGTGGAATCAATTTGGCGTCTCGCTCAATGAAACTTGGGCAGGCATCACTCTCAGCAAAATGGTGCTGAGCGTCATGTTCATCAGCGGCATGTTGCTGTATTTATTGTCGATTCTGGCCTATGACGTATTGATCGCCTTTGAAAATTTACGGCAGGCCGAGAAGCGTGAAGCGGCGTCGCAAGTTCTGGCGCGCGAAGCCGAGCTACAAGTATTGCGCACCCAGATTAATCCGCATTTTTTGTTTAATAGTCTCAACTCGATCAGCGCCTTAACCGCCATCGACCCTGCTGGCGCGCGCCACATGACAATCGAACTTGCGCAATTTTTCAGGCAGACTTTGGCGCTATCTGAACGCAGCAAAATCACGCTGGCCGAAGAAATCGCTTTGTGTGAACATTTTTTATCGATAGAAAAAATCCGCTTTGGCAAAAAGCTACAAGTGCAAATGCAGATCAATCCAGAGACACAAACTTGCTTGCTACCGCCGATGATCTTGCAACCGCTTTTAGAAAATGCGATCAAGCATGGCATACGCGATCTGGTCGATGGCGGCACGATACAGGTCGAAGCGACATCCTATCGTGACTACTTAATTTTACGCATTACTAATCCCATCGATACAGCCGATGAGGACAGCCAGTCTCGAGCACAAAGGCGCAGCGAAGGCACAGGCACCGGTTTAAAAAATCTGCATGCACGCTTACGCAGCGTCTACGGCCAAGGCGCACAAGCGGATTGGACAAGCAGTGCGGGAAAATTCCAAGTCACGATCACGCTGCCGTTGGAAACAGAAAAATAGCCAAGCCATACAAACATCCATGAACCAAAACACCACTCCATTTCGCGTACTCATCATCGACGATGAAGATCTCGCGCGTCGTCTGACACAAGAATTTTTGCGCTCGCACACCGATATGCAGATCATCGGTGAATGCGAAAACGGTTTGCAAGCCGTCGAGACGATCACCAGCTTGCAGCCCGATCTGATTTTTCTCGACATCCAGATGCCCAAGCTCAATGGCTTTGAAGTGTTAGAGGCGACCGGGCGCAAGGAAGGGATTATTTTCACGACGGCTTACGATCAATATGCACTCAAGGCCTTTGATCAACATGCGATTGATTATTTGCTGAAACCGTATTCACAACAGCGCTTTGACGAAGCGCTCAACAAAGCACGCAAGCTAATAGGACAAAACAATCCAGCTATCCCCGAACTGCTGACGCAAGCCAATCGCAAAACTGATCGACTGGTAATCCGCGATCGCGGTCAGACTGTGATCATCCCTTTGGAGCAAATTGATTATATCGAGGCGATGGATGACTACGTGCACATTCATTACGCAGGCAAATCATTATTGAAGACGCAAAGCTTGTCTGATTTAGAGAAACAACTCGATCCAGCAATTTTTGTGCGCATACACCGTTCGACCATCATCCGGCTTCAAGCGCTAAAATGTCTGGAACGCGCCAGCAAAGATAGCTATCAGGCGGTCATGCAGGTCGGTGCGCAACTGGCGGTCAGTCGTTCTGGATATGACCGGCTCAAAGGAATGCTGTAAAGTGGCGGGCTTTGCATTTTTAGCGCAGCTGCCTCATGACCATCATTATCAATCCGCAATTACGCGACTACATCGATCCCCTCACGCAACATGAATACCTCGCCTTAGAACGCAGCCTGCTCAAAGAAGGCTGTCGTGATGCGCTGGTGTTGTGGCAAGAAACCCTGATCGACGGACACAATCGCTATGCGATTTGCCAAAAGCACGGCATTCCCTTTCAAACCAAGCAAAATGACCAGTTCAACAGTCTGGAAGATGTGATGCTATGGATGATCGACAATCATCTGGCGCGCCGCAGCGTGTCGAGTTTTCAGCGCGGCGTTTTGGCTTTGCGCAAAAAAGACATCATCAACACCCGCCGCAAAGACAAGAGCAGTCAGGAAAAAGCCCAAGAAGCCGAACTCGCTTTAAAAGATCCCGATCCGGTTCCGGTCGAGACTCGCGAAGAAATTGCCAAAGTCGCTGGGCTCTCAAAACCAGCCGTGGCGCAAATCGAAAAAATCCGCAAAGCAGCCACGCCAGAGTTGGTCGAAGCGGTACGCGCTGGCACCATCTCGATTAACACCGCGGCGACCATTGCCGCCCTGCCCGAAGAGCAACAAGTTGCTGCGGTCGCAGGTGGTAAAAAAGAATTGCAAGAAACCGCAAGACAATTGCGCCAAACCCGCAGCCCGCGTGCAGTCAAACCTGTTGATGGCGGCGAGACCGACAATGCCACCATCAGCTCCACAATGAACACGACTACGGCACCAAGCACGCAGCACGCTGAGAGTGACGCCATGCGTACCGAATTGCTGGCACTGCGTGCAGAAAACCAAGAGTTGAAAGCCCGCATTGCCGAATTAACAGCGCAACTTGCTTCGACTTAAAAATAGGGATTGAAAACTCAGTTTTCATCCCCAATTAGCCTAAAATTTATTTCAAAGTTTTCATTCACACACCTTTTTTCGTTAGGAACATCATGACTATTAGCGTCAACGGCACAGAAATCTCCGAAGCCACGATCAATGCAGAAATGGACAGAGCGCGCGCCGCTGGTCATCCAGAAGGTGAACAATTACGCGACAGCGCCGTGCAAGAATTAATTTTGCGCAAATTGATGCTAGATCAAGCTGCCAAAGCTGGCATCTCTGCGGAAAGCAATGACGAAACAATCGGTCGTTTGTTAGAGCAAGAAGTGCAATTCACGCCTGCCGACGAAGCGATGTGCCGCAGTTTTTATGATGAAAATCAAGCTAGCTTCAAACAAGGTGAAATGGCAGCTGCCAGTCACATCTTATTCAACATCGGTGAAGGCTTAGCTGCTTCCCTGGTCAAGGCCAAAGCAGAAGGCATTTTGGCAGATTTGCAAAAAAATCCGTCAGCATTTGCAGCGATGGCGCGCGAACATTCTAGCTGCCCTTCCGGCAAAGAAGGCGGCGCTCTGGGTCAATTTGGTCGCGGTCAGATGGTGCCTGAATTTGAACAAGCGGTATTTAGCACAGAGCCAGGCAATATCACACCAGAATTAATTGAAACTCAGTTTGGCTACCACATCATTCAAGTCACAGAACGCAATGGCGGCGACGTCGTTAGTTTTGATGAAGTCAAAGAGCGCTTGCAAGCCTACCTGACGGATGTCGAAGGCCGCAAAGCAACGCAAATCTATCTGGCTGGCTTAATCAGCGCAGCAGACATCCAGGGCTACAACTTGCCAGCATTTGCTTAAAATTAGTTGCTCCTATAAAAAAACCCAAGACCTTGCAAGGTCTTGGGTTTTTTTTATTGATTGCACCACTCGTCCGCAAGCCAGCACCACCTGACTATTTTTTCAGCAATTCTATTTGCTAAACAGAAGATGCGCAGTATAGTAGCTTTATCACTAAGCTCTGCATGAGGTGTCCCATGTTCTCGCAATTTCTCGACCGAGATTCCAAAACTCCGCCCGACTTTGAGCGCCGTCATTTATTTAATTCCGAAGAGGAAGTTTTCTTCAAACGTCTCAGACAAGCTCTGCCAAATTGCCAGATTTTTCCTAAACTGACACTCAGTCATTTGATCAATGTGTCCAGCGCTAATGAGAAAAAGACCGCCCTGTTTCGCCAAAAACTAGACGCACGCCAAATTGATTTTGGCGTGTTTAACGCGCAGCTCAAGCTCTTATTTGTGGTGTTATTGGAGGATGAAGCGGCGGACAACGGTGAAGACGAATACCCGACTCGCAAGATATTAAAACGCGCCCGCATCAAGAGCATACGCTGGAGTCGTGCCACGCTTCCCAGCTACGAGCAGATTCTGCGCACAGTTGAACAATTTTCTGAATTGGAAGCACCCAAGCTAGATAGCCGCATGCAAACATTTGGAAAACTCCTCGCCGATGAAGACCTGCAAGACGGCCAAATTTATACCAAGATAGAACACGGCAATCCACACGCGTTGTCGCTGGCAGCCATCGAACGTATCGCACCAGAACAGCTGATCAAAAGCCAATATCCCCACATCTGGCAAAAAATCTGTCTGTTTTCCGGCGACCCGGACTATCTGAAAAGTTATCTCGAATCACTCTTCATACAAAACCGTCCCACCAAGCGGCGCGGACTGCCCAAGCCTGTTGCGGACGAAGTGATTCAGATACAAAACGAAAACGCCCGCTTTGTGATTTCCAAAGAAGCCGCGCCGATTTGGGATCCGAATTTTTTACATCGATAGGGTCTGTTGACCACACATTCCATTTCCAAATCAATCGTGTCTAGGCGACGAGGCGAAGACAGTGCTTTAGCACGGCGAGCCGAAGGCAACAACGACACGAATGATTTAGAAATGGAATTACAAATCCGGCGCCAGCATGTGGCCTAGTTTAGTCGCCTTGGTTTGCAAATAGCGTTCATTGTGAGGATTGTGCGCAATGATCAAAGGAATTTGCTCGGTCACGCGCACCTGCATGTTCTGCAAAGCCGAAATCTTGCGCGGATTATTCGTCATTAATTTCACACTATGTATGCCCAAATGCTTGAGCATAGGATCGCACAAGCTATAGCTACGCAAATCAGCGGCAAACCCCAGTTTTTGATTCGCCTCCACCGTATCTGCGCCATCGTCTTGCAAGTGATAAGCCTGCACTTTGGCCAGCAAACCGATGCCACGGCCTTCCTGACGTAAATACAAAATCGCGCCACGTCCTTCCGCCGCGATTTTTTGCATCGCCATTTCCAACTGCGGGCCACAGTCGCAACGCTGACTAAACAAAGCGTCACCAGTCAAACACTCAGAATGAATGCGGGCTAAGACCGGTTCACCATCACGAACAACACACAAGGTCAGGGCGATATGCTCTTTGCCCGTGGCTGGCTCAATAAACGCATGCATGGTGAAGTTTGCCCACGTAGTAGGCAGGGAACACGAATCCACAAATTGCAATGCCTGCGCTTCTGTTGATACAGGCAAATCCTTACTCGACATAGTCTTCTCACTGTGAACTGCGGGGGAATGCGAAAGCCACATTGATCAACAATCTGGCTCAACTCCCACAAAACGCCGACAACTTAAGTGGCGTCGCAGAGGTGCATCAAATTGCAAAGAAACACCTTATTTCTCCGCAGGCCTGATGCCAAAAGCAAGAGTATAAACGACTCCGCCTCTCCAAGTCGAAAACCGCTTTGAGCTGAGTCACTAATTCATACCGCCCCGCGAAAAAATCTGTGAAAGCTGAAAAATAGCCCTGATACCAGTTCACATTGGCGCAACATCTGGTCTGTTCATTGTTTGAAAACATTAAATAAAACAGCATTATTCCTGACATTTCGCACCACACTGAGTTTCCGAGAATTTCTCTCGTAACTATCCATTTTTCAGCACTTTTTGATCATGCTGAAGCGCGGTCATTACCGATGTGGTTATAAAGTGGTTTTGCGATTTAAAAACCAGTTGACGCCAATTTTGCGCCATCACATGCTTAATTTATGTGCAGCGAAGGTGGTGTCTATTTTCACTTGTCTGCACCAATATCCAAAAAACAGGGGAGACAAACATGGACAATATCGTATTAAAAAATCTGATTCGCAACATCATGGTGTGTGCGTCGGGCAGCAGCCTCTTATTTGCTTGTGGTGGCAGCACTGATGTCAGCAAACCCGGATCAACAATGGCCGGACCACCGCTCGCCAGCTCGACCGTATGCTACGCAGTCTGGAGCGCCAGCACTGCCTACAACGGCGGAGCGCAAGTCAGCTATCAAGGCTATAACTATCTGGCGAACTGGTGGACACAAAATCAAAATCCATCCACCAATAGCGGCGCATCAGGCAGCGGCCAGCCGTGGACAAGTCAAGGTGCTTGCGGAGGTACTCCAACACCAACACCAACGCCTACACCAACACCAACACCAACACCAACACCAACGCCTACACCAACACCAACACCAACACCAACACCAACACCAACACCAACACCAACACCAACACCGACTCCAACACCGACACCAACTCCTACGCCAACGCCAAGCTGCAGCGCTTACGTCGCTGGCACTGCCTACCAACAAGGTAAAGTTGTCACTAATGCGGGCGGCTTCTATCGGTGCGACGTCGCTGGCTGGTGTTCAACAGGCGCTTCGGCATATGAGCCTGGTGTGGGCTGGGCTTGGACCAGCGCATGGACATCGGTGACTTCGAGCGCTTGCCCAACCCCGACACCAACTCCAACACCAACCCCAACTCCGACTCCAACACCAACCCCAACTCCAACGCCAACTCCAACGCCGACGCCGACACCAACGCCAACGCCAACACCGACGCCGACACCAACTCCCGTTCCCGGACTCGCCAAACATGCCTTGGTCGGATACTGGCACAATTTTGCCAATCCTAGCGGCAATACCTACCCTATCGCTCAGGTCACGGATGATTGGGATGTCATCGTCGTTTCGTTTGGCGACAACGCTGGCGGTGGCAATGTCAGCTTCACGCTGGACCCAAGCGCAGGCAGCGAATCGCAATTTATCGCTGACATCAAAGCCAAGCAAGCCAAGGGCAAAAAAGTGGTGTTATCTTTAGGCGGACAAAATGGTTCGGTCTCAGTCGGATCGGATGCAGAGGCGACCAACTTTACCAATAGCTTGTACGCGATCATTACCAAATATGGTTTTGACGGTATCGATCTCGATTTGGAAAATGGTGTCTCACAGGGCGCACCAATTCAAACATTCTTGCCTATCGCGGTCAAAAATCTGAAAGCCAAAGTCGGCGCGAATTTCTATCTCTCTATGGCGCCAGAATGGGTTTATGTGGAAGGTGGCTACACTTCTTACGGTGCGATTTGGGGTGCCTACATACCTATCATCAATGCACTGCGCAACGAGCTGACGATCTTGCATCCGCAGTATTACAACAACGGTGATATCTACACGCCCTATCAAACCACTGCGCTCAAAGCGGGCTCTGCTGATCAGTTAGTTGGAACGGCAAAAATGTTGATTGAAGGCTTCACCTACGGCGGCAATAACTTCACAGGTCTGCGCCCTGATCAGGTCGCGTTTGGTGTTCCGTCCGGTCGCAGCTCTGCCGGATCTGGTTTCACCACCTCGGCTGATGTCAGCAAAGCCCTAGATTGCCTCAGTAAACTCATCAACTGCGGCAGCATCGTCCCCAAACAAGCCTACCCCACTTTCCGTGGCGTGATGACTTGGTCGATCAACTGGGACAAACACGATGGCTACAACTTCTCAGTACCAGCGCGCGCGGCCTTAAATAGCATGCCGCAATAAGCAATCCGGCAATGGATGCAGGTTCTGCATCCATTGCCCATTCCGGATATGAATTTTAATACTTGTGGTTATACTCCATCGTCAAGCGCACCGCCCGTGGACTGAGGCGACCCGTTTCTTGTAGATAGGTTGGACTAGGAACGCCATTATTTACTGAAACCGCATTCTCAGAAATAATGGTGTGACGATTGAACAGATTGAACACATCGACCTTCATGTTCAAACCAGCCAGCGCTTTGGGACGATAGGACAAGCTGGTATCGAGCTGCGTCAACCAGGGCATGCGTCCCAAACTGCCACGCGGTGACGGCTTTCCATTACAAAAGAAATAGCTGCTGCCATAACCGAGATTGGGTGAAATCGAGGTCGGCAATTCGCCTATACAATTTCTTGGCATACCCGAATACAGACTCAGATTGCCACCCAGAGAAATTTCAGGATTCACTTCAACAAATCCAAACGCCTTGATCACATGTCGTCTGTCATTGGGCAAATCACCGCTGGCATATAGCATCAATTCTTTATGATCCCAACCCACCGTTTGCGCCACATTATTACCCTGCAGAGAATCAACCTGACCTTCATTATTACCTGTGCTGCGCGACAGCGTGTAATTGACTTTGCCATACCAGCCATTGCGCAAGGGATGTTCGAGGAAGAAATTCAATGCCACGTAATCGCGTGTCACCTTAGGCAAACCAATATCAGCCGCACTCAAATCAACGCGCACTAAATTTTTATCGCCACGCAGATCGAGCAGCAAACTATTCGCCTCACCCGGATTGACGGTCGCGCAGGGAAATCCATAGTGGCTGGTATCGATATGATTGCGCGCCGCCCAGGCATCGATAGGACGCTGATCACAAAGATCATCGTTAGAGCTACGCAATGTACGATAACTGCCCATCATGCCCAGATTGTATTCGGGCGACACCGCCTTCTCAAACCCCAGCGACATTTCATCTTGAAACAAGGGCTTGAGATTGATCGCAGTCAGACCACGTGGGTCTTGCGGTATGCCCCATTGATTATTGACCGAAGTGACAGGGCTAATCGCATGCAAACCGGTCGGCGCGCCGGTGGCTTGATCAACACCACTGTAAGTGAAGGCTTGATTAGTAATCAAATTCACACCCGCAGTATTGGCCGAGAGATTGGTCGGCACTTGCATGAAATAACGCCCCGCGTTACCAAACACTTTAAAACTGCCATCCCGATTCACATCCCAGCTCGCGCCTAGTCGTGGCGCGAGTTGCCGGTCTTGTTGTATGAAGGCTTGTCCCGCACTATTATTGTTGCGAAACTGTTCGTTGCGCAAACCCAAAGACAGCAAAATATTGTCGGCAACCTGATAGCGATCTTCGATGTATTGCGCCGCCTGAGTGCTGGTCGGATGCGAGACATTATTGTTCAAATCGCGACTAACATAAAAACCCTGCGGACCATAACCACCGCCTTGCGCTGGCGTTTCGGTAAACCCAAATCCTTTGTACGTCGCTGGTTTATCGGTGTACAAATAATTCCAGACACCGCCACCGGCCGCCGACACACCGACCACGGACGCCACCTTGTTGTAGTCTAATCCGGCGCGCAGAGAATGCTTACCCAATTTGTATTCGACATCAATACGCAAGGTCTTTTGACTATCACCGACATCAGACGCTTGTATCGGTGTCCGCACTGTTTGCACGATAGGATAAGTCACGCCCGGCACCCGCGACTGCACCGAAGAATTGGTTTGAAAAATCGCAGGGTTATAACCTTCCGGCGATTGACTGTGCTTGGTTTTTGAATGCCCATACAAGGTTGTGAACGTCAAATCGTCATTCAGATAAGCCGTGTATTTAAATATCGTATCGTCGGCACCGGGGTTGGGCGCGCCACAGCAATTGACAGAGGTGAGCCCACCTTTTTTGACATCATTATGGGTAAAAGTCGCGTAGTCAAATCCATACAGGCCAGTGCGATTGCGCGTTTCATCGTGAATCTGTGTCAGCTCAAAATGGTGATCATCGGTTAGGTTGTAATCAAATTTTGCCAGATAGCGATCCACCGTATTGTGGCTCTTTGACCAGCCAGTCGGGTTAAACACTTTATCGGACGACGCAGCGATTGATTCACTGTCACTGCTATTACGCTCCAACGCCACAAAACCAAACAATTTATTCTTGATCAAAGGCCCGCCCACATACACACCCGCCGTGTGGCTCGATACACGATTGTCTTGATTATAGAATTGCAGCTTGCCATCGGTCAGAGGATTATTCCCCGTCTTTGGGAAGTAGGTATTTAATTGCGGTGAGCGCAAAGCGTTCGGCATGACAGACAGCCTGGTGCCAAACTCCCATTGATTAGTCCCACTCTTAGTCGTGATATTCACCACACCGCCAGTCGCGCGACCAAACTCTGGGCCAAATCCGCCCTGCAAAATCTGCGCATTGGCAATCGCGCCAAACGGTAATTCGGAGGTGCCAATCTGCGTCAAAATATTCGCCACCGGAAAGCCATTGATGTAATACGCATTTTCCGACACGCCGGAGCCGCCAAAGCTAGACACTTCCCCATAACCGCCACCGGTATTTTTGATGGTGCCGGGTGCGAGTTGTATGATGGCAGTGACATTCTGTGAAATCGGCAATTGCGCCAATTCGCGGGCGGTAAACACCGGGCCGTTATTGGTATTGGAAACGTCAATTCGATTGACCTTGGCAGCGATCGTCACTTGCTGCACCTGACTTTGCCCGCCAAAATTAACTTCCACGCCGCGCCCAACTAAGGCTTCTATTTCAACGGTCTTTTCGACCGCAGACTGACGCAACAACTTCACCACATAAATCCCGGGCGGCATCGACGTCGCCTGAAATTTTCCACTAGAGTCAACCAGCACCGTGCGTTGCACACCAGTTGCGGTATTTTCCAACAGCACAGTGGAGCCTGCAGCAGGCGTCGTTTGGCCAAAAATAATACCGGTAGCATTTGACTGCGCAAACGCAGGCAAATTCACCGCCATCGACAACAGCGCAGAGCCGCACAGCAGACTCAGTGTGTGCGCGATCACAGTCTTCCTCAAAACTATTTTTTTATTCGACATGTTTAACTCACTAGGTTTAGAAAAGAAACGAACAAAACGCAAAACAGAACGCAATTAAGCGACGGCCATTCTAAAAATCTAGCTTCCCTAGAGTCAAAGACATGTCAACAAACGCCTCTAGTTTATAAAGTTTAGTAATCAAGAACTTCCACAAATGACCGCTCTATCGCGCATTGCAAGCCGCGCCGCACGATCATAAATAAACCAATTTGTGAAAATATTTTTCTACGTTGTTCATTGCGCGCATCTGCGAGGTCACATCATTTACATCGCTACTTTTGACAAAAAATTTTCTTCGCCAAGTGGTCTTACCAACCCAAAGTTGGGCTTTGTTTCCTAAAGAAAAAATTGGCACAGCGAGCTCATACGAGCAAGCACAAAACAAAATAAAACACGTGACGTTTCATAGGAAAACACAGGCAAAAAAGGCTTGTTTAATGCGTCGCAATTCAATCAAACCAGCACCACCCACATTTACTAAACATCATAAACAGCAGGCGTTTTTTGAATAGCGTTTGACCTTGGCTTTGCGCATTTATTACATTCAACCTAGAAACGGCAGTTGACCGCTTCAAAGTTGAATTAAGTGTTTGATTTATCGAAAGATGCACCGGTTAATCCATTTCATCTTTACGCCTTGCCAGAAACGCGGAAAAATGCACACTTGAACCCGTCCAACTACCGTTTCTAGGTTCAATGGCGATGCAAGGCATCCGTCCAAGCATCGATCATATTTAATAAAACTAACCAATCTTGGAGGAGCAAATGAAAGGAACACTCAAGCTGAGCTCGCGTTGCAGTCTCATCGTCAGCGCCAGTCTCATCGTAGGAATCAACAGTCTGAGCAGTCAAAGTCTGGCTGCAATAAAAACGCAAGACCAACACAGCGACGTCAATAAAGTTTTACTGCAGTCGCATGTTCGTACTTGCCAAACGCAAGAGATTGCACACGTCATGCGCAGCGTGCAGGTCTCCGGCAAACACAATGCCGGATCGGAAGCCCGCGCTGCTCTTTCCGCTTTGCGCAATCATCAATGCGCCCATCAAACCTTGGCGGCAGCGCCCACTCTCGCGGCAACTGATCTGACAGCACCCAATGCCAACCAAATCACCGCCTCGGCAGAAAACTCCGCCAATAGCGAAGGCCGGGTTCAAGCCTTTGACAACACAGCAGACAGCAAATGGCTCACATTCGCACCGCGCGGCTGGCTGCGCTATGACGTGCTGCAAGGCGCAAAGTTGGTCGCCTATAGCGTTACCTCCGCCAATGATGAGCCCGCCCGCGATCCGCGTGACTGGCAATTAGAAGGATCGAATGATGGCCAGAGCTGGGCCAGCATCGACGCACAATTGGCGCAGAGTTTTTCGCAGCGCAAATTACGTCGCCAATATGCCGTCAATCAAAGCGTCTCTTATCGCTACTATCGCTTCAATATCATCAACAACAACGGTGCAGCGGAAACGCAATTGGCCGAGCTCGAATTGATCGGCAACCTCGATAGCAACTCATCGAACACCACCGTTGTTCTGCAAAATGGCGTGCCACAATCGGGGCTCTCTGGGGCGAAAGACAGCAACAAAAAATTCCGCATCGACGTTCCATCGGGACAAAAAAACCTCAGTTTCAAACTAAGCGGTGGCAGTGGCGATGCCGACCTCTTCGTCAAATTTGGCAGCCCCGCCAGCAACACCAGTTTCGACTGCAAATCAGATGGCCCAACCACCACCGAATCCTGCAGTTTCGCCACACCACAAACTGGCACTTATTACTTGAATCTGAATGGCTATAGCGCCTATAGTGGTGCGAGTCTGGTCGCCACTTATGAAGCGGCAACATGCACCAATTGCGGAGCCTGGAACAAACCCACCGTCGATTTTAGAAACGACTTATCACCGGGCGGTTTAAAGTTCAATCAACTCGTTCCCGACGTCAACAGCTACATCCAAATCATTGCCGAGAACGTGCAAAAAACCATCTATCACAACGCTTCAGAAGTACCGGCATTTTCCACGCTGGAATTGCACATAGAACGCTGGGAAACTGAGCCTAACGGCGTCGCCTGGAAAGCAGGTGACCCACCACGTATCATAGTCAACGTGAATGCCTATCATCTGGAAAGAATCGCCGCAGCCGGAGGCGACGTCGCCGAAGAAGTGCGCGGTATTTTGTTCCACGAAATGACGCACGCTTATCAATTTTCAACCGGCGTTGACCTGCCCGCCATCGAAGGCCTAGCCGACACAGTGCGCTATCTGAATGGCTACATCCCCACCTCGTTCCGTCACACCGGAGGAAGTTGGACTGACAGCTACAAAACCACGGCCTTCTTCTTCGCATGGATTAAAGAGCGCAAAGGCTATCCCGACTTTCCATATTGCTTCAATCAACAAGGACGTCCAGGCAATAGCGGCTGGAGCTGGGACGGCGCAATGCGCGCCTGCACAGGCGGCAACACGACGCAAGCGCTATGGAACGAATACCAGTCTTGGTTAGCAAGCGGCGCGCCTTAACTCATATAAGTGTTCAACTCTGCCGAGATCAAAAAAACTCGGCGGAGCCAGCAATACTCTACTTTTCTCACTTTGGGTGGGCACGCAGCCCACCTTTTTTTGACGATGATCATGCTTACTCTCAACAAAAAATCCCCTATCGCTGTACTCAAAGCTCTGATACAAACCACACTTCTATGCTCGCACCTGGTTCTCGCAGGCTGCGGTGGCGGCGAGCAAACAACCAATAGCGCTACCATCACGCCAGCCAGCACAAGCAACACCTCACAAGTGAGCTGGGAACAAGTCGCCTCGCCGACACTTGATTTTCGCCCCGATCAATCACCTGGTGCAGAACTGTTTAAAAAGCTAGTACCATCCCCGCAAAATTATTTGCGCGAAATTTCACAGAATGTGGCGCGTACGCTCTACCAACAAGCCAACGAAGTCCCCGCTTTCTCCACGCTAGAACTGCACATAGAACGGTGGGAAAATGAACCGAATGGCGTCGCATGGAAAGCCGGTGATCCACCCCGCATCACGGTCAACGTCAACGCCTATTACTTAGAAAAAATTGCCGCTCAAGGCGTCAATGTCGCAGAAGAAGTCAAAGGCATTCTCTATCACGAAATGACCCACGCCTATCAACACGCCAGTGGCATGGATCTTCCTGCAGTGGAAGGCTTGGCGGACACCGTGCGCTACCTCAACGGCTACATCCCGATCAGCTTCCGACGCCCCGGCGGAAAGTGGACAGACAGCTACAAAACCACCGCCTTCTTTTTCGCCTGGCTGCAAGAAAAAAAGGGATACAAAAGCTTCACCTATTGCTTTAACCAACAAGCCAAACCGGGCAACGCAAACTGGAGCTGGAATAACGCAATCGCCGCCTGCACCGCACAAGGTGACCTGAGCTCGCTTTGGAACGAATATCAAACTTGGTTGATCAATGGGGCGCATTGATGTTGGTTGAAATAGATGTGTAGCTAAAGACGGGGGTGATAACCAGGGTGCAGGACAATTATTGGTTTTGACTGCTGTACAATTTGGCACTCGCCACCATTGCAGGAAGAGAAAAAGGTCACCACATAGTTAGTCACCTAACCCGCAATACCAATCCAACCAGCAAAAAAGATCAATATGAAAATGCGCCGCGCCCTACTGATTTTCTCGATTCTACTCTCCGCTATTCATCCAGCTCTAGCGATTGGCGAAGACGAAGCAAAACCCATTCAAGTTCTATTTGTTGGCAATAGCCTGACTTACGTAGGCAACCTGCCAGCGGTACTACAACATATAGCGGCAGCGAATCACAGAACAATCGAAACTGACATGATTGTGCGGGGTGGTGCAACTCTCACGGAACGTGTGGACGACGGATCGGTAGAGCGGGCGCTGCAAGCCAAACATTACGATTATTTGATTTTGCAAGAACGCGGCGGCGACGCGCTCGGCGCATTTGGCGAAGTCTCTCAAAAGCAAGTACATAGCGCCCTGCAAGCGCTATCACGCATTGCAACGACACACAAGGTCAAAGCGATCTCATTAGGTGGCTATCAACCAAGTCAAAGAATGACGAGTGTCCTCCTCGAAGCGGAACGCGCCATCGCGGCGCAAGCTGCAATTGAGTACGTGGATGTGCAAACCAGCTTCATGGCAGGAAAAAATCAGCATCCGAATGCCGAATGGTTATATGCCGACAAAGGACATCCGGGGCACGACTTAATTTTGCTTGAAGCGGTGCTCATATTTCAGCACTTGTTTGGCTTGTTACCAGAAACGAATGCGCTCGTTGTCAACGCCCCCATGTACAAACCAAATTCATCTTTCACGTCGCCAGCACCAACCAGCCTGCACACGTTGACACCAGACATGGCCATGTCCCATCACTACAGCCAACAGCAGCTCGCAGCAATCGTGAGAATCGCACAAACTCAAGTAGAATGAGCGCTTACCAACATCTGCGTGATCTATGAATTGCACCTATCGTCCGGCCACAAGCAACGACATCGAAGGCATGCACCGTGTGCGCAAAGCTGTCTTAGAAAACCGACTGACGTCGAATAAAATTCGCGAAGAGCACTATCTGCCCTATCTAGAAGAACAAGGACGAAGCTGGGTGGCTCTCAATGATGCTGGTGAAGTACTTGGCTTTGCCGCGGGCAATCGCAAAACAGGCAATATCTGGGCTCTGTTTGTGCATCCTGACGCGGAAGGGCGAGGCATAGGCAAACAATTACACGATATGATGATCGCGTGGTTATTCTCGACTGGTCTGAGTGAATTAAACTTAAGCACAGGCATCCATACGAGAGCAGAAAAATTTTATGAACATGCGGGATGGTCACTGGTCAAAATAGAAGATTCAGAAGCCTTTTTTGTGCTTCGCCATCTTGACTGACCGAATTAATACCCAGATAAGCGGCACACCACTCCACCCACGTTAGAAAGAGCCACACCCATGGCACACAAATCCGCAGTCGACGCAAACTACCGCTTCATCGCCGCCAGCCAAGAAGTGACGACACGTATAGGGCAACGCCAACAAGCATTGGCGTTATACATTACTTTGGTGGTGAGTTTATTGGCCGCCCTGGTCGCGCTCAAACCGGGAACGGCGGCCAGCACAGTGCCAGTCGAGTGGTTGCTTCTCGGCTTTCCTGTGGCTTCGTTATGCCTCACTCTACTCAATTACAAAGCAGAACGCGCAATCACCAATTTGCGATTATTTATGTCCGAGCTAGAACGGCTCGACAATGCACAGGACAGCCTGCCCAGCTACAACACTCACCCACAATGGGCCATGGGCGCCAACAAAGCGCGCCGATTTCACGACTATGCCTCAGCAGTGTTAGTCACAGGCGGCAACCTCGTCGGCTTGGGCGCAGCCTATAAAATCTACCCCACTCGAATTGCAGAAGCGCCCGAGACGTTTTATTTTTCTATCGTCGTAACCGTGATCTCGGTGCTGGTGTTATTGCTGGGGTCGCGTTGGAGTTTTAGGCCTACCCAACAATCCAGCCTATGATCCCACCTCCAAGCACCCCCACGCCGATAATGGGCGCATATGCCCTTGTGATCACAGCATCCGGCAAACTAATGAGAAACCCAACGAGCGCACCAGACAAAGGCCACGGCACACCAGGAATCTGGCACAAGGGAATCAAAAAACCAATCGCAAAGCGGCTAAAAAATGCCCCAAGAAGCGCACGCCGCTTATCGGGAAACTGCATAGGCAACATCAGCAACACGGTAGCAATGCCAAAACTCATGCCGCAAATGAGACTTAGGGTGATGGGGGTCATGTGTATGTTTCTTTCTACAATTATCAGCGCAATAGATTTCACGAATCACGGTGGATCAAATAGCGCTCAGTCACGCAACTCAGTGCTGGCATATACCAATCGAAACAGCTTAGTTGAGACCTCTGCGCAACTGTCGCGAGCGGCCGAAGTTTGAGTCGAGAAGCGCACCTGTGCTAGGGCACAGCGAGCATCGCAGACTCAAAATTCGGTCGCGCAGTAAGTTGTGCGGAGGTCTCTAGTTTCAGCTCCATGTCATAACTCATTCTTCACATCCTTCGAAATCACTAGGCAATGCAAGGCAAAAATCGCACCGACCGCATGACGCCCCCAATGGTCACTATGCATTCGAGACCAATACCATAGCGCTCCGTCCTTTTTTCCGAGTTGGAAATCCAATAAACCGCGTTTCAAATCTTGGTAAATATCGAGTAAATCATCGCCAACATCACCTAAGCTTGGTTCGCTTGTAAGAATAAATTTCGGATCAGGGTCAAAATACTGACTATAGTAAAAGCCATTAAAATCAGATAAATTCGCCTTCACAATAGCCAACTGTGATTCGGGCACATCAGGTAATTCATCATCCCAGTAGCCCAAACCGACTTTGGGCAATTGCAATGCTGCTTCGTACAAACTACACAGAAATGCGGATAATTGCGAAGCATGGTGGGACGTAAAAACTGTCTTCTCGCAAAATTCGCAATAACGTGAAGCTCTCTCGGCAAAACTGTCAATTGCGTATGTGTTAGTAGCGTTCATATGAAACCTAAACTCTTAATGAGGACAGCACAAATATTCCCTTATTCGAGGCCATCAATTTTCATCTTTCCTTGCGTGAACGGTCCAAGAAACAACATAATCAACTCCTGACACTTCTTCGCCTGTGGAGCGTAGCGTGTACACAGCATCGGGAATCCCCGCTTCCAATTTACCCTCAAAGGGAATTGAAAACTCACCGCCTCCATCACTCCGATCGAAATACAATGAGTGTTTCGAAATTCGACTGATGAGGCCGTGAAGTTGTATTTGCTCTGTTAAGCCACCCGATGCATCAAGATAGCTCAGCCCAACTAAAATTCGTTTTCCTACAAAAGTGTCGTCATTCATGTTGATATCGTAAGTGAGGTAATCGGTTTGAGTAAATCAGAGAATGATCCCAAAAAATCAAATACTAGAACGCCGAATTATCATTTATCACCCGCCTACGCCAAATTTGCATGCTTCCTTTCGCCGGAAGCATGCCCATAGTAGAAGAATGATCGGCGACCAAACAAGTAATGCAAAGATAAATGCATCAATAGAATACAAACCGAACACCAAGCTGTTGAAGAGAAACAACGGCCAGTTTAAAAGAGTTTCTAAGAATTGCGAACCAACGAAGGTTCGACATTCAATCCCAATAGTTAAGGCATCATAAAAGTTACAAAACGCCGATTGATCTCGATATTCGATCACTGTCCATATAGCGACATCAACCACGCTGGCCAGTATCACAAAGCACAGATATAGGCATGAACACACTCGTAAAATTCGAAACAAAGTTCTCTCCAGTTCGACAGGTGCTGCCCGCCACTCTCAAAAGACTTCAGAAACCGGCGGCCCCAATTAACAAAGAAACCAGCTAAATAAATCTCTATCTACGTTGGTCAATCAACCAAGCAACTTCAAGACCAAAAAATCTATTGGTCAAACCAAATACTAACCTCGCCAAATATGCCAACGCTAACGCGAATGCTGCGAATGACTATGGTGTTCCGAGTTATTTCCACTTTTTTGGAACGAGTGCGAAGGGCAGAAAAAAGCAAGCAATCACGCCAGATGATTTCTTAGCGCAGTATCTCAAAAACACCGCATTCAACACTTGCTTTCAAACACTTAAACATACGCGCTCAATCGTGAGCCAAGAATCGAATGAGGTATCACGATCAAATTAGTAGCGTCTGATTGGCTTGTCGCATAAACTCGCCCCGACACATCATAGACGGCATTTTTGCACTTATCGACAAACCCACCATACCAAGGCAATTCCCATCCGCTCGGGGCTTGCTTTCTATATTCAACACCACAAGGCGATACGTTCGACAATAAACTAAGCACCACATACTCAGGTGAATTTGATCGAGTCAACTCATCCATTTTGGCATCAAGCTTCCGAACTTGCTTCGACTCTGGGTCTCGCAACAAAGACTTGTTTAAGTCAATCGAACGAATTTGTACTTCGGTTCGATGAAGCACCCAGAATGGTTTTCCATGCCATTCAAAAAATCGCGCTTCTCCCTCGGGAATCTCGGATAGTGATACCTCGAAGTACGGCCGATTTGCGATTGCTGCCTCTGTCGGTTTCATTGTCTGTACGAACATATATGTCACACTTGTTAGTCCAATGATGACTAAGAAAACAAACAATTTTCTGGTTAATTCTCGTGCCATAAGGAAGCCGATCAGGTCTTATCTTAAAATGGGAAAATGATAACGTGAACACGCTCTGGTCATCGCTATGCGTCATATTCAAGGCAATGCAATCCACACCGCTTCGCAAGAGAAACGATTTCTTCCGCGTGCTCCCGAGAATTGAAGAAGCAAACATTTGTATCATCCCACGACGCTACAAAAATACAGTCAAATTCCGGAAGAAGAACAAACTGCGTAGGTGACTTTCGAGGGTCGAAACGACATTGCTTCATGAAAAATGCCTTGTCTGTAAATCTCTTTATCACCAACTTAGATTTACTCGGCCATCGCCCCCGCCACCTTACTGTATACACTTCAGTTGAATCGAATATCGCTTCCCAATGCGCTAGGAATTTCCGATCACGCTCGGCACGCTCAGGGCCCTCAAAACAATCCATTAAGTGCCATTCGCTTTCGTCGCGTAGCCAATGATCAAACACAGATATCGCATAACGCCCCATCAAATGGCTCCCTCCTTCAAGCACGGCTTGAACTTCTGGAAATTGGCGCATTAAGGCTGCTTGCGCCTCTTTACTCAAAGTTTGAAATTTTTTATGCTTTATCACGATTACCGATGAAGAAAGTGCGCTCGTTTTTAAATACTTCCTAAAAATAAATCAGTGTCTCTACGATTCAAACAACAAACTGCTATCAGACAAGTCAGTACAACTACAAATAGTCCCCCCAATTTTCGAGTCTAACTTTACTCCTTAGGCGCACTGGCCGGCGAAACCTTACTACCGATCACATAACCCCAGCCTGCCGCGCCGAACGTAATGAGCGTTATCAGATAAGAGAACATGCCTTGCACGCAGCGTGCATCGCTTAATCCCGCGTCACGCAACGTGGCAGCGTAAGCCGACGTATGCCGCACATCGACGATGAGCACACGACCGCCGGGCGCTAACACTCGCGCGATCTCGCGCACGGCGATTTGCCGTTCGTCCGCACTATAAATGTTGTGCAGCGCCATGCTTGAAAGCACTACGTCGAAGCTGGAGTCGGCGAAAGGGAGTTGTCGCGCATCGCCGGTGTGAACTTCGACTTTGTCCACAACGCCTTCGATCATCGCGTTGCGCAAGGTACCCTCGGCATTATTACCGAGGAGATCTTCCTGCTGCCACTTATCAATCCCGACGGCGCGTCCTGTCGAGAGCCGCTTGGCCGCACCGATAAGAAACAAGCCAAGCCCACAACCCACATCCAGAACGCGCTCATTTCCATTCCAGTCGATTTGATCCAGATAGACTTCGCGCTCGCGTATTTTTCCGACCTTACTGTCATAAATCATCCATAGTGCCATTACACCAAAGCTAATCCCAGCCAACATCAATGGCCGAGCGACAACAGCAATCGCATCCTGCCTCGACCACACGCCGAGCAATCTAGCGACCAGCAGGGAAATCCCCAGCACCGCGAATATGAGCATGTTTCGCACCGCAATTGGCGCATCCAAGCCATAATTGGGAGTCTGATTATCTTTCATTCTTAGCCTTTCATTCTTAGTCTTTCATTCGCAAAACTGAATGATCTCCTTATGCGCGAGCTGAACAAAACCAAACTGCACGCGACGCATAGACACTGAAATGCAGTTGATCGACCAATCATTCAACATCAAAACGATCACATGCACACGCTCTGATCTAAACGCACCGTTCAACCGCGCAACGATTCATTCATAGTCGCATCCAACATACTCAAAAAACACGTCCTAACACAAAGTCACTGTCACAAAGCCCGCAAGGCCGTCGTCACCGACAATCTCGCCGCTCTCCATGATGGAAGCAAACCACCGATAAAACCGATACCGATGGCTAAAACGATGCCTTGAATCATCAGCGCCCCAGTCACTTTAAAATCAAACGCAACTTGACTGAAATTGGCACCCAAGGTGGCGGCGGTGTAGCCGTTAAAAATCAAATAGGACAATGCCGCACCAATCATTCCGCCCAATAAGGCAAGGACAATTGCCTCAAGCAAGACCGATATCACCACAGGGCCAGCGCTAAATCCAAGTGCGCGCAAAGTCGCAATCTCGCGGGAGCGGGTGGAGATTGCTGCGTACATGGTGTTGAGCGCGCCAAACACGGCACCCACCGCCATGATCACGCCTATGCTATAGCCCAATATGGTCAGCAGAGTGCTTAGCTGTTTAGACTGGTTGGCGTAATACTCTTTGAGCGTCGAAATTTTGAGCGAAAGACTAGGGTCGCTGTTGAGTGCGGCTTTGAGTGTGGAAAGGCTCTCCTTATTTTCCAGTTGTGCGCTCACCGACTGAAAACCGTTGCGTCTGTAGGTATTTTGTAAGGCTTCGGCATCCGCCCAGAGTTCGGACTCATGCACATTGCCTGCGGCCTCGAACACGCCCACCACCGTCCAATCTGAATCACGAAAAGCAAGCTTAGCGCCCACAGTCAAATTCGCAAATTGCTGCGAGGCTTGCTTCCCTACGACCAGCTCGCGGGTGCCTGGTGTGAACTTTCTTCCCTCAACGATCTTCACTTCGGGTCGCAACAAAAATGAGCCGCTTTGCACACCACGCAACGCCGCATTGGCCAGCGTCAAGCTGCTTTTCTTGGGCAGGTCGGCGATCACTAACAACTCCGCAGCTGCCATCGGTGTGCCATCACTCGCGCGCAAGATGCCCGGCGCTTGTTTGATCAACAGCGCTTGTTCACGACTCAGGCCAGAAGACAATTCAGAGGTCGCGCCGCTACGCATCACGATTACTCTGTCCTCTTGCCCAGCCTTGCCCAGCGTGGCTTTAAAGCCCTCTGCCATCGATAACACCGCCGTCAACACACCGACGACGCCCGCTATCCCCACCACGATGACCAATGAAGCACCCCATCGTGCGGGGACATTTTTTAAGTTCATCCAACTGATTTGGAAGATCTGATTAAACCATGCAAACATAATGTTTCCTCTGTCTTAGGACTTACGCAAAACAGACGCTGGCGTTGTTGTGTTCGCCTCGCCGTACATTTGTACTGTCTTCGGCTCCACGCCTAGCCAGCGCAATTTTGCGTAAGCCCTATAATTTTTGTGTGTCACCAATTAAGAACGCAAAGCATCAACAATCTTGATGCGCATGGCTTTGAGCGCGGGCAAAATTCCGACTGCGAATCCTAAGAGTAAGGCGATACCCAGCCCTTGGAAAACGACGGTGGTGCTGATGCTAGAAATCCCAAAACCGGTGAGTGCCGACTTCAAGCCATTGATCGCCATCGCCGCCAACATCAGCCCTATCAATGCGCCCAACACAGATAGCAAGAGCGACTCCAGCATCACAAACCAATACACGGCCGAGTTAGAAAATCCCAAGGTTTTGAGTATCCCTAATTCAGGAATACGTTCACGCAAAGCTTGCGACATGGTGTTCCCCGACAAAACTAAGATGGTGAAAAACACCGCGCCCAAAATCGCGCTCACCATCAACGCGATATCGCCAAATTGTTTGGCAAAACCTTGCGCGAATGCCTGCTCGGTTTGCGTCTTGGTTTCGTGTTCAGAATTGGCGAACTGTGTATCGATTAATTTTGCAACTTTATCGGCGTCGTGAAAATCGTTGATCTTCACCAAATACCAACCGACGGTTCCTTTTCCATATTGGCGCGCCTCATCAAAATAGTCGTAACGGAACAGCATCGCCATCTCGCCATTGCCCGCATCCTTGGTGTTGCGATAGGTGCCCACTAAATCAAACGTCCAGGTTAAAGAACCATTCGCTTGTGGCCAAATATCTGCTTGCAAAGGAATCTTGTCGCCCACCTTCCAATTCATCTTTTTGGCAAACGATTCACCGACAATGGCGCCAGTTTTGTTCGCCTTCCAAGCGGCCAAAGCTTGCTCCGAAATTTTGATCTCGGGTGCTGCCAATAAATAGTCTTCCGGCACGACAGGGAACACAGCAAACTGCGCTTGTTTGTCTTGATACGATCCGCCAAACCAACTCGCGTGCGCCACCACTTGCACCCCCGGCACAGCGGCTATGCGCTGCTGAAATGAGATCGGCAACATATCGATGATGGAGTATTTTGAATTGGTAATTAAGCGATCCGCATCAGCTTTGTCGGCACCCGCACTAAACGCCTGCCCCACCGTCTGCAACATGCCAAACAACAAGAAAGCCACGACGATCGACAACAAGGTCAACATCGTGCGCATCTTCTTACGAAATAGACTGGCCCAAATTAAGGAAACATATTTCATGAGATTTTCCTCAAGTGAGATTAATGTACAGCGACATCGACCAATGAACCCTTATCCAAATGCACGATGGTCTGCGCATACTCAGCCGCTTTGGGATCGTGCGTCACCATGATGATGGTCTTTCCATGATCACGATTCAAAAGCTGAAGTAAGTGCAAAATCTCATCGGCTGTTTTTCTATCGAGATCACCGGTGGGTTCATCACAGATCAATAATTTGGGATCGGAGACGATGGCACGTGCGATAGCAACACGCTGCTCCTGACCGCCGGACAATTCGTTCGGCTTATGCTTAGCGCGATCTTTTAGGCCGACTAATTCAAGCGCGATCTGGGCGCGCCGTTCGCGTTCTTTGGCAGAGAAATTCGTGAGCAGCAAAGGCAGCTCCACGTTTTTTTGCGCCGTCAACACAGGCAGCAAATTATAGAACTGAAAAATAAATCCCACGTTTTGAGAACGCCATGATGCCAACTTGCTGGAATTCATTTGGTCGATGCGCTGACCATCAATCTCAATTTGCCCGCTAGTGGGATGATCTAAACCGCCACATAAGTTAAGCAAGGTGGTTTTACCAGAACCAGAAGGCCCCATCAGTGCGATAAAGGCACCCTTCTCAATATCCAGATTAATGTCACGCAAAACATTAATGTTCTCCGGGCCTTTGTGATAGGTTTTCACCAAATTTTTAATCGACACTAAACTCGACACTATGCTCGACATTGTCCTACTCCTCATTTAAAAACAAGAAATCCAATAAATACGAATCAAACCAAGGAAGCATTAAGGCGCATTCTATGCTTTCGGCGTCGCCACGCTAACCTTAGTCCCCGCCTTCAACTCCGCACTTGGCGACACCACGACAGTCTCGCCGCCATTCAAACCAGAAATGACTTGCACATCGTCACCTAAAGTGCGCCCGAGCGTTAATTCTCGACGCTCCACCATGTTCTCAGCACCCAACACATAGGCAAACACTTTGCCATTTTGCTTTTGCAAAACCGTTGCGGGAACACGCACACCGACCATCACGTTCTCTTCTTTCACAGCCGCCTTCGGCTCCAAGAAACTCACCTTCACACCCATATCCGGCACGATGCGTGCGTCCTCGCTCTTGATGGCAATGCGCACTTTAATCGTGGCCTTGCTTCTATCTGCAGTCGGAATAATCGCCACCACTTCAGCAGGGATTTTCCAGTCGGGATACGCATTCAACACAGCTTCCACTGGCATTTTAGGTGTGACTCGTCCAATGTAGGCCTCGTTCACATTCACCTCGATCTCTAGAGAACTCATATCCACCAAAGTGCCTATCCCCGTTCGCGTAAAACCGCCACCCGCAGACAAAGGCGAAACGATCTCACCAGGCTGCGCCGCTTTGGAAATCACAACCCCAGAAAACGGCGCTCTCACGATGGTGTTATCCAAGCCATTATTGGCGATCTGAGTCTGGCGCGTTGCCACCTCCAACAGATGCTTGGCGCTCTGCAATTGCGACTCAAGCGTATCGCGTTGCGCAATCGTCTCTTCGACGCGAGCCGCAGAAACATAAGCTTGCCCCAGCAAATCGTTATTGCGCTTCACCTGCGCATTGGCCTGTTTTAACTGCACCTGCAACGTCGCCAATTGACTCCGCGCATTCGCCTCCTGTGCCAGCGCAAGCGCATGTTGCGCTTTAGCATCCGTCGGTTCCAGCCGCGCCATCACATCTCCCAATGCAACGCGCTGCCCCTCTTCGATCAACACCTCCATCACCTTACCAGTCACCTTAGAAGACACCGTCGCCATCCGCCGCGCCGTGACATAACCAGTCGCATCCAACACCGAACCCGATGCACTACTCTTCAATGCAATCGCATGCGTCACTTGAACCGACATCAATGCGTCGCGCTTAAAATACCAAACTCCAATCGCGCAGATCACAATGAACAAAATCAGCGCAACCACCACGCCACCCCACTTACGTGGCTCTCTCTGCTCCTCTGCGTTGCGATTAATGCTCAATTCCTTTAACAAGTCGTTGGGATTGCTAGTGCTCACGCGTATGCCCATCCTTAAAAGTAAAATTCATGAAGAAGGTGAAAGAGTAAATTCGTCTTGTCCGAAAGGCAAGCGGTTTATTGCCTTGCGGTTGATCTCATCGCTCGCTCATTAAGCTCATGCTGACCAAGTTGGGCTGTATGATCTTAGAAATGCCTTTTGCAAGCCAGATGAATGCGACTAGGGGATTGTTTTGAGACGCCAGCGCGGGGGAAATTGGCGTGAGTTGTGGAGGGTGGAATTGGGGGCAACTTCTATTCTGGGTGCAAACTAAAGCCTCGATGGGGACGGAAGCGCAGTCTAATGCGAATTAACGGCGTCAAATGACGTTGGCTTGCCCTTGTCTCGGTCAAGTCGACATATGCGGGATTTCTGTTACGCCCCCAAATTCCCCAACCTAAGGAGACGGGGCCTCGGGCACAGCGAGCCTGACTCTCATCGATCTTTTGATATGTCGGTCATAGCCAGACTGTGTACTATTCCACCATTCGAAATTGATAAATCCCGCTTCTTCCTTGAACGTTGGGCTCATGATGTGGCCAGAGAAGCCGTATATCGACTCAGGCTCGTCGAAAGAAATTCGATAAACTAAGTCACCAGCAACCGTGTATTTGGTTAAGATCGTCTTCCCATGTTCTGCTGAATAATCGAAGAACCACAGCACCTCGGCTTCGCATAGAATCGTACCAGTGTATCGCACCTTCTTGCGCCGGGTCGGATCGGCATTGAACAAAAGCCATCCCTGCGCCATGTGTGCCCCCGCCTTCTCCGGTTTGAGCAATTGCGCGCACCGATCGTCTCGCGGTTTGTCAAAGGCTAGGTCGGCCCACCTAGTTACTCCGTCGTCATGATTCTTAATAATCCAGACTGGCTCGTAGTGTTTCACACTGAGAATTTCGAGAGTCAAAGGCGTCGCATTGCCTGGCTTGTGCTCCTGAGGGTGGGACAGTAAGGCTGCCATCTTAAGGAACATCTCAAGGGGTGGCTCCACGTTAGGTCGCGTCAATCGCGATAACCAATAGCTGATAGAATTACCATGCATAAGGTACTGCAGCAGTCCCCACGGCGTACTGACACGCTCGCTCCCTCCACTGTCTTTGGTTTCAAGCGGATAACCATTCCGAAATACCCCCTGAAAACGGGCAAGCAAGACATCACCTTCATCTTTCAATTCAAAGGTTAACGCTGCAAGGTTCCCGCTCTTTGATTCAGAAACCACCAACCGTGGGGTCTTCTCGTTCGCAGAGGCCTTGGAAAAACCCGCAGCAAGTGCTGTATCCACGACATCCTCACGCCAATACGCGCTGGTATGAGGACCGCGAAAGCCGCTTGTCGTAAAACAGCCTTCTCCATGACAGGCCGGAGCAACGCTTTCGTAAGGAAATCTCCGTCCGGACAATTCTGGCGTGTTGGTTTCTATATGTATAGCTTGGCCGACGGCACCACTCCAAGGACGCAATATCTGCAGCTTATTCCAATCCAACGCATCTAAGATGACACTTGGCAAACGAGTATTTAGACCCAAAAGCACAGTAAGCAGTATCGGTGAAAATTTCGCGGCCTCGATGTATTTCATTCGTTTCCGTGCAATTGAGAAAACGACCATTGCGAGTCCGACCAAAAATGTATTGGGTGCGATTGCAGTGAGCAACAGCCCAAGAATTGGCACGACAGATCCAGCGCCCACCATAGAAGCACTAAAGGTGATCAATAATAAGCCGAAAACGAGAATTCGATCCATGTCGATTGCGCTTTAAAAAGTAGCGTTTATCCGCCGCATCGGAAACGCAAAAATAAAAACCCGCGAAGCATTGCGACCGACGAGCCCTGTTGGACGAAACCGTAATAGGAAATTCTGTTAAAACCCCAATTCCCCCGTTCAATCCGTTTCATATGAAATGTGGTACCCAGGATAAAGCGAAACAGAATCGGCGCAAACCCAGGTGACCCCACCAACGGCGCTCAACGCCATCCGTGGGCCTTAGGCTGAGCGCCGAGTTATCCATGGAAGATCTCCACGAAACGCTGTGCAGGCCATTTCTTCCGATCTGAAACCTGGCCGTCGCCAAGTTCAATGAGGCGCGGTGTGCCATTAGCTCCAAGCACAATATCAACGGAAAAGAACGGGCTTTGAATGCGCTTAGCAATGTCCTGCACGATGTCCGGTGCTGAGCCTTCGCAAGCAAACGCTTTGCCGTTTAACACAAAGTAGCGTTCTTCGGTTTCAGGACTCAGATCTTCAAATTGACGAATGCTCACGCCGCCTTCAATCTGACCGCGATACAGTTTGATAAGGCCGACAATTTCATAAATCTCTTGGACGTTCTTCGCGACCGATCCGCGCGAAGTGGTCAATGACTTTACATAGTCTTTGACAAAAAATGCAGACCAAGAATGGTGGCTAAGAGCAATTGAAAAATCGGCGTCTTCGGCGAGGAAAACAGTCTTCGGCGTTAGGTCTTCGCAAAGCGAATACCACTCAGGCAAATAGTGACAATGTCGGTACTGCTGTTCTGAAGTGAGTGCTTTCGCACCTTTAGCTAAAATAGCGGCCTGCAATTCACCGTAACGCTGTGGCGTGAGCATCCAACCGCGATAGACAACCTCTACCCCTTCGGGAAAAGCCGGACGCGCTGTAAACTCCCCGCACTCAAAGTCTTCGGCAGAAAAGAGCGAGCATGGAATTCCCTTGGCCTGTGCTGCAACAAACTCTTCAGCGTAGGCATCGTCAGGTACCTTCTTATTGAAAGGATCACAGGGGTAAAGTAGATGCATGGTTGAGTGGATAACGAACCTGTATAAAAATCCCCCCTCAAAAAATAGGCAACGAGGGTTATTGGGGATGTAGTGTTAATCAAGAGTTTGATTTCGTAATCAACAATGTGCCACAGAGTACAGTGACGAGGCAAGTCAGTGGTCAGTTGATGTCAGCGGTCCGTTGATCGCGCAATGACGTGACTCTTGTCCCTCATTGATATCGCAAAAATGACCCACTGGTTGCTCTGTGTTGTGAACCAAGAAGTAAAGATGCCGTTGTGTATTGATCGTCTTTTGTTCTCGTACGGTTAGGCGAACGAGGAAATTCTGTTACGACCCCAATTTCCTGATTGTTTCCTTCACAAAAACTGGGGAAATTCCCAATTCCAGCTTAGAAAATGATCGCTCTTTTACTAGCGCAATCTCTATGATCAACCGTCCACCGCGCAGCGGTTTAGTTCAACTAGATATAGCCGTCGCGGTGACGGGCGAAAATACAAGGTGACGCATAATACTTTTCACAATCAATCTCCAAAGCCTTTCCAACATTGGTTCTTCGAGTGAGCGCTGTATCTTTTATCTGTACTAAAATTTCTGCGAAAAGCGTCACAATAATGGGCTTGCATTTTACTTAGCTTATTTGTTGTGTCAAGAAAGTAATTTGTTGTGTTTGATGGGTCACCGTATTTTTTGAGGGAGGAGCAGTTGGGGGGGGCTTGAAGATTGGATTCTTTTGAAATGTTTGAGGCAGACACCGTTTTCAGGCGCCCGACCTCCCTCATCCCCAACCCTTCTCCCGCTTGCGGGAGAAGGGAGCTTAGTCAATACAGTTTGAACTGCTTGCACTTGTGTAGATGCCTATGTCTTGAAAACGGCGTACTAAACCACCTAAAAATTATTCCTGCCAACCGTGCGAGCACCCACTTCCGCTACCGCCTCAACTGCGAAATATCCCTAACAGCCCCACGATCCGCCGACGTCGCCAGCGCCGCATAGGCTTGCAAGGCTTGCGACACATAGCGTTGGCGTTTGGCTGGTTGCCAGGCGTCTGCGCCTTTGGCTTGCATGGCTGCGCGGCGTTCTGCTAGCGTTTGTTCGCTAATCGCTAAATGGATGCGGCGGTTGGGGATGTCGATTTCTATGCGGTCGCCTTCTTCGACTAAGGCGATCGCGCCGCCTTCTGCTGCCTCGGGTGAGGCGTGGCCGATGACTAGGCCGGAGGAGCCGCCGGAGAAGCGGCCGTCGGTGAACAAGGCGCAGGCTTTGCCTAAGCCCTTGGATTTGATGTAGGAGGTTGGGTAGAGCATTTCTTGCATGCCGGGGCCGCCTTTGGGGCCTTCATAGCGGATGATGACGACGTCGCCCGCGTGGACGGTGTCGCCCAAAATCGCGGCGACCGCATCGTCTTGGCTTTCGAAGACGCGCGCTTTGCCAGCGAAGGTGAGGATGCTTTCGTCGACGCCTGCGGTTTTGACGATGCAGCCTTTTTCTGCCAGATTGCCATACAAGACTGCGAGGCCGCCGTCTTTGGAATATGCGTGGGCGTAGTCGCGGATGCAGCCTTGGCTTCTATCCAAATCTAAGCTGTCAAATCGTTTGTCTTGCGAGAAGGCGGTTTGGGTGGGTACGCCGCCGGGCGCTGCCATGAATAATTTTCTGATGGCTGCGTCATCGCAGACCGCGACGTCGTTACGCGCAATCGCCTCTGCAAAACTGGGGGCGTGGATGGTAGGCCGCGTCGTATCGAACAAGCCCGCGCGCGCCAATTCGCCCAGAATGGCGATGATGCCGCCAGCGCGGTGCACGTCTTCGATGTGATATTTGTCGGTCATCGGTGCGACTTTGCACAGGCAGGGAACTTTGCGTGAGATGCGGTCGATATCGGCCATGGTGAAATCGACACCCGCCTCGTTCGCTGCTGCCAGCAAATGCAAAACCGTATTCGTCGATCCGCCCATGGAGACGTCCAGCGCCATCGCGTTTTCAAAGGTCGCTTTGTTGGCGATAGAGCGTGGCAAGACGGAATAGTCGTCTTGCTCGTAATGGCGTTTGGCGATGTCCACAATCAAACGACCTGCGCGCAAAAACAATTCTTTGCGATCAGCATGCGTTGCCAAAATCGTGCCGTTGCCGGGCAAAGACAAGCCCAATGCTTCGGTTAAGCAGTTCATGGAGTTTGCTGTGAACATGCCCGAACAAGAACCGCAGGTGGGGCAAGCTGAGCGCTCGATGCGTCCTATCTCTTCATCACTGACATTGGCGTCACCCGCTTTAATCATGGCATCGACGAGATCGATTTTCATGATTTTTTGCTCGCCTGTTTGCTTGGGATGCAGCGTCTCTAAAACCTTACCTGCTTCCATAGGGCCGCCGGAGACAAACACCACGGGGATATTCAAACGCATGGCCGCCATCAACATGCCTGGCGTGATCTTGTCGCAATTAGAAATGCACACCATGGCATCGGCACAATGCGCGTTGACCATGTATTCAACCGAATCGGCAATCAATTCACGCGACGGCAGCGAGTACAACATACCATCATGTCCCATCGCGATGCCATCATCGACTGCGATGGTATTAAATTCTTTCGCTACGCCACCGGCCGCCTCAATCTCGCGCGCCACCATTTGCCCCAAGTCTTTTAAATGCACATGGCCAGGCACAAATTGGGTGAATGAATTGACCACCGCGACAATCGGCTTTTCAAAGTCGCCGTCTTTCATTCCAGTGGCGCGCCACAGAGCGCGGGCACCGGCCATGTTGCGACCGTGAGTGGTGGTTCGGGAGCGATAGGCTGGCATGATGTTTCCTTTATCAAACGAGGTACGACAAGCTAAAAGAAATAGCATGCATCAAGCATTTAGATTCGTCAAATATTAAAAATGAAGATAATTAAGTCGGATTAACTATTAATTGAAAATCTGACGTGCGCTATTTTGCGAGCGCTCACGTAACGATTTGGCTCGCCTGAAACTTCTTTTCTTCATACATCGCGTCATCAGCTTCTTTGAGTATCTGATCTGGATCCAGATCATTTTCGTTGAGCAGCTTAATACCGATACTGGCTGAGCTTCGATAATGAATCTCTCCGAGGACGTAATCCTGACTCAACACCTCACGAATTTTTCTAGCAATGAATTGAACATAAGCTTCTACTTGTTTCGATTCCGAGCTTAAGCCCTCGAGCAAGACGACGAACTCATCGCCACCCAAGCGCGCCACGGTATCAGTCTCACGCACCGCTCCCTGAAGGCGCTGTGCCACTTCAATTAACAACTGATCACCGGCATCGTGCCCGTGTGTATCGTTGAGCAGCTTAAATTTATTCAGGTCGAGAAACAAAATCGCGACATGGCTGTTTTGGCGTTTGCTCGCAAGTATCGCTTGCTCCATCCTGTCGAGTAAAAGACGGCGATTAGGCAGGTGCGTCAAGGGATCGTGAAAAGCGTGCTCGCGCAATTCTTCTTCCAAGCGCTTACGTGTAGTGATGTCGTGCCCTATTCCCAGCACACCAAGCACTTGCCCGTTAGAGTCATAGATCGGTGCCTTGGTGGTTTCCAAGAGGACGCGATGACCGTCATCGGCGAAACTAATCCATTCTTCATTCATCGTGGGCTTGCCAGCGGCCATGGCATTGCGGTCGTGTTGCCGAAAAAAATCAGCCAGGTCTTTATCGACAAAATCATAATCAGTTTTGCCGACGATGTTAGCTTCAATGGCGCCAAAAAAACGCTCGAACATCACATTACACGAGAGATAAACCCCATTCACATCTTTCAACCAAATCAAATCTGGAATCGTGCGTAGCAAGGTTCGCAAATTCGCTTCACTGGTGTGCAGAGCGGCTTCTGCCCGCATACGCTCTGTCATATCGACAAACTGTATCAACAAGTGTTGCTCGTCATTGAGAAAGATAGGCAGAATATGGCATTCGACAAAGAGCTCTTTGCCAAACGAAGTCGTGGCATGCACCGCGCGCCTTTGAGGACTATGATGCGCGAGTGAGCTCAGGCAGTCTTCTAACAAACCCGAGCTCTTCCACGCTTTGATATCGTGAAAATTTTGCGCTAACAGCGCTTCGCGCGTTGCACCAACCAATCTAGCGTAAGCCTCATTTGCTTCGATACATTGGCCACCGGACGCATAGACGCCAATCGGCAAGGGAGAATGTAAAACGATTGTCTCGTTAAACTTCAGCACGGAATTTAATTGACGATCGGTGGCTTGCGCAGCCTCCCGCGTGCTACGCAAATCCTCTTCCAACACGCGCGCTAGGCGCAAGACACTCGCCGTGCCGCTGCGTTCCTGGACGATTTCGACGGAGCGACGATTGTTGATATAAGTAATCGGTGTCGGGATTCCTCCGCGCATTACCCACGACAAGTCGAGCGCACGCTCCGGTAATGAACAGGCTTCACGTATCTTTTTAGCGTTCACACCTTGCGCCACCAGCGCCGTGGGCGCGTCGCAAAACTCTTGGGTAAAACCGCCATTCCAGTCCAACAAACATCCCGTTTGATCAAACAGAGAAAAACTCGTGAAAAGCGCTTAGTCTCGTTCATAGTCTCCTCCTCGTTCTTCAAAACCAAGTTGGCACCAGCCACGTCTATGCAACTTGCGCAAGCTGCTCAGGCATCAAGGTTTGCTAAATTCTCAATTGGATGAAAATAAACACCATCCCAAAAGCGTCAAAATCAAACGCCACACACTCAAGCAGCGACCGATATCAATAAGCCGCATCCGTCTGTTAACCTGAGCTGATTAAAATTGAGTGTAGTTCAAATTTTGTCGGTCATCGTCAATAATTGCGACGAGGTATTTGTAGGAGCACTCCTCCCCTTTCAGATCACAACAGCACAGATGCCAATTCTTAGAAAATAGAGCGCGCCGTCATATTGGTGAACAACTCCAGCGCCATCACGCCCGCCAGAGAGTTTCCCGCGGAATCCAAGCCCGGCGACCAGACACACACGGCAAGCTCGCCCGGCACCAAGGCCAAAATGCCGCCGCCGACGCCGCTCTTGGCGGGCAAACCAACCCGAAACGCAAAATCTCCTGCCACATCATAAGTGCCACAAGTGAGCATGATGGCGTTTAAGCGTTTGGCGGAGCTGGAGTCCAGAATTTGAACGCCACTCCAGGGTATCGTGCCATGATTCGCGAGAAAGCTGCCCGCCTTCGCAAGCTCTAGACAACTCATGGTGATCGCACATTGCCGACAATAACTGGCAATTACCGACTCCACTGGATTATGCAAATTGCCGAAGTCTTTCATCAAATGAGCGATAGCACTATTGCGATGCGCGTGGCGCTGTTCAGACAAAGCCACTTCTAGATCAAAGTCGATCTTCACTTCATCTGCCAACATGCGCATGAACTGCAACACTGCAATGTCAGCCTGTACAAAACGCTGCGCCAAAATATCATTGATCACCAAGGCACCCGCATTGATAAACGGATTGCGCGGAATACCACGTTCGGTTTCCAATTGCGAGAGCGAATTAGGGCGTGTTGACATATTATTTTAGCCACTCTATAGAAGCGACAAGTGCAAAAAATGATTTAAAGCGTGATGCCAATTTATCGTATCGCGTTGCAATGCGTCTGAACTGCTTTACTCTGGCGAAGAATCGTTCAATGAC
>JACQDW010000054.1 GCA_016200845.1 Burkholderiales bacterium | reverse complement strand
TGACTTTAGGATCGTCAGGTAAAGCGCCTTCAGAGCCGGGGACGCAAGGTACGCCCGCTTTGATCATGGCGTTTTTAGCGGAGACTTTGTCACCCATTAAACGAATCGATTCGGCGCGTGGGCCGATGAAGACGAAGCCAGATTGCTCTACGCGCTCGGCAAAATCAGCGTTTTCCGATAAGAAACCATAGCCAGGATGAATCGCCTGGGCATCGGTGACTTCGGCTGCGCTGATGATGGCTGGCATGCTCAGATAGCTAAGATTGGAAGCGGCTGGACCGATACAGACGGACTCGTCAGCCAATTTGACGTATTTGGCTTCGCGATCCGCTTCGGAGTGAACGACGACCGTTTTAATGCCCATTTCGCGGCAAGCGCGCTGAATGCGGAGGGCAATTTCGCAACGGTTAGCGATCAGAATTTTTTCAAACATAATATAGGTGTGCTTTGGCAAAGGTTGGTAGCCGAACAGCTAAGCCGGTCTGGGGTTGAATGGGCAATGCGTCATTGAGGACGACTTACCCGGTTCCTGACCGCGTTGCTGCTTAAGTGCTAGTGTTAACCAATGATAAACAGTGGTTGACCAAATTCAACAGGTTGGCCGTTTTCGACCAAAATTTGTTTGATGCTGCCGGTGAAATCGCTTTCGATTTCATTTAATAATTTCATTGCTTCGATGATGCACAAGGTGTCGCCTACATTGACAGCTTTGCCGATATCCATGAACGGAGCAGAACCAGGGGAAGCTGCGCGGTAGAACGTGCCTACCATAGGGGATTTGACGACGTGGCCTTCAATTGCTGGTGCGGCGGCTGGTGCTGCCGACGTTGCGACTGGTGCAGCAGCAGGTGTTGGCATGGCTTGTTGCATGACTTGCGGTTGCATCATCATCATTTGATTTTGCTGCACCGGAGCGGATTTCACGATACGAACTTTGCCTTCGCCTTCAGTGACTTCCAATTCGGAAATGTCGGATTCTGCGACGAGGTCAATGAGGGTTTTGAGTTTTCTTAAATCCATGTGAGCTCCTGAAAAGAGTGCCTAGAGGTGCGTTTTGAGCACCTTTTTGCTATTGTTAGGACGGACGCAATTGAAAAATTATAGGTTTGATGTCAGTCAATTGCGTGAAGATGCGAGAATTTAAAGGTTTTTTAGTGCAAAGTCAATTGCTAAGCGATATCCGTCCACACCAAGTCCACAGATGACTCCTTTGGCGATGTCGGAAAGATAAGAGTGGTGACGGAAACTTTCTCTTTGGTAAATATTTGAAATATGGACTTCAATAAATGGGATGGCAACCCCAGCCAGCGCGTCTCTCAGGGCCACGCTGGTGTGAGTAAAAGCTCCGGGATTAATGACGATAAAGCGGATATTTTCTTGCTTTGCGGAATGAATGCGGTCTAAGAGTTTACCTTCATGATTGCTTTGAAAGCAAGTTAAATGCTTGCCTTGCGTCAGCGCTTGTTGTTGCGCCGCTGCCTCAATATCGGCCAAAGTTGTCTTGCCATACACTTCTGGTTCGCGCGAGCCGAGTAAGTTGAGGTTGGGACCATTAATGAGCAAAATCTCTGGCTTCATGGGCAATCGCTATTGGAAGTAAATGCAAAGAGAAAGCGCATTTTGACCTTATTTCATTACTTTTGGCAAGGAGAAATGCTGAGGGTGGTGCGTATTTATTTAAGTAAATTAAGGATATCTCGCCGCAAATCTTCTATGTTCAGGCGACCCATATAGGTTTTCGCGATCTTGCCATCCTGATCGACCAGTGCGGTATAAGGCAGACCGCCGACTTGATTGCCGAACGATTGTGAGAGCGCAGTGCCTTCCATGCCTGCCGCGAACAGAGGGTAGCTGATCTGGTGTTTTTGGGCGAATTCGCTGATGTTGCTGGGGGAATCGATGCCTATACCGAGTAGTTGTACATTTTTTGCTTGTAACTCCTGATGCAGTGCTTGCAGTTCGGGCATTTCCTGCACGCAGGGTTTGCACCAGGTGGCCCAGAAATTAAGCACGACGATCTTGCCTTGCCATTGCTGCAGTGCTTGTTCCTTGCCATGGCTATCTTTGAGTTTAAGTGCCCATAGTTGTTGCACGGCATGGTCTTTGGCGGGCGTAGGGGTGAATTTTTGGTGGGCGATGACGGCACCGAGAGCGATAAACAGCAGAGCGGTGAGGACGGCAATGACGCGAAAGTGTTGTTTCATGAATTTTCGAGGGTGAACTTAAGACTCAATCTGGTTTTCGGCGATCAGCATGGCAAGCGTGTTGGCACTGGCTCTTTGCTGCTTGTCGGTGTGGCGGATATCGTCAAAATCGTAAATAAGTAAGTGCACCGCTTCTTCTCTGTAAAAGAAATTTAAGCTTTCGACCGATTCATTGCGCTTGCCTGCTTGCTCGGATACCTCAAATTCCATATCCAGATTGAGTAAGAAGATGGCGACGTCTTTGGAATTGTCTGTATATAAGTGCAGATAGATATCGGAATGTTCTCCCGCTGTTCCATTTAATACCGCGCCCGTCACAAAAGGATTGAAATGTTCCAGTCTTTGCATCAGATCGAGGGCGACGCGGCGTAGATGTTGCAGGCGGGCGGGTTGGCTGTCGGCAAAGAAGATGGCATTGTATTCGCGCACTTCTTGTTCGATTTGCTCATTGTCGGGCAGGATATTGCCCTTGATTTTTTGATTGCCTAGCAATTGCTTGACCGCTTTGCGCTTGGCATTGCCATATTCCGCGCCTTCTTCCGCAATAAAGCGCGCCGCCAGGACGGCGATCTCAGAGCGGATCTGCGCGAGGCGATCTGTTTCGTAGTGGTTGAAATTCGTCATGCGCACATCATAGCGTATTCTAGGCTGCTCTTCCTAGAGACCTCTGCACAACTTACTGCGCGACCGAACTTTGAGTCTGCGATGCTCGCTGTGCTCTAGCACAGGTGCGCTTCTCGACTCAAATTTCGGCCGCTCGCTACAGTTGTGCAGAGGTCTCTCCTAGGCTTACGGCAGGCTCTCAGGTAGAATTGCGGCAAACTAATTTCAGAGAGTTTCTTGCGTTTATGCATATTCATATTTTAGGTATCTGCGGCACTTTTATGGGTGGTCTGGCGGTGCTGGCAAAGCAAGCTGGACATACGGTGACCGGCTGTGATGCCAATGTGTATCCTCCTATGAGTACCCAATTAGAACAGCAGGGTATTACGCTGACTGAAGGCTTTGGCGTTGAGCAGCTAGATTTGAAGCCTGATTTATTTGTGATTGGCAATGTGGTGTCGCGCGGGAACCCATTGATGGAAGCGATTCTGAATCGCGGCTTGCCTTATGTCTCAGGGCCGCAATGGATAGGCGAGCATATTTTGCAGCATAAGTGGGTGCTGGCTGTGGCGGGTACGCATGGCAAGACCACGACTTCGTCTATGCTGGCGTGGATTTTGGAATTCGCTGGCTATGCGCCCGGTTTTTTGATAGGTGGCGTGCCTTTGAATTTTGCGGTGTCGGCGCGTTTGCATGGCGCGACTGATTCTGACTTTTTTGTGATCGAGGCGGATGAATACGATACGGCGTTTTTTGATAAGCGCAGTAAGTTTGTGCACTATCACGCTAAGACCGCGATTTTGAATAATCTGGAATTTGATCATGCGGATATCTTCCCTGATGTCGCAGCGATCGAGGAGCAATTTCATCATCTGGTACGTACCGTGCCGGGCGTGGGGCGCGTGATTGTCAATCGATCAGAGGCAAGTTTGCAGCGCGTATTGGCTCGTGGTTGCTGGAGTGAGCAAGAATTTTTTGAAGAGCAAGCAAGCCAAAGCGATTGGCATTTGCAATTGCGCGAAGGTGAAGCGTTTGAAGTGTTTTTCAAGGGCGAGTCGCAAGGCGTGGTGCAGTGGGCGTTAAACGGTGCGCATAATCGTTTGAACGCATTGGCGGCAATTGCAGCGGCGCGCCATGTTGGTGTGCAGCCAGCGACCGCGATCGCGGCCTTGGCAGAATTTGTGAACGTGAAGCGGCGCATGGAACTGCGTGGTGAAGTAGCGGGCATCAAAGTGATCGACGATTTTGCCCATCATCCGACCGCGATTGCGACTACGGTGGCGGGCTTGCGCCGGGTGCAGACGAGTGCCGGTGGTGGACGTATTTTGGCGGTATTAGAACCACGTTCTAACACCATGAAAATGGGTGCGCATGGCATCAAACAAGCCTTGCCTGCTAGCTTGCAAGAAGCAGACTGCGTGTATATCTACGGTGCGCGCAGTGGTAAAGATGCGGTGACCTGGGATATGGCGGATACCTTTAGTCCGATTGCGGATAAAACGGCGATTTATCATGAACTCGATGCCCTGGTGCACGATGTGGTGAACGAAGCGCGGGCGGGAGATGCGGTTTTGGTCATGAGTAATGGCGGTTTTGGCGGTGTGCATCAGCGCTTGTTGGACGCACTAGCGTCGCGCTACGGCAACTAGGTTAACGCATGATTTTGTATTTGCACGGATTTCGTTCTTCGCCGTATTCCATGAAAGCACGCCTGTTAGCGCAGGCGATGGCGCAACGTGGTCGGGCTGAGGAGTTTGTTTGCCCGCAGTTGCCCGCATCGCCTGCAGAGGCGATTGCGCTCGCTGCGCAGGTGATTGAAACGCAGGTCGCCCAGCATGGCGTCGACAGTGTGTGTTTAACCGGCTCTTCACTGGGCGGTTATTACGCAACTTATCTGGCTGAGAAATACGGCTGTCGTGCGATGTTGATCAATCCCGCTGTGAAACCACCGCGTGATTTGGAAAAATATGTGGGCGTAACGACGGCTTATCACAGTGATGAGGTGTTTGAATTTAAGGCGCATTACGTCGATGAACTGCGCGCTTTGGCGATAGAGCAGATTACGCAACCAGAGCGTTATTTTTTAATGGCAGCGACGGGCGACGAAGTGTTGGATTGGCGCGAGATGCAGGCGCATTATCCGCTGGCCCGGCAGCAGATTATTGAGGGTAGTGATCACAGTGTCAGTGAGTTTGCTGATTATCTGGATGATGTGATGGCGTGGTGTGATGAATAAGCATCCCTCCGTGGCGCGCTGGTTTGCGCATACCAATGCATTGCAGTGTGATGCGCTGATGCGAGATTGGCTGAGTAATCGCGACTCCTTGACGGCGCGTTTGCAGGCTCAGTGCGAGGTGTTTCGCGTGCAGCGTTTGTTTCAGGGGCGTGCGATGGTGCTCCCTGATGAATATCGTGTATTGAACCTGGCGCGGACGGAAAAAGTAACGGCACGTGAAGTGCTGTTGCGTTGTGATGAGCAAGCGGTGGTGTATGCACATACGGTGCTGCCTTTGAATGCGAATGCGAGCCAGTGGCCTTTGTTTGCGTCCTTAGGGAATCGTTCGTTGGGCACGACTTTGTTCAGCGACCCCTTGGTGGAGCGTGGGCAAATGCAATATGCGCGTTTGCGTGCTTCGCATCCTTTGATGCGGCGAGTGCGCCAGCTTGGTTTAGTTGATGCGGGTGAGACTTGTTATGCGCGACGCTCTTTGTTTCGTAGGAAGTCTTCTTGTTTATTAGTGACTGAAGTATTTTTGCCGCAATTGCGCGAAATACTCGGTGCAAACGAATTGAATAGAACAAACGAATGAATTTATTTTTTGAAGAGTCGGGTGACTTTAAAGCCGGTAGTGTGTTGTCGCAGGCGGGTGAGGCTTATCAAGTCGAGCTGCCTAGTGGTAAGCGCACCAAGGTGAAAGCAAAAGACGTGCTGTTGCAATTTACTTCGCCCGATGCGGCGGAATTGTTGGCGGCGGCCAAACAAATTGCGGCAGACATTGATCTGGAATTTTTGTGGGAAGTCGCGGGTCAGGAAGAATTTGGTTTTGCTGATCTGGGTGCTGAGTATTTTGGTAAAGCGGCAGCGGCGGCGGAGTCGGCTGGCTTACTCTTTGCGCTGCATACCTCACCGATTTATTTTTATAAAAAGGGGCGCGGACGCTATAAGTCAGCACCAGAAGCATCGCTCAAGGCGGCGTTGGCTGGCATAGAAAAGAAAAAGCAGCAAGCCATCGTGCAAGCCCAATATGTGGATGAGTTGAAACAATTGCGTTTGCCGACAGCGTTTCAGTCTTTGGGTTTGCAGCTTTTATTTAAGCCCGATAAAAATAGTGTGGAATATAAAGCGCTGGTAGAAGCCTGCTCTGAATTGCAAATGAACCCTGCGCGCCTGATGTTGGCGACCGGTGGTTTGAAGAACGCAAAAGACTATCACTTGTCGAAATTCATGCTCGATAATTTCCCCAAGGGCGCAGGCTTTCCGGCGACGGCTTTACCTAGTCTGCCAGAGAATTTACCAGTGGCCGACGTGCGCGCATTTTCGATTGATGATGTGACGACGACTGAGATTGATGATGCGTTTTCAGTGACGCATATCGATGCAACGACCGTGAAAATTGGTATTCATATTGCGGCTCCGGCATTGGGCATACAGCGTAATGACGCCTTGGATGCGATGGCGCGTGCCCGTATGTCCACCGTCTATATGCCCGGCGATAAAATCACCATGCTGCCCGACGCGCTGGTGGATATTTATACTTTGGGCGAAGGTCAGACTCGACCCGCGGTGTCTTTGTATGTGACAGTCAATACCGAGGACTGGCAGATCGTTTCTAGCGAAAGCAAGGTCGAAGCGATTCCTATGTCGGCCAATTTGCGGCATAACTTATTAGATGAGTTGGTGACGGAAGAGAATCTGGCAAATGACGCGGGTGAGTATTTGCACAAAGCCGATATCGCGGTGTTGTGGAAATGGGCGCAGGTGTTAGAAGCCGGACGCATGCGTAAGCGTGAAGAGTTTGGTTTGAAGCCCGAGCAAAATAATCGCGTTGATTTTAATTTTTATGTAGAAGACGACGTGGTCAGCATCGTGCGTCGCAAACGCGGTGCGCCTTTGGATAAGATCGTCGCCGAGTTGATGATTTTGGCCAATAGCACTTGGGGTAAATTATTGGCCGATCACGGTATTCCTGGTATTTATCGTGCGCAGGGTGGCGGCTCGGGTGGTTGGGCGGCCAAGATGCAAGTGCGTATGGTGACGCACGCCGCACCTCATCAGGGCTTGGGTGTCGATCAATATGCCTGGAGCACGTCGCCTTTGCGTCGCTATACCGATTTGGTAAACCAGTGGCAGATCATCGCGTGCGTACAGCATGGTGTGACGGCGGCACTAGTAGCTCCGTTTAAGCCAAAAGACGCGGATTTATTTGCGATTGTGTCGGGATTTGATGCGGCCTATTCGACATATAACGAGTTTCAAACTACCATGGAGCGCTATTGGTGTTTGCGCTGGCTGGGACAAGAAAACGCCCGTCAGGTGGAAGCAGTTGTGTTGAAAGATGAAGTGCTGCGCTTGCATGACATTCCTTTGATTATTCGTTTGCCCGGCATGCCACAAGCAGCGCGCGGTTCGCAAGTGCGGTTGGAGATTTTGCGTTGGGATGAATTGGATCTGAGCATCGAAGCGCGGGTCTTGGAAATGCTGGCGAGCACAGAAGACGATCTTGGTGATGAAACCGAAGATGAGCTTGATGCTGAAGTGGTGGTGGATGAGATTGTCGATGCGGTCGATGAAGCTGCGGAGCCTGCCGATGCTGCGGCTGACGAGGTGGTCGATAGCGCTGTGAATTAACGATGGCGGCGCGGGTTGCACCCGCCCTACAAAATAAAAAAAGAGAGACTAATTTGATGCGCTGGATGGACGTGTGAAGACGATACTCGATAATTTGATACTCAGTGTCGCGATTCTAATTTCGGTGTTGTTTCACGTCGTCGTTCTGTTGGTTCACTTTGTTGCGCCAAAAGATGAACCGACAGTCGCGACGGATCCCGGTTTGGAAATTATTTTGGTGAACGCGAAGACTGCGAAGCGTCCTATGACGGCGCAAGCCTTGGCACAGGTGGATTTGGAAGGCGGTGGTACGCATGATGAAGGCCGCGCCAAATCGCCCTTACCTGATATGCGGCATAGCGAGGATGGCGACAGTGTGTTAGTGGCACAGCGCAAGATACAAGAGTTGGAGGAGCGTCAGCGTCAGTTGATCGATCAGGTGCGCAATGAGACGCGTTTTAAGTCGCAACGCATACTCGACAAAAAGCAGTTGGAAGACAATCAGCAAAAAGAAAATGGACGCGATCAACTCGATAGCGATAAATCGCTGGCGCGCTCCATTGCAGAAATTGCGCAGACCATAGAAGATCAAAATAAGCGTCCACGAAAAACATTTTTGTCTCCCAGCACTCAGGCCGTTGGACATGCGATTTACTACAAGTCCTTACAGAAAAAAGTGGAGAGTGTGGGGACGATTAATTTTCCGCAATTGAACGGCAAAAAATTGTACGGCGAAGTGATTGTGTATATCCCGATTTTTCAGGATGGCAGTATTTATGAAAAAGGCGGCGGACCTAAGGTGGAGAAGAGCTCTGGTATTCCGGCTTTGGATACTGCCGCCTTGCGTATCGTCAGAAAGTCGGCGCCATTTGGAAAATTTCCTGTCAACATGCGCTCTAAAGACAAAGATGATATTTGGATCGTGGTGACGCGATTTAAATTCACTCGCGATCAGCAATTAGAAACAGAAATGCGCGGAGGTGCGCAGTGAGTGTAAAGACCGATGCTTATGTGGTGTTTGGGAATCCGATTGCGCATAGTAAATCGCCTTTGATCCATGGCTTGTTTGCGCATCAAACAAAGCAAGCGATGAGTTACCAGACTTATTTGGCGCCGCTCGATCAATTTGCGGTCAGCGTGCAAGGCTTTATGCAGTTGGGTGGTTGCGGCGCAAACGTGACGGTGCCATTTAAGTTGGAAGCATTTGATTTGGCGCAGACTTTGAGTGAGCGCGCACAAGTGGCGGGCGCGGTGAATACTTTGCTGTTTAGAGATGGGCAGATTATTGGTGATAATACCGATGGTGCAGGTTTGGTACGTGATATTACGGTGAACTTGCGTCGTTCTCTGCAAGGCGCACGGGTGTTGTTGCTGGGCGCAGGCGGCGCGGCGCGTGGCGCTTTGCTGCCCTTGTTGCAGCAGTTGCCTGCACAGCTTTGTATCGCTAACCGTAGCGTAGAAAAAGCAGAGACTTTGTGCGCATTAGCCGCATCGTTTGAGATTGATGATGTGCAGTTGTCGGTATTGAGCTTGGACGCATTGGCGCAGGGTGGGGTGGGGCAATTTGATGTGATCATCAATGCGACTTCGGCCAGTTTGCAGCAAGAGAGTGTGATGATTGCGAGCGATGTATTTGCGTCGGATTGTCTGGCTTACGACATGATGTATGGCGACGTGGCGACTCCGTTTATGCGCATGGCGCAAAGCGCTGGTGCGCAGACGGCGGATGGATTGGGCATGCTGGTGGAGCAGGCTGCGGAGGCATTTTATCTGTGGCGCGGTGTGCGCCCTGATACTGCTTTGGTGCTGGCGCAATTGCGGGGAGATCGTCAGGCATGAAGCTAAGGAAGAAGTCGTGGTTGTGGTGGCTGATCGGCCTGCCTTTGTTATTGCTGCTGTGCTGGCAATTGGTGTATCTGGTGCAGATTATGTGGTGGATCAATCACAACCCGAGTTCGACTAGTTTTATGCGCCAGCAGGAAGAGGTCTTGCGTGAAAAAGATCCGAAATTTGCCTTGAAACATAAATGGGTCGCTTACGATAAGATTTCTAAGAATTTGAAACGTGCAGTGATTGCATCGGAAGACGATGGTTTTTCCGAGCACGATGGTGTGGATTGGGAGGCGATGCAAAAAGCGTTTGAGAAGAATAAGAAAAAAGGCAAAGTGGTGTCGGGTGGTTCGACGATTACCCAGCAGCTTGCTAAGAATCTTTTTTTGTCGGGTGAGCGTAGTTATTTCCGTAAGGCGGAAGAATTGGTGATCACCTTCATGCTGGAAATGTGCATGGATAAGGAAAGAATTTTTGAAATTTATTTGAATGTGGTGGAGTGGGGCGTAGGGGTGTTTGGCGCGGAAGCGGCGGCTCAACATTATTATGGCATTCCTGCATCGGCACTGTCGCCCATGCAGGCTGCGCGGTTGGCGGTGATGTTGCCCAAGCCTCGCTATTATTTTAAGAATACAGGTTCGGCTTATCTGCAAAAGCGCAGTGAGGTGATACTGCGGCGTATGAACTCTTCGGAGTTGCCTTAAGAAGGGACAGAGAATGATCAATGTTTTTGTATTACACAATGGCCGTTTGAGCCAGATCCATATTGAGAGTCGTGAGGACTTGGAAAACACTTTGCCGATTTGGGTGGACTTGACCGATCCGAATGAGGAAGAGCGCGAGTGGGTTAAAGGCATTTATGGTGTGACCTTGCCGGGTGAAGATGAGGTCAAAGATATTGAGGCGTCGGCGCGTTATTACGAGGCGGATAATGGCGATTTGCATTTGCGCACCGACTTTTTGATCGACGATGATGATGAGCCAGCACGCACGGTAACGGTGGCGTTTATTTTGGCGCGAGAGATTTTGTTTTCTGTGCACACCGTGGATTTGCCGGTGTTTCGTTTAGTGCGTATGCGCGCACGCTCGCGTCCCGGTTCGATTGCTGATTACAAAGATGTGCTGATGGATTTGTATGCGACGGATGCTGAGTATTCGGCCGATGCGCTGGAAGGGATTTATCAGAATCTGGAAGGCGTGAGTAGGGCGGTTTTGCAGAAAGATTTCTCGGACCAAGATGCAGCCATGGCCTTGAATGCGATCGCGCAAGAGGAAGATTTGAATGGTCGCATCCGGCGCAATATGATGGATACGCGTCGCGCGGTCAGCTTTTTGATGCGTGGACGTTTGTTAAATGCGGATCAGTTTGAAGAAGCACGTCAGATTTTGCGCGATATTGAATCACTGGATGGCCATACGTCCTTCTTGTTCGATAAGATCAACTTCTTGATGGATGCGACCGTCGGTTTCATTAACATTAACCAGAATAAGATTATCAAAATCTTCTCGGTGGCCTCGGTCGCTTTCTTGCCGCCGACATTAGTGGCGAGTATTTACGGCATGAACTTTAAGGGCTGGTTCCCCGAGTTGGAGTGGACCTTTGGTTATCCGTTTGCGCTGGGTGTGATGGTGGTGACGATGATTACGCCATTTTGGTATTTTAAGCGGCGGGGGTGGCTTAAGTAATTGTTTGTGATGCCGTTACATGAAAATCTGCCAAGCTTATTGTTAAGAATTGTGAATGTGTTGTAATGAGTGAGAAATTTCCTTTGTGGAAATTTTTTGTCAATGTACAATCGTCGATTGAGTTAGCTCAGTCGGTGGCACAGTAATTGCTATCTTGATTCCAATTCTGATGCTTTTCACTTTTTGAGGAGCAAGGCGGATTGACAGAGTGAATAACATGGCGGCGAACATAGAATGACACAACAAGAACAAATTCCAAGGCAACACACTACAGCAACATCGAATATCGGTTTTGGCTCAGGTATTCGCGAAGATTTATTACATCGTGATCCTTTGCTCGATTGTTTGGTCGAACTGACCAGAATTCATGGGCGTCCTAGCACCCGCGCTGCTTTGACCGCAGGTTTGCCTTTGAATGCCGAAGGTCTTTCTCCTTCCTTATTCGCCCGTGCTGCTGCGCATGCTGGTTTTTCAGCGAAAGTGGTGCGGCGTGAACTTTCTAAAATCGACAGTGCATTATTTCCTGTCATTCTCCTTTTAAAAAATAACGAAGCTTGCTTGTTGCAGGGTTGGTCTGAGGACGGCACAAGCGCGCGTTTGTTGATGCCTGATTCTGGTCAGGGGGCTGTGAGTTTGAGTGGCGACGAACTCAATGCGCGGTATACCGGCGTGGCGATTTTTTCTCGCCCGCATTTTCGGTTCGATCAGCGCACCCCGCCTTTGGTGGAAGTGCCGCAACGGCATTGGTTTTGGGGTGCGGTGCTGGAGCAACGTCCGATTTTTAAGGATATTTTGGCGGCGGCGCTCTTGATCAATTTGTTTGCGTTGGGCATGCCTTTGTTCACCATGAATGTATATGACCGTGTGGTGCCCAATTTTGCAGAGCAGACTCTGTGGGTGTTTGCGGGCGGTATCACTTTGGTGTTGGTGCTTGATTATGTGATTCGTTTATTGCGCGGACATTTTATTAGTTTGGTGAGTAATCGTATCGATCTGAAATTGTCGGCGCTGATCATGGAGCGGGTATTGGGCATGCGTATGTCGCAGCGACCGACGTCGGTGGGCGCTTTTGCGTCTAATTTGCGTTCGTTTGAAACGGTGCGCGATTTTATTGCGGCAGCGACGGTGACGGCCTTGATTGATTTGCCTTTTGCCGTGATGTTTTTGTTTGCCTTGCTGTGGATTTCCTGGCCTATTATTTTCCTGCCCATCATCGGTATTGTGGTGGTGGTTATTTATAGCTATATGGTGCAGCATAAGATGCGCGAATTGTCGGAGACCACGTTTCGGGCAGCGGCTTTGCGTAACTCGACTTTGGTCGAGAGTTTGACGGCATTGGAGACGATTAAGGCGCATGGTGCTGAGAGCCAGATGCAGGCGAAGTGGGAAAAGACGACGGCGTTTTTGGCGAAGGTCAATTCTGAGTTAAAGCTGCTTTCATCCTCTAGCATGAATGGCGCATCGACGATACAGCAATTGGTGAATGTGGCGGTGGTAGTGGCGGGTGTGTATCTGATCCAGAATCGCATGATGTCTATGGGGGGCTTGATTGCCGCAACAATGTTGGCAGGGCGCGCGATGGCACCGGTGGCGCAAGTGGTGGGTTTGATGTTGCAGTTTGAGGGCGCGAAAAATTCTTTGGCATCGCTGGAAAAAATTATGGCGACACCGACCGAGCGTAGTGATGAAACAGCGTTTGTGCACAGACCCGAGATCAAAGGTGAAATTGAATTTCGCAATGTACATTTCAGCTATCCGGGTCGCACTGAAGAGGCCTTGCGCGGGATTAGTTTTAAATTGGTTCCCGGCGAACATTTGGTGATTATTGGACGCATAGGGTCTGGTAAGTCGACCTTGGAAAAATTGATTTTGGGTTTATATGCGCCGACCAAGGGGGCGATTTTGCTTGACGGCGTTGATCTGCGTCAGCTTGATCCGGCGGACTTGCGGCGCAATCTCGGCTATGTGGAACAAGACTCCATGCTGTTCTATGGCACTTTACGTGAAAACATTGCGATACGTGCGCCCTACGCAGATGACCGTGCGGTGGTGGCTGCGGCGGAGTTGGCGGGCCTCACTGAATTTGTTAACGCCCATCCCGAAGGTTTTGACATGTTAATTAGTGAGCGTGGCGAATCGATTTCTGGTGGTCAGCGTCAAAGTATCGCGATTGCGCGTGCCGCCTTGCTTGATCCGCCTGTGTTGCTGTTGGATGAACCGACCAGCGCGATGGATTATCCATCTGAGGCACAGTTCAAAGACAGAATCGCTCGCTATGGCAAACATAAGACCATGATTATTGTGACCCACAGACCGAGTCTGATGGATTTGGCGACCCGCATTATTGTGGTGGATAACGGCATGATCGTGGCAGACGGGCCACGCGATAAGGTCATGCATGCCTTGCAAAACGGTCAGATAGGAAAAGCAAAATTATGAACATCTGGCGTCGGTTTGGTTTAATGCTGCTCGGCTTGCTTGAGCGTATTCGTCTCTTATTTAAGTTTACCCCGGGAGCTTGGCTGCAGCGCTGGAAAGATGATGTCAGCTTGCCTGAGTCAGATTTTATGCGCGATGCGGAGAGCATCATTATTCAACAAGAGCCTTTGCGGGCGCGTATTTTGTTGCATTCTATTTTGTGCGTGATCGTCGTCTTTATTATTTGGTCTGCGCTGGTTTCGGTGGACGAAATTACCAAGGGCGAAGCCAAAGTAATCCCCTCTCAGCAGTTGCAGGTTTATCCTAGTTTGGATGGCGGTATCGTGACTGATATTTTGGTGAAAGAGGGGCAAGTCGTGAATGAGTGGCAGGTCTTGCTGCAAATCGATACGACGCGATTTGAGTCTTCTGTTAAAGAAAATCGGGCTTTGTATTTATCGTTGACAGCGAAGGCTGCACGTTTGCGGGCGATTGGCGATGGTAAGCCATTTGTGCCACCAGACGAGGTTTTGGTAGAAGATCCTAAAACAGCGGAAGAAGAGCAGAGATTGTATGAAACGGCGACCTCGGAATTAAATGCACAGTTGTCGATCGCGCGTCAGCAGTTGGCGCAACGCGGTCAGGAGCAGGCCGAAGCGCAGGCGCGGCAAAAGCAGGCGAGTAATGCGTATGACTCGACCTTGAAGGAACTTAACGTCACTAAGCCTCTGCTGAATTCTGGAGCAGTGTCGGAAGTGGAGTTGTTGCGCTTGGAGCGCGATGTGACCCGCTTTAAGGGCGAGAAAGATGTCGCTGCCGCGCAAGTGGCAAAGTCTGCAGCGGCGATGTCTGAGGCCTCTCGTAAAATACAAGAGGTGGAGCTGGCAGTTCGCAATAATGCGAGCAAAGAATTGTCGGAGACCATGGCGCGGCTAAATCCGCTGGTGCAAAGTGGTACAGGGCTTGCCGACAAGGTGAAGCAGTCGGCGATACGGTCGCAAGTGCGTGGCACGGTGAAGCGTTTGTTGGTTAACACCATTGGCGGTGTGGTACAACCGGGACGTGATGTGGTGGAAGTGGTGCCATCCGATGGTAAGCTGATTTTGGAAGCGAAAGTGTCGCCTAAGGATATTGCGTTTCTGGTGCCGGGACAAAAGGCGGTAGTTAAATTTACCGCCTATGATTTTTCTACCTATGGCGGACTCGAAGCCAGACTGGAACTTATCGGTGCTGACTCTGTGACCGATGAGCATGGCAATACTTTTTATACCGTCAGAGTGACGACGAATAAGTCGGTGCTCGATGGTGGTCAGCCTATCATTCCGGGGATGGTGGCCGAGGTCGATATTATTACGGGCAAGAAGACGATTTTGAGTTACTTACTCAAGCCAGTCTTGCGGGCAAAGCAATCTGCTTTTACGGAGCGCTAGGCCATGCTGCAGATACGTCAAGATCCGACCGTAGAGAGTCAGCATGTGTTTTATTCCGCCTCACTGGAAACGCCGGTTGGTTTGCTCGCGTCGTTTCCTCAGGTGCGGCGCATAGGGCAGGGGCAAGCCGAAGATGCGGAGATTGCGATACTTCAAACGGCGACCGTGTTATGGTGGCATTTGACACCCGGAGCCTCGGTTGCCGAGCAATTTAAATTCATTCGCCAGCGCGCATCGACTGCGGCAGTAGTGGCGATGAGTGATGTCCCTAATGACTTAGAAGCACTCGCTGTTTTTTCTGTGATGGCGAAGGGTTATTGTAATACTCACGCAGGGAAGGATGTGTTACTCAAGATCGCACAAGTGGTGGAAAGTGGCGGCTTGTGGATAGGCGAAGCCATTATGCAGCGATTGTTAAATTTGCCTGTCGCCACTCCTCTTGCTGTTGCGCCTGAAGTGAGTCTGCCAATTACAGGTAGTTGGGATGCACAATTAACGCTGCGTGAGCGGGAGGTGGCATCAGCCATCGGTTTGGGGGCAACCAACCGTCAAATTGCTGATCAAATGGGTATCACAGAAAGAACCGTGAAGGCGCATGTTGGCTCGGTGCTGGATAAGCTTCAGATTAAAAATCGTCTCCAATTGGCACTTTTGGTAAAAGATCGTTAAATCATGCATAAATTGTGGTTAGTAGTACCTAAGTACAATTGCTGCTGAGAAATTGCCTTGTTAAAGTCTGGACATTCAAATTTTTCGTCCGGAGTAATTAAATGGCAAATTCGACAAATATCATTGGCAAAGTGGTTGGTCTTCAAGGACAGGCGATTATCAAATCCCCGGATGGAAAACAACATCCCCTGAAAATAGGTGATGTCGTCTATGAAAACGACATCATTGTTACCGCTACTGGTGCTCAAGTCGAACTTGCTTTTGATGATGGGCATAATCACCTGGTTCGTCAAAATGAAACGCTGACACTTGATGCGAGTGTGTATGCACCAACTCAGGTCGAAGTCGCTAACGCAGCACTTTTGCCAGATACCACCACCCAAGATATCAATAAAGCGATTACTGGACAAAATAGTCTGGATCAACTGCTGGGAGAGACCGCGGCTGGTTTGGGTGGTGGCGATGCTGGTGAAGGGAATAGTTTTGTCAGGCTCGATCGTATTGCCGAAAACGTGACGCCGCTCTCTTATAACGCCGTTTTAAGTGAACCGGCTGTCGTGCATCAAACGCCTCCAGCAGCGCACACGATTGAAGGCGTGTTGGTAAATTCAGTTTCTGCCGCGAGTACGATCGAGGGGGGTACACAAGAATTTGTGGTGCACTTGAGCGGTCAGGGCTTCGCTCCAATATTGCTGAACTTAGCACTGCAATCTGGTTCTGCTCAGGTCGGTGTTGATACTTCCACCCAAATGGTTTCTGTCGATGGTGGTGTGACTTTTGTTCCTTTAAATGGCTCTGTCTTGGTGCCGGTCGGTGTTGATAACGTGATCGTGCGCGTGACTACGATTAAAGACGGCATTATCGAAGGCACAGAGGCCTTGTCTTTGGTTGCCAGCACATCTAACAATCCTCATGTTGTTTCGGGTACGGGCAGTATCCTTGATAGCGCAGTGCCGATTGCAAGTATTACGGGTCCTGTGGATGTGAATGAGGCGAGTGGTACGGTCACGTTCACTGTAGCCTTGAACG
>JACQDW010000053.1 GCA_016200845.1 Burkholderiales bacterium | reverse complement strand
TTGGCCGATACCTTGCGTCAATTTCAGGGCGTGAAGACCAAAGATTTACTGGCGGCGCGTCATGAAAAATTAATGGCCTACGGTAAATTTAAGGAAACCCGAGTCGCAGAATGAGCAGTGCACGTTCGTGTGATGCTCACGAAATAGAAGCAGTTTTTCGGGCGTCGCTGGAAAGTTGTATTCAGACTTTAACCGCGACGTCACCACTAGGCCGTTTAGCTATTGCGTATAGCGGCGGCTTGGATTCCAGCGTTTTATTATCCTTGGCGCAGCGCTATTGTGTGCAAGCGCAGATTCCTCTCTTTGCCTACTACATCAACCACGGTTTAAGCGAACATGCTTCGGACTGGCAGGCGCATTGCGCACGCCAGTGTACGCTGTTCAATGTACCTTTTAAAAGTCGTTCGGTGCAGGTGCAAAATCAGGGGCAGGGCATAGAATCCGAAGCACGGCAGCAACGCTATCGTGCGTTGGGTGCCTTGTGCCAAGAAGATCAGGTGCAGATATTATTGACTGCTCATCACAGCGATGATCAGGCTGAGACGATGTTGATGCAGTTGTTTCGTGGCACTGGCTTACGTGGTTTGGCGGGTATGGATCAGATGAATGTTGCCCCTGATTTGTTGCTTGCACCTTCACTCGCGATTGCCCGACCTTTGCTGACGTGTAGCAAGGCGCAATTACATGACTATGCGCACGCGCATCAACTTGAATGCGTGCACGATGAATCAAATACAGATACTCATTTCACGCGCAATGCACTGCGTCTTAATGTCATGCCTGAGATCGCAAGAATTTTCCCTGAATTTTCTGAGCGCTTGCAAAGAACAGCGGCGCATATGCGTTCTTCGATTCGGTTATTGGATGAATTGGCAGCCCAGGATTTGCGCGATTGTTCAGATCAAGAGGGCGTGCTGGTGCAGGCTGTGTTGGAGCTTAATCAGGATAGACGACAAAACTTATTTCGCTATTGGTTGCTGTCGCATAGGGTTAAATTACCCTCAGTCTCGAAACTGGACGAAATGTGTCAGCAATTGCTTCATGCGCGTGACGATGCACGGATTCAGATTAGGCATGAGCATTTTTTGCTGTCGCGGTATGACGGTAGATTGGCCTTGATTGAGTTACGTAAATGCAGCGAGCATCATGGCGAGATTCACTTGCGTTGGCAAGGTGAAGAGTCTTTGCCGTTACCTCAGTTAAAAGGGCGTTTGTTGTTTGTGCGTGGCTCGCAAGGGATAGCCGAAGACACATTGTTAGAGGCGAATTTGGTGGTGCGTCAACGCGTGCCCGGTGCACGTTTGCGTCTGGCAGCGAATCGGCCTTCTCGCGATTTAAAAAGCCATTTTCAAAGCGCCCGTATTCCATTTTGGCAGCGCGAAAAGTTACCGTATATTTATGTGGATGAACGCTTATTTTTTGTCGGCTTGTTAGGGATCGATGCCGCATTTATCAATACGTCGCCAGATACACCAACGATAGAATTGCGTTGGGTGCCAGATTAACGAGATTTTTTTAGAGTCAAATCTATGCAAACATTAAGACAAATTGTTCTAGATACCGAAACGACCGGTCTGAATCCGCGCCTTGGAAACCGGATTATTGAAATCGGTTGCGTTGAGCTGGTGAATCGTAAACTAACGGGAAATAATTTTCATCGTTATATTAATCCTGAGCGCGATTCGGAAGAGGGCGCGCTGGCTGTGCACGGTTTGAGTACGGAGTTTTTACGCGATAAACCAGTGTTTGCGGCGATTTCGGAAGAGTTCCTTGATTATGTGCGTGGTGCCGAAATTGTCATCCACAATGCGCCATTTGATCTGTCTTTTTTAAATGCAGAGTTTGAGCGCCTTGGTCTTGAGAATTTTGAGAGTTACGTCAGCGAAGTAGTCGATACCTTAGTACAGGCCAAAGAACTCCATCCGGGTAAACGCAATTCGCTGGATGCTTTATGTGATCGCTATGAAATTTCAAACGCACATAGAAAACTGCATGGCGCTTTGCTTGATGCGGAGTTGTTGGCGGATGTCTTTTTGGCGATGTCGCGCGGCCAAAATAGTTTTAGTATTGAGATCGACGAAGAGCCCGATACACAATTATCCGAGCAGGTGAGTATTGATGTGAGTGATCTCACAGTGAACTTATTGTTAGCTAGCGAAGATGAGACTGCCGCGCATCAGGCGACATTAGCCGACATTGCGAAAGCCTCAGGTGGCGCATGTATTTGGTTGAATGAAACCGCAAATCCCACCTAATTCTTTGCATTTTTCTTGCCCTTGAGTTTGGTTAAGGTCCATACGTTGGTTATTTTGTTACTTTGAGGCAAATTTCCAACACAAATAAATTATTTTTTCTAACGCCACCCTAAAGTGGCGTTTTTTTTTGCCGTTAATTGACTCATTGGCGGGTGGAAATATTTTTTAAAATATTTTCGAGTTTCCCCTAAAGTTCTGGAATTCCTTGCCGTTAATGATGCATAGGCACAGAGAATAAGTTTGTTCTCATGTCTAAGTTGTTGTTGTTAATGGGTTTTTGAATAAAAATGCCATTTTTTCAATGACTGAAAATTTAGTCACCTAATTGCAAGAAAATGCTTGCAATTATCACCAATGATCCAGTGTAGGAAGAAATCCTACTGGGTCTTTCCACGTTTTCTGTATTCAATTCCGTACTCCTGCCTATACACCAAGGAATTCCTTGGCAGCACAATGTATCCCACTGGCAACTAATTTCGCTAGGGCAAACATTTAGGAGTGTAAAAATGACACCGAACGATATGATGGCGGAAATTCGTGACGCGAACTTGAGTTACCTGATGTTGGCGCAACAAATGATACGTGCCGACAAGGCGACAGCGATTTTCCGTTTGGGAATAGGCAAGGAAATAGCGGATCTGATTGAAGGCTTAAATAATGCTCAGATTTTGAAATTGGCGGGTTCCAATATGATGCTGGCGCGCTTTCGATTTGAAGATAGCTCCATCTTGTGCATGCTGACGAATTACAACAAAGAACGTGGTTTGGCCCATTCGCATGCTGCGATTTTAATGGCGGGTCAAAAAGTGGAAGAAATCGCTTAATTGGTGATGGTTGGTTTGACTGAGTTTGACCGAGTTTGGCAGGTGAAAAGAGGAGCAGCATCATGGCAACGAAAAGTATAGTGAATGAGGCCAATGAAATTCAATTGGCAGTTGATCTGGTTAATTTGGGTGCGCGCCTGCAATTACTGGAATCGGAAACTTCACTGTCACGTGAGCGTTTGCTGAAGATTTATAAAGAGCTCAAAGGTGTCTCACCGCCTAAAGGTATGCTGCCGTTTTCGACGGATTGGTTTGTGACCTGGCAGCCGAATATTCACTCCTCTCTGTTCATGAATATCTACAAGTATTTAAGAGATCATGCGGAAGTCAATGGGATTCACGCCGTCGTCAAGGCCTACAAACTGTATCAGGAGCAGCTGCCAACGCCAGAGGGCGAGGAGCCCGTCTTGTCGCTGACACGCGCCTGGACCTTGGTTCGGTTTTTCGAAGGGAATATGTTATCTTTCGTGAAGTGCGAACATTGTGGCGGTCAGTTTGTCGGGCATACACTTGATCTGCATGATCACTACGCGTGCGGGCTGTGCCATGTGCCGTCTCGTGCCGGTAAGACGAAGAAAAATCGCGCTGAGCAAGCGCGTACATTAAACTAGATTTTCTCAAGCTAAAAGGGATCGCTATTTTGAAGAAATCGGTAGGATTAAAAGCACTGTTAGTGCAGTTGATTTCCCTGATGATTAGCTTTGTTGTTCTGCATGTTAGTCGACAATTTTCCGATTTCCGACCTGAGTTTTTTTACTTTCTGCTCACTCACGCTTGCTTAGCCGCATCTCTCTTTCTGTTTTTGCGATTTGATTGGTGGTGGGCACTTATTCAATTTATTTTTCCTCTCTGTGTTTTTGGCTTTTTACAGCAAAACATACCCTCATATTTTTATTTGATCGCACTTGCGGTATTTTCGCTGCTGTTTTGGTCAACATACAAAACTCAGGTTCCCTATTACCCATCAAAAACAAGCTTACTTCCACCTTTGAGAGAACTGTTGCCAAAAGACAGTGAATTTACCTTTGTTGATCTCGGAAGTGGGATGGGTGGGTTATTATTTGATTTGTCGTCGCGTTGTGAGCAGGGGCATTTTTTCGGTATAGAGTATGCGCCTTTACCTTGGTTGATTAGCCGCCTCAGGCAAATAATGAAGCGGGCGCGCGTAGATATTCACTATGGCAGTTTCTTTGATTGCCACTTGTCGAAATTTGATGTTGTTTTTTGTTATTTGTCACCTGCGGCGATGACTGCGATCTGGGAAAAAGCGAAGCATGAAATGCGACCTGGAACGCTTTTTTTGAGTTATGAATTCATCGTTCCATCAGTAAAGCCCGATATTGTGCTTAATATTGAGGCAGAAGAGGCCTTGTTGTATGGCTGGTACCTATAACAAAGCAACAAAAATATATTTTCTGGGCAATATTTTGGAAAATGTTGCCTATTGTTACGAGATCGCTGGTATTCTTAAGTTGTTGCCCGAAAGGATTTAATTTCGGGGTCACACTAATAAGGAGTCTAACTCGTGCTAGTCATTGTCGGTTATATCGTGGTTTGCGGATCGGTCTTTGGTGGATTCGTGATGTCCGGCGGTCATATCGCAGTTTTGTTTCAACCACTCGAATTGCTCATGATTGGTGGTGCAGCTGTCGGTGCGTCGTTTGTTGGAAATAACACGAAGACGTTAAAAGCTTCCCTGAAAGCATTGCCAACAGTTTTGAAAGGTTCCAAGTACAACAAAGCTTTGTACATGGAGCTGATGACAATGCTGTTCGACGTCCTGACTAAAATTCGCAAGGAAGGCTTGATGTCGATCGAAGGTGATATCGAAAAGCCAGAAGAGAGCCCACTTTTTAGTAAGTATGCTCTGATTGTGCACGATCATCATTTGATGGAATTCTTGGGCGATTATTTACGCCTGATGGTGTCTGGAAATATGGATGCGTTTCAGATTGAAAATCTGATGGATAACGAACTGGAAACGCATCATCAAGAAGGGCATGTGCCCGCTCATTTTGTTGCGAAACTGGGTGATGGCTTGCCTGCTTTCGGTATCGTTGCGGCGGTGATGGGCGTGGTGCATACCATGGAGTCGGTCGGTATTCCACCTGCTGAGTTGGGTATTTTGATCGCGCACGCTTTGGTCGGCACTTTCCTTGGTATCTTGCTCGCCTACGGTTTTGTCGGTCCTTTAGCCAGTTTGTTGGAACAAAATTTGGATGAATCTTCCAAGACTTTTCAGTGCATTAAAGTGACTTTGCTGGCGAGCTTAAATGGCTACGCTCCCGCCTTGTCTGTTGAATTTGGTCGCAAAGTTTTGTATTCCACAGAACGCCCAACTTTCTCTGAGTTGGAAGAGCATATTAAGCAATCTAAATCTAAGTGAATTGATAGCACATCATGGCTGGCGAAGAACTACGTCCGATTATTGTTAAGCGCATTAAAAAGGTCGCCGGAGGGCACCATGGCGGCGCATGGAAAATTGCGTATGCGGACTTCGTGACGGCGATGATGGCCTTCTTTTTGCTGATGTGGTTGTTGGGTTCGACTGCAAAAGGAAATTTGCAGGGGATTGCGGAATATTTTCAAACGCCTTTAAAAGTGGCGATGTCAGGTGGTGACGGAAGTGGTGACAGCTCTAGTGTGATCAAAGGCGGTGGTAAGGATTTGTCGATGCGTGATGGTCAGACAAAAAAAGGTGACATTGAAGCGGCGAAAAAAACGTATAACCTGCAAGCAGCGGAAGCTGCTTTGGCAAAAATGGATGCGGAACGATTGAAGGGGTTGAAAGAAAAGATTGAAGCTGCAATTGAATCGAACTCGACCTTGAAACAATTTAAGAAGCAACTGCTATTGGATATCACGACGGAAGGTTTGCGCATACAAATGGTGGATGAAAAAAATCGCCCTATGTTTGCATTAGCCCGTGCTGAATTGCAGCCATACACTCGTGAAATTTTGCATGAAATTGGCTTGGCATTAAACGGCGTTCCCAATCGCATTAGTTTGTCAGGTCATACGGACGCAACCCCCTATGGCCTTGGAGAAAAAGGGTATAGCAATTGGGAGTTATCTGCAGACCGGGCAAATGCTTCAAGGCGGGAACTCATTTACGGTGGCATGGATGAAACTAAAGTATTGCGCGTGGTGGGCTTGTCTTCGTCAGTCTTATTTGATAAAGAGGATCCATTTAATCCAGTCAATCGTCGCATTAGTATCATTGTCATGAATAAGAAAACAGAAGTTTCTGCCTCGCAGGATGGGGGGGCGGTAGATGTGGAGAAGCAGACGGATGTTCCGATAGAAAGCAAAGATAGTACCGTTCATTAATCGCTTTAGAAAATGCAACTAGCTTGTTGCAGAATGGGATGCTCAAGATGTCGAACAAAAAGATGTTAGGTTCCCGTGTAAAGGAACTCTTGTCCGGTGTATCAGATCATGGTGTCGATCATTTGATGGAGGTCGAAACCGATTTGGTGCAAACGACGATATTGCTTGCGGAAGCGATCGAGAAACTGGGAGAAAATTTCCTGGACTTGCATGCTGCGCTGACTTCGCAAGAGGAAGAAATCAAAAAAGTTGTCGAGACTGGACTCATACCGCCCGATAATGCCGAGACGCTTAGTCGTATTCAATCGGAAATCGCGGTGCATATCAACAAAGCTGTGACGAGTCTGCAATTCCAGGACCTAACTAATCAATTGATTACCCGAACGGTACAGCGCAGCGCAGGTTTGCGTGAATTGCTATGCACACTGGAAATCGTTGGAAACGTGATTCCGGCTGACGGTGAAATTGATGAAATTGCGGTTGTTTTGACGCAGATTACTGAAAAACTGGAACAACAGAGTATAGAACTGAAAAGTTTATTAAGACGAACAGTGCACCAGCAACATTTAGATAGTGGTGATATTGAGTTGTTTTAAATTTGCTTGAACTGAGAAGATTTCTCAATTTTTCTGAATGGAGTAATGATGGCTAAGACAATTTTGGCAGTTGATGATTCTGGCTCACTGCGCCAAATGGTTGCATTCAGTTTGAAGGCTGCTGGGTACCAGGTGATCGAGGCGGTTGACGGACAAGATGGTCTTGAAAAGGCGAAATTGCAAGTCGTAGATTTGGTCTTGACTGATCAGAATATGCCACGTATGGATGGCCTCACTTTGATCAAATCTTTGCGCGCGTTACCGTCTTATCAGCGAGTGCCTATCTTGATGCTGACCACTGAATCAAGTGACGATATGAAGATGAAGGGCCGGGCGGCTGGAGCAAATGGTTGGCTGGTTAAACCTTTCGATCCGCAAAAATTAACGGAAGTCGTTAAAAAAGTGATCGGTTAAGTCGGGCGCATTTCGTGACGCGTTCACGGGTAAATAATGGGGTGGGACAATGACGATTGACATGAGTCAGTTCTTTCAGGTTTTCTTCGATGAGGCGGAAGAGCTTCTTGCTGAAATGGAGAAGCTGCTTTTGGGCGTTGATGTTGAGTCCCCTGATCCGGAAGATTTAAATGCCATTTTTCGTACAGCTCATTCCGTGAAAGGTGGGTCTTCGACTTTTGGTTTGTCCGATATGACCGATGTCACACATATTCTTGAATCTTTATTGGACAAAATTCGTAAAGGGGAAATGGCGTTAACGGCGGATCACGTTGATGCATTTTTGGCGGCAAAAGATGTTCTGAAAATGCAGTTGGATGGACATCGTCTGGGAAGCGCTGTTGATCGCGATGCGGTCGGTGATGTTCGTATGTTGTTGCAGTCGTTTGTTCAGGAAGAAATTTCTATCAAACCTGAAGCGAAAGTTAATTTAAGCGTGGCACTTGAAGTATCTGAAACAAGCGAACAATATAAGTCTTGTTTTCGGGTGAGTTTTGGTGAAGCTAAACCAGACGACCTTACGTTGCTAAACGCAGAATTGGCGTTATTAGGCGCTATTAACTTGGAAAAGAATGATGCGGGCGCCAGTGTCGCAGTGCTCAGAACGAATAGTTCTGAGGATGATATTTTGGCGGTCTGTTCGTTTATTCTGGATGCCGATAAAATTTCAATTATCAGAGATGACGCGGCATTGGCTGCGTTTCAAAGTGTTAGTGCGGAATCTGATGAAGATTTGGGATATGGGTTCTTTGAACCACTGGATCCAATGTTTTCTAGTAATCAGGATGCGCCCACGACCAGTTCGGCAGCCGCAACGGCGCCAAAACTCGCTCCAGCAGACGCTTCGGCTTCACAAGCGAAAGCAAGCGCAAAAAAGGAGTCGGACAAGAATGCCGCTTCACATGAGTCGAGCACAATACGTGTTGGTATAGAAAAGGTCGATCAGATTATTAACCTGATCGGTGAGTTGGTTATTACACAGGCCATGCTCAATCAACGAACCCAAGATTTAGATCCGGTTTCTAACGAGCGCTTGCTCAGTAGCGTCGCGCATCTAACGCGTAATACCCGTGACCTACAAGAAGCCGTGATGTCTATACGGATGATGCCGATGGATTACGTGTTCTCGCGTTTTCCTAGGATGGTGCGTGACTTGGCGACTAAGTTGGGTAAGAAAGTCGAGTTTCTTACCTATGGAGCGTCAACCGAGCTTGATAAGGGATTGATAGAGCGCATTGTCGATCCGTTGACTCATTTGGTGAGAAATAGTATCGATCACGGAATTGAAATGCCCGCCGCCCGTGTCGCAAAGGGCAAGCATGAGATGGGGAAATTGTCTCTGTCCGCAGTGCATCAGGGTGGCAATATCGTGATCGAGGTGAGCGATGATGGCGGAGGCTTGAATCGCGAACGAATTCTGGCAAAGGCCAGGCAAAATGGTTTGTCAGCCCCTGACTCGATGACTGATCCGGACGTGTGGCAGTTAATTTTTGCCCCCGGGTTTTCAACTGCAGAAGTGGTCACTGATGTGTCAGGACGTGGCGTTGGTATGGATGTGGTAAAGCGAAATATCACGCAGATGGGGGGCGTCGTTGATATCAAATCAGCGATGGGTTTTGGTACCACTATCACGATCTCTTTGCCTTTGACCTTGGCGATTCTTGATGGTATGTCGGTCAAAATTGGCGATGAAATTTATATTTTGCCCTTGGGCTTTGTGGTGGAATCTCTGCAACCGCAAAAAGACGATATCAAGGAAATTAAAGGCAAGGGACGAGTCATCAAAATTCGCCAGGAATATTTGCCTTTGATCGCGCTGTACGAGAATTTTGATATTCAACCTATGCATACCGATCCATCCAAAGGGATCACTGTGATTGTTGAAGTTGACGGAAAAAAAGCAGCTTTGTTTGTTGACGATCTGGTTGGTCAGCAGCAAGTCGTCGTAAAGAATATTGAATCCAACTATAAAAAGATCCCGGGTATATCCGGCGCGACCATTCTTGGCGATGGTGGGGTCTCTTTGATATTGGATGTGGCGGCTTTATTGCGCGCAGTTCGTTAGAATTTTTTAGATGCGTTTGGATTTACTGAGGAATTGATCATGATACAAAGTTCTGATAGCTCAAATAAAACTGCACAGTCTGATCAAGATGGTTTGACGACGCACGAGTTTTTGGCATTTACGCTAGGTAACGAAGAATATGGTATCGATATTCTGAAAGTGCAGGAAATTCGCGGTTATGAAACCGTAACGCGGATAGCGAACGCACCCGAATTTCTAAAGGGCGTAATAAATTTGCGCGGCATTATCGTTCCCATCGTTGATATGCGAATTAAGTTTAATCTTGGTACGCCTACCTATGACCAACTGACGGTCGTCATTATTTTGAATTTGGGCGGGCGAGTGGTTGGCATGGTGGTCGATAGCGTTTCTGACGTTATGACCTTATTGCCTGAGCAGGTGCGCCCAGCGCCAGAGATGGACACGACTTTCAATAATGATTTTTTGATTGGACTGGGTACTTTGGAAGAGCGCATGTTGATTTTGGTCGATATCGAAAAATTGATGTCAAGTCCGGAGATGGGCTTGCTGGAACACGCTGAGTAATGCTGTTGGTAGTGGCACTTTGAGTGTTCGATCGTGCAGCGAAAAATGTAGTTATTTAAGGAAATCAGCAGCGTGAAAATTTTAGATCGCCCAGATAGCGAAAAAGAGTTTTTGTTTAATCAAAGAGACTTTGATCGTGTTCGCGACTTGATCTATCGGCGTGCAGGCATTTCGCTCTCGGAGAGTAAACAAGAAATGGTGTATAGCCGCTTGGCGCGACGTTTGCGTGCAACGGGTATCAACTCCTTTGCCACATATCTCGATATGCTTGAGCGCGAGAGTGGTAGCAATGAGTGGGAAGCGTTTACCAATGCACTCACTACTAACTTGACGTCTTTTTTTCGTGAGGAACATCATTTTCCAATTTTGTCCGAGCATCTAAAACATAGACATGGGCCGATTCGTATTTGGTGTTCCGCAAGCTCGACCGGTGAGGAACCGTATTCAATTGCAATTTGCGCGTGTGAAGCGTTTGGTACCTTGAAACCCAATGTCAAAATTATTGCGACCGATATTGATACCAATGTACTGGGAGTTGCTGCGCGCGGTGTGTATAGCATCGATCGATTGGAAAAAATGCCGATGGAACTCATGCGTAAATATTTTTTACGCGGGCGTGGCGATAATGAGGGTTCAGTCATGGTGCGCCAGGAATTGCGTGATCTGATTACCTTTGAACCACTCAATTTGTTGCATGATCATTGGCAATTGACTGGCGAGTTTGATGCGATTTTCTGCAGAAATGTGATGATCTATTTTGATAAGCCGACCCAGTCGAGTATTTTGAAAAAATTTGTTCCGTTGATGAAGAGTGATGCATTGCTTTTCGCCGGGCATTCGGAAAATTTCCTCTATGTCTCAGACGATTTTGAGTTGCGTGGAAAGACAGTTTATGTGTTGGCTAAATCTGCCAGTTCAACTGGTAAACACCATAAATGAGTTTCTACAGATAGAAAAAAGGATGATCTATGAGTTCGTTTTTTGAGGAACACTTTGCGACAAACGTCTATTACGATCGTACCTTTGATTGTGATGCCGCGAAGATTTTGCCTGGTGAATACTACTTTACTGGTAAAGACATGCTGATTGTGACGGTGTTGGGTTCTTGCGTCTCAGCTTGTATTCGTGATCGGGTATCGGGCGTCGGTGGGATGAATCATTTTATGCTGCCAGACGGTGGGGAAAATTCTGAAAATCCAGTGTCCGCTTCTATGCGCTATGGAACTTATGCGATGGAGGTGTTGATCAATGAGTTGTTGAAGGCCGGCGCGCGTCGCGAGAACATGGAGGCGAAAGTATTTGGAGGTGGTAATGTTTTGCGCGGTTTTTCATCGATTAATGTTGGTGAGCGCAACGCTCAATTTGTACTCGACTATCTGCGTACCGAGCGTATGAGGGTCATCGCCGAGGACTTGAATGATATTTATCCGAGAAAGGTGTATTTTTTTCCAAAGACCGGCAAGGTGCTGGTGAAGAAGTTGAAAACTGAGCATAACGATACATTGAAGAAACGCGAGCTCGATTATGCTAGTCGCTTGAAGAGCGCACCCGTGGGTGGTGATGTTGATTTGTTTTGATTGTTGAATTGGCGTAATTTCCTCACCGCGGTCTGGCTGGGGATGCCAATAACGGGAGCTCTGTATGAAGATTAAGGTGCTAATTATTGATGACTCAGCGTTGATACGCAGTATTTTGTCTGAGATTATCCGGGCACAAAATGATATGGAAGTCGTCGGCGTTGCGCCCGATCCTATCGTCGCACGTGACATGATTAAGCAGTGTAACCCTGATGTGCTGACACTCGATGTAGAGATGCCCAAGATGGATGGCTTGGACTTTCTTGAAAAGTTAATGCGTTTGCGTCCTATGCCCGTCATTATGGTGTCTTCGCTGACTGAGCGTGGCTCTGAAATTACGATGCGTGCTCTGGAATTAGGTGCGGTTGATTTTGTGACTAAGCCGAAACTGTCAATTCAGAGCGGGATGTTGGAATATGCGCAAGCGATCACGGACAAAATTCGCGCTGCATCAAAGGCGAGGGTGCGTTCGCGGGCGGTGATAGGAACCAGTTCAGCGCCAACGCAAAATACCGTTTTACCTGCAATGAAAAACCCCTTAATTAGTAGTGAGAAGTTGATCATTATTGGCGCTTCGACCGGAGGAACTGAGGCGATCAAGAGCTTTTTAATGCAGATGCCTTCGGATTGTCCAGGGATTTTGATTACCCAGCATATGCCAGAAGGTTTTACAAAGTCGTTTGCCAAGCGATTGGACGGCATCTGCAAGATATCTGTATTGGAGGCGCAAGGTGGTGAACGTATCTTGCCCGGGCACGCTTATATAGCACCAGGCCACTCGCATTTATTGTTGTCGCGTAGCGGTGCAAATTATGTGACCGCGATCGAAGACTCTGAACCGGTGAACCGGCATCGTCCATCCGTCGATGTGCTGTTTCGCTCTGCTGCAAAGAGTGCTGGTAAGAATGCGGTTGGCGTCATTTTGACTGGCATGGGAAAAGATGGTGCCGAAGGCATGTTGGAAATGAAAAATGCCGGCGCATATAATTTTGCGCAGGATGAGGCAACTTGTGTAGTATTTGGAATGCCGAAAGAGGCAATCGCAGTTGGTTCGGTTGATGAAGTCATGGCTTTAAATGATTTACCTGCGAGCGTGTTGAACTACCTTGATAAGACTGGAAGCCGTGCTTTGCGGGTGTAATTTGGTGTACTTGAGTAGAGTGAACACCAGCATTGTTGGCCTTGTTGTAGAAGCACACGAATTGTATAAGTCCCAGAGTGTATGAATATTGCCTCACAGAATGAAAATTGCCTAAAAGTATGAAAAATGCGTACCCAAAGTCCTTTATATAACCGATAATAGGTTTTATGCCCTTTGTGAATTTATGGAGTGAGTTATGGCTGATCAAAATCTCAAGTTTTTAGTTGTTGATGACTTTTCAACAATGCGTCGCATTGTCCGTAATCTGCTGAAAGAATTAGGCTACTCCAACGTAGATGAGGCGGAAGATGGTGCTTTGGGGTTGGCTAAACTGAAAAGTGGTGATTTCGACTTTGTTATTTCCGACTGGAACATGCCGAATATGGATGGTCTGACGATGCTCCAACATATTCGCGCCGACCCTGCTCTGGCCAAGTTGCCGGTGTTAATGGTGACAGCCGAGGCTAAGAAAGAAAACATCATTGCGGCGGCACAAGCTGGTGCTAACGGGTATGTGGTGAAGCCATTCACAGCAGCGACACTGGATGAGAAATTGCAAAAGATTTTTGAGAAGTTGGGTAAGCCGGCGTAAGCGGCTAATTCTTAGGTCTGCCTGCAAACGAGTAGTCTGGCTAGGCGCTGTGAACCATAGGGTCGTCAAATCCGTGATGTGACGTGCCCGTTGGTCAGAGATGGCGTAAGCATGAGCAGATGGAGATTGGGTTTTCTGTGTTATTTGCATTCCGGGCGCCGTTGCGTGAGTTTTAAAATACTTCGGAGTACACATGGGACAAAATGATGTAGATCAGTCTCAACACGATGAGTTGCTTTCGCGTGTGGGGCAAATGACGCGTCTTTTGCATGATAGTCTGCGCGGTCTTGGTCTTGATAAATTGTTGGAGCGCGCGGCGGAAGATATTCCCGATGCACGAGATCGACTGGACTATGTCGCAAAGATGTCTGAACGTGCAGCCCAGCGAGTGTTAAATGCAACGGATGCAGCGATTCCCTTGCAGGAATCGATTGATGATCAGGGCAAAGAATTGTCTGCCAAGTTGAGGGCGCTGGTTGATTCTGATGCGAGTGCAGATCAGTATCAGGCTGAGATGAAGAATGTGCTGGCCTATCTGCAGATGGCGAGCACCAATGGCCGTGATACAAAGGGCCATCTGATTGAGATTATGATGGCGCAAGATTTTCAAGATTTGACTGGCCAGGTGATTAAAAAAGTCACCGAATTGGCGCAGCATCTTGAACAACAGTTGGTGCAGCTCTTGATAGAATATTCGCCAGATCAGATTAAGCGGCCGGTACAAGATGGCTTGCTCAATGGGCCGCAAGTTAATCCCGAAGGTAAATCCGATATCGTTGCAAATCAGGGGCAGGTTGATGACTTGCTCGATAGCTTGGGATTTTAACGGAGAGTTTTGTTGTTATGAGCGGTCAAAGTTTTATCGTAAGAGAACCCTTGCTTGATCCGAAACAGAATGTGATCGGATTTCAATTGTCGTGGCAGAGCGATAGTAAAAAAGCCGAACAAGATGAGGCATCGCTGAGTGCTTTGATGGGCTTTGTTGCTGACGAACTCAACGACGATGATAAAGGTTTTTTGCTGGGTGATAGCGTCATCTTTCTAGAGGCAGTTCCTGCCTTGTTGCAAGCAGAGGGTTTGTTGCATCTGTCTGCAAAAAATACCGTGTTGATTTTTTCTAAGCGCTATTTCGGCAACCCTGCGACGCTTGAAGTTATTAAGGAGTTGCGTAGTCGCGGCTTTGGTATTTGTCTTCGCAATGCCGATGTGACGGCGTTGGAGCGGTCTTTTTTTCCATTGATTACCCATATGGAGGTCTTGTTCGATCCCTCCAATCTTTCGACTCAGGCGAAAATGTATGGCGCCCTGAAACAGTCAAACGTGCAAATGGTGGCAAGGAACGTCGGGAGCTGGCAAGACTTTGAAGCCTGTGCGGCTTTGGGTTTGTGCAGTTTTGTCGGGAAACTGCACTTGATTCCACGCCCGAATCCTTCGCAAAAAGGATTGAACACAACGCAGACGACGATCTTGCAATTGATGGAAATGATCCGTAAGAATTCGGAAGTACATCAGTTGGAAACTGTGTTGAAACGGGACGCAGCTCTTGCCTATAAATTGCTTCGTTATATCAATTCTGCTGGTTTTGGTCTGCGCACGGAAGTGCAGTCACTCAAGCATGCGGTGACGATTCTTGGTTATAGTCCTTTGTATCGATGGTTGTCTTTGCTGCTGGCGACGGCGAGCACCTCTGGAAATTCGCCTGTGTTATTGGAGACTGCGATTGTTCGCGGTCGATTTGCTGAGCTATTGGGTCAGGCCTCGATGTCTAAAACCGATGCTGAAAATCTGTTTGTTGCCGGGATGTTTTCATTGCTTGATCGACTGATTGGATTGCCAATGACCGAAGTGCTGTCCACCATACAGTTGCCAGAAGCTGTGGTTGAGGCTCTGGTGTCGCGCAGTGGTATTTTTGGTGCGTATTTGTCGCTCGCGGAAGCCTGTGAACTCAATAGTATGTTGGTACAGTCGTTGGCCGAGAGTTTGAAACTTTCTACCGAGGACGTTAATCGGGCGCATTTGTCGGCGCTGGTCTGGGCTAAAAATATCGCGTCAGCATAGCTCTGTTATTTGTATTTTTTTGTGTGGTGCTGTTAGTGCACCACATATTTCCCCCTCTTTTTAAGTTCCTCTAAGTGCAAAGCACGTCCCAATTGCGTCGATTAGCTTTGCGAAATTTCTATCTGAAACTCCTCCCTATTGTGCTACTACGTCTCGCTGCTCTTTCCTGAATATTTTGTTTCGTGGAAATAGAGGGTGAATCAATCTCTTTTCATCTGATCTTTTATTCTCTTCGTCATCGATACTTGTGCCTGACGGAAACTAATTGTCTGCGAATGGTTTGCAGATGCCGTTTTTATGTGGATAACAAATGGCTGAGGATAGTGGATTAGAGCGGACTGAGCCGGCGTCGCCGCAGAGGCTGGAAAAAGCGCGCGAGGAGGGTGACGTACCACGATCGCGAGAGCTCTCCACCTGCGCGGTTTTGCTGGCTGCAGGAGGTGTTTTATACGCTCAGGGTGATGCGTTTGTTGATAGTTTGTCGAAGTCCTTAATTAAAGGCGTGAGCCTGGATCGTAACGCTGCTTTTGACATGACTTTTTTGCTGAGTCGCAGCGTGGAAACGATACAAGACGTCATGTTGGCTTTTATGCCGTTTGCTGTTTTGTTGCTGATTGCCGCAGCAGGTTCGCCCTTACTCATTGGTGGTTGGTTGTTTAGTGTGAAAGCACTGGAACCTAAATTTTCTCGCTTAGATCCTATGGCTGGCATGGGAAATATTATTTCTTCGCGGGCAGGCGTCGAGTTAGTCAAAGCGATTTTGAAAACCATACTCATTGGCTCTATTGCTTGGGTCGTGGTGATGAGCCAAAAAGATGCCATTTTTGGCTTGGTTCATGAATCTATTCCGCAGGCAAGTAGTCATCTTGGGCATTTACTTGGTCTGTGCTTCTTGTTCGTCGTGAGTGGACTGGTGATCATCGCAGCAATTGATGCGCCGTATCAGATGTGGGCCTATGCGGAAAAACTAAAAATGACGCATCAGGAATTGGTGCAGGAATCAAAAGAAGCAAATGGTAATCCACAAATCAAGGCAAAAATTCGTGCTCAACAACGCGAGATGGCGCGTCGGCGCATGATGTCTGAAATTCCTACTGCTGACGTGGTGGTGACAAATCCTACGCATTATTCGGTGGCATTGCGCTATGCCGATGGCATTGCTGGCGCGCCACGTGTTGTGGCCAAGGGGAGCGATGCTGTGGCAGCGCGGATACGTGAAATCGCTCAGGAACATCAGGTACCAATTTTAGAAGCGCCTCCCTTAGCGCGCGCCTTGTTCAAACACACCGAGTTAGGAGATGAGATTCCTGAAGTTTTGTATGCCGCGGTTGCGGAAATTCTCGCTTATGTCTTCCAGCTCAAAACATACAAAAAGGTGGGCGGCCATTTTCCGGTTAAACCTGAAAACATCACTGTTCCGGCTGGTTTAGATCCCTTGAATATGCAAGAAGGGCATATGTAATGAAGTTGACTGATTTATTTGCCTGGTCGCGGGGAATGAATGCCAAGGCTCTGGCCGCTCCGCTGTTAATCATCATGATGTTGGCGATGATGATTTTGCCTTTGCCTGCGTTTGTTCTCGATATTTTCTTTAGCTTTAACATCGCGTTGTCTATCATCGTTTTGCTGACGAGTTTGTATACGGTAAAGCCGCTCGATTTCATGGTGTTTCCTACGGTTTTGCTGGTAAGTACCATGCTGCGTTTGTCGTTGAATGTGGCATCTACTCGTGTGGTATTAACCGAAGGGCATACCGGGCCCGATGCCGCGGGCAAAGTGATCGAGGCCTTCGGGCACTTTCTGATTGGTGGCAATTACACCGTGGGTATCGTGGTCTTCGTGATTTTGACGATTATTAATTTTACGGTGGTCACCAAGGGCGCGGGTCGTATTGCAGAAGTTGGTGCACGCTTTGCCTTGGATGCGATGCCCGGAAAACAGATGGCGATTGATGCTGACTTGAACGCTGGTCTGATTGCCGAGCAAGAGGCGCGGCGCCGCCGCACTGAAGTGGCACAGGAAGCAGAGTTTTATGGCGCGATGGACGGTGCAAGTAAGTATGTCAAAGGTGATGCGGTTGCCGGCATTATGGTGACTTTGATTAATGTCATTGGCGGTCTGGTCGTCGGAATGGTGCAACATGATTTGGGCTTTTCTGCTGCGTCAAAAATATACGCATTGCTTGCGATTGGCGACGGTTTGGTTGCGCAAATTCCTTCACTGATTATCTCTACCGCCGCTGGTATTGTGGTGTCACGTGTGGCGAGTGAACAGGATATTGGCAATCAATTTATTAGCCAGCTTTTTGCTAAACCTCAGGTCTTGTATATTACAGCTGCGATTGTGGGTGGTATGGGCATGGTTCCTGGCATGCCACACGTGGCGTTTATTTTCCTCGCGTCTTCTTTGGCGGGAGCTGCGTATTTGATGAACCACCGTAAAACAGAAGAGGCAAAAAATGAGCCGGTTCAAGCCCCGCAACCGCAGCAATCCGAAATGGAAGAAGCGACATGGCAAGATATTTTACCGGTCGATACTTTGGGTTTGGAGGTAGGTTATCGCCTGATTCCTTTGGTTGATAAAACACAAGGTGGCGAGTTATTGCGTCGTATAAAAGGGATCAGAAAAAAGTTTGCTCAAGATATCGGGTTTCTTTCGCCGCCGGTTCATATTCGCGACAATCTCGAACTGAAACCAAGTGCCTATCGTATCGCGTTAAAGGGCGTGGAGATTGGAAGTGGCGAGGCCAATATGGGCCAGTATCTGGCGATCGATCCTGGCATGGTATCCGGCACACTGCCGGGAACGCAGACGACCGATCCTGCTTTTGGCTTGCCTGCGTACTGGATCGATTCGTCTTTGCGCGAACAGGCGCAGGCGATGGGTTATACCGTGGTCGATGCGGGGACCGTGATTGCGACGCACTTGAATCATTTGATTACAACCAATGCATCCGAATTATTGGGTCGACACGAGGTGCAACAGTTATTAGATCACTTGGCAAAAGACGCGCCAAAGTTGATCGAGGATTTGACGCCACGCTTATTGCCATTGTCGGTAATTCAAAAAGTTTTGCAAAACCTTTTGCTTGAAGGTGTCCATATTCGCGATATGCGTTCGATTGCCGAGACGCTCACTGAATACGCACCGATGTCGCAAGACGCGAACGAATTAACGGCACAAGTGCGCATTGCCTTGGGGCGGGCGATCGTGCAGCAGTTGTTCCCAACCGGGAATGAACTGACTGTAATGACGTTAGACAATCGTCTGGAGCGTTTGCTGATGCAAACCATGCAGTCCGGCGCGGATGTTGGGGCGATGGAGCCCGGACTTGCCGATACGATTACCATGCAAACCGACGCAGCTGCGCAGTCGCAACAGCAAATGGGATTGCCTGCTGTCTTGTTGGTTCCCGCGCCGTTGCGAGCTTTGTTAGCTCGTTTCTTGCGACGTAGCGTGCCACAGGTTCGGGTCTTGTCGCATGCCGAATTACCCGAGCATAAAACGATCAGAGTCACAAGTTTAGTAGGAGGCCAATGATGAATATTAAAAAATTTACCGCGCCAAGCTCGCGTGAAGCCTTGCGTCAGGTTAGGATGATTCTTGGCGAAGATGCCGTGATTTTATCGAATCGCAATGTTGATGGTCAGATCGAGATTTTGGCGATGAACGATGATAGTGCGCGTGAAATCCCTGCGGAGAAGGCACGCGCCGCTCTGTTAGATGACACGCCTCAGTTCGTTCCGCAGTTTTCAAAAAATGACAGAGACAGGCGAGATGATCAGGTGAGTTTTCGTGCACCTGTGACAGCGGATAGTCAATCGGAATTGAATTCGATGATGAGTGAAATTCGTTCTATGCGCGGTATGTTGGAAGACAAAATGTCGGAGATATCCTGGCTCAATACACAGCAACGCGCACCATTTAAATCAGACGTCATGCGTGAATTGTTGGCAGCGGGTTTTAGCGCTAGCCTGGCGCGTCATCTGGTCGAAAAATTGCCAGAGCAAGAGCAGAACCAGCAGTCGAGCCTGGACTGGATAAAGAGTGTGTTGGTGCGTAATTTATCGAGCATCGACAATGAAAGCGAGATATTAGAAAAAGGCGGTGTGTATGCCCTAGTCGGTCCGACTGGCGTCGGCAAGACCACAACAACAGCCAAGCTTGCAGCGCGTTGCGTGATGCGGCATGGACCTTCAAAGCTCGCTTTAATTACTACAGATGCTTATCGTATAGGCGCTTATGAGCAATTGCGAATCTATGGAAAAATTCTTGGCGTGATGGTGCACTCCGTAAAAGATGAAGCCGATTTGCGGATTGCCCTGTCGGAGTTGAAGAACAAACATACGGTGTTGATCGACACGGTCGGTGTGAGTCAACGCGATAAGATGGTGGCTGAACAAGTGGCGATGCTGTCGGGTACGAACGTCGATGTGAAGCGATTGTTGTGTGTGAATGCGACCTCAACCGGCGAGACTTTGAGCGAAGTGGTGCGTGCTTATCGTGGCACCGGATTGGCTGGATGTATTCTGACTAAACTGGACGAGGCGGCGACTATAGGCGGTGCGTTGGATATTATTATTCGGCAAAAACTGCAAATGTTTTATGTGGCGAGCGGTCAGCGTGTGCCTGAAGATTTGCATGTGGCGAACAAGTTGTATCTGGTTGACCGCGCATTTAAGTTAAAGCGCGAGACCGCTGCCTATCTGCATAAGAATGACGAATTGGCACTAGCCTTGTCGAATGATCTGCGCAGAGAAAAATTGGAGGCTAGCCTTGGCTAAATTCGATCAAGCTGAAGGCCTGCGTCGCTTATTGGAAGTGCCCAGGCAACGTGTGTTGACGTGCTTATCGGTGTTGCCACCGGCCGAGCGCAATAGTTTGATCATTAATTTGGCTGCGACGTTTGCACGTCAAGGGCGACAGACTTTGATGGTGGATGCACATGCCCGTCATTGCGGTCTGAGTACATGGTTGAGCCTGAAAAATCACGAGACTTTGTTAGAGGTGGCACGTCAGCGGTGCTCGATGGAGAATGTGATGAAGAATCTGTCTGCGCGACTCTGTGCGACACGTCTGGTGCATAGCATGCCACAGTTCGCGCGATTTAATGCGGTCGAGTCGCGCGCCTTGTCGAAGGTGTTCGATATGGCTGCGAGTAAATCAGATATGGTGGTGGTCGATTGCGAAGCTGACCTGGATGGTTCACTTTTATTGTCGTCGTTTTATGAGGCAGACTTGCTGGTGCATATGTCTTGTGATGCGCAGAGTATTAAACACACTTATAGCTTGATTAAGCTCATAAATCAGCGGCATGGCAGACAATCGTGTGGAATTGTTGTTTCCGGAGGTGCCGGTGAGCAAGCGGAACGCGTGTTTTCTAATCTTTCTCTTACTGCGCGTAAATATTTAGGAATAGAATTAGACTTTGTCGGAGCGGTTTCTGATGACGCCCACTTGCGGCGTGCCACGGAGCTGGGAAGGGCTGTGGTTGATGCATTTCCAGCATCGAAGGCTGCGGGTGCGTTTTTGAAAATCGCGGATCGATTAATTTCGATGGCTCATGACGGACTTCGATTTGATTCTGTTTCCGCGTTCAATGTGCAAACGCAGATTCAATTTAATGCGCAGTCATATGTGACATTGAATGCACAAGTAGAGTATTAAGAATTTATGTACAACGCAAGCGGGAAATCAGATAAAAATTCAATACTAACGGAGCATGCGCCGCTGGTAAAACGTTTGGCGTATCAACTCAAAGCGCGCTTGCCTCCAAGCGTGGAAGTCGACGATCTGGTGCAGGCGGGCATGATAGGTTTGCTTGACGCAGTCAATCGCTATGAAGAAACGCATGGCGCTCAATTTGAGACTTATGCGATACAGAGAATTCGCGGCGCCATGCTTGATGAATTACGTAGTAGCGACTGGTTGCCACGCGGCGTGCGTCAGAACATGCGCAAAATTGAAAATGCCATGAACGAGCTTCAGCAAAAGTTGGGACGTTCACCGATGGAAACGGAAGTCGCCAAACATTTGAAATTGAATTTGGCTGACTATCAGAATTTGTTAGCGGAGAGCGGCGGTCATCAATTGCTGTATTACGAAGATTTTCATGACGCCGATACGAAGGAGCATTTCCTTGATCATTTTTGCAGTGATGAACGCTCCGGTGATCCGCTTCAAGATTTATTGCATGGCGATTTTCGCGATGCCGTTATTTTTGCCATTAATAGTTTGCCTGAACGAGAGAAATTATTGATGGGCTTGTATTACGAGCAGGAGTTGAATTTGAAAGAAATTGGTGAAGTGCTGGAGGTTAGTGAGTCCAGGGTCTGTCAATTGCACAGTCAGGCAATCGCGCGCTTGCGAAGCCGGCTTAAAGAATGGGCTGGGTAGTTTCTGTATTGATAGAATGTAAATTAGAACGGCACTATACCGCTAATGTCGGCTAGTGCAGTGTGGCCACATAAAACAGAAATTTAAGCCAGAGAGTACAGCTTTGATTACCTTCTTTGTTTGTCTAAATGCCATTCCGGAGAGTCGTTGATGGATCTGGTCAGTATTCTGGGTATTGTCATTTCTTTTACCGCGATTTTAGGCGGTCAGTTATTGGAGGGTGGGCATGTTGGCTCGCTGCTTCAAATCACTGCATTTATCATTGTGATGGGTGGTACGCTCGGTGCC
>JACQDW010000063.1 GCA_016200845.1 Burkholderiales bacterium | reverse complement strand
GGCGTTGAGAATCCAGAGATGGTGGAAGCACTTGGTTATCGTGTGCGCAGTTTATTCATCGTCGTGTTTGCCGCTGGCTCGGCGCTGGCGGGATTAGGCGGCGTGATGTGGGGCTTGTATAAAGAAACACTGACGCTGGCGATGGGGGGCGACTTAATGGTGATGGTATTTATCGTCGTGATCATAGGCGGGTTAGGCTCAGTCGGCGGTTGTTTTATCGCGGCCTTGTTGATGGCTTTGCTGAATAACTATGCTGCATTTCTTGTGCCGAAATTTGCCCTGGTGTCGCACATCGCCTTGATGATGGCGATCTTACTGTGGCGACCCGCGGGCATGTATGCCATCGGTCGCCGTGGTGCTTGAGATAAAGGACGAGAGGCCATGATTCAATTTTTAAAACAAACGATCTTTTCCGACGATGTGCCGCGCAGTCGCCTTTTACAAATCAGTTTATTTGCGATCACTGCGATTTTGTTTTGCCTGCCGTTTATCAGCAGCGGCGCACGCCCACTCAATACGGCAGCGACAATTTGCATTTATATCGTGCTAGTGGCGTCTTACGATCTGCTCTTGGGGTATACCGGGGTCGTTTCGTTCGCCCACACCATGTTTTTTGGCATAGGTGCTTATGGCGTTGGCTTGATGTTGAATTATTTTCCTGCCAGTGGCTGGGCGGCGTTGGCAGGGCTGGGCATGGCACTGTTGGTGAGCTTGGTGTTGGCGCTATTGATCGGCTTATTTGCCTTACGGGTACGGGCGATTTTTTATTCCATGATGACCTTGGCAGTGGCGTCTTCATTCGCAGTCTTGGCGTCTCAAATGTCGGATTTCACTGGCGGAGAAGATGGCAAAACTTTTTCTGTGCCCGTGATTTTTTCGCCTTCGTTTGAATTGCTTGAAACAGAGATTTTCGGGCGAGTCATCGATGGCAAGCTATTGACTTACTACTTGTTATTCTTCGTTTGTCTCGCTTTGTTTTTGTTCTTGTTACGAGTAGTGAATTCACCATTTGGCAAGGTTTTGCAAGCCATACGTGAAAACGAATTTCGGGCAGAAGCACTCGGCTTTCGCACACTGTTTTATCGAATCCAAGCAAACTGTATCGCAGCACTGGTCGCCACCATCGCCGGGGCGTTGATGGCTCTGTGGTTGCGTTATGTGGGTCCAAAAACCATGTTGAGTTTTGATGTGATGACCGATATTTTACTCATCGTTGTCATCGGCGGTATGGGCACGATGTATGGAGCGGTGATAGGCGCAGCGCTTTTCATCATCGCGCAAAATTATCTCAAAACCGGCATGGGACATTTATCTGACGCACTCAGTGACTTGCCACTATTAGCACAATTATTTCACCCCGATCGTTGGATGCTGTGGTTGGGGCTTTGTTTTATTGTGTCGGTTTATTTTTTTCCTAAGGGGATTGTTGGGAGATTGGAGCGGGGTTAATGGGTGGGTTTCTTTTTCTGTTGATTTTCTTTTGTTTTTGTTTTGATTTTCTTTTGCTGTCGATCGACGGTCTGTAGGCCGGGGGCGGCCAACAGACCGCAAATCAACAGCAAACGCAAATAAGATACAAAAAAAGGCGAGTTGTAACCCGCTCTACAAAATTTAATCAACAACAAACGCTTCCCCTACGCCACCATCACCTCAGCAATCAAACCCGCCAGCAAGGCCAATACTTCTTCTTGCGAACATGGCTTGTGCAGGCAGGCGTCGAAGCCTGCTGCCAGATAGTTGTTGCGGCTTTCCTGGTCGTCGTTGCCTGAATACGCGATGATCAGGCTTGGTTTTTGTTTTGATTTCGATTGCAATTGACGAATTTGTTGCAGGGCTTCAATGCCGCCCATGATCGGCATTTCTATGTCCATGATGATGAAATCGGGACGCTGTTTGCTGGCTAAGTCTAGCGCCATTCGACCATTGATAGCGGTGACCACATGAAAGCGCGATTGCGGAATCATTTCTCCCATCACCATCTGATTAAAATCATCGTCGTCGACTAACAAAAGTTGATAGTGGGCGTGTACAGTGTCGTGATTTTGCGTTGTCTGTGAAGGTGAATGTGTTGTCTCTGGATTTGTTTGCGCAAAACTCTTGATGTGTTGCACATTGGTTTTAATGACCGCACTGCTCGGCGCGGCTGCTGGCTTGAGTTTAAGGAATAAGCTGGTGCCTGTGGCCTCTGCGGTTTCCATGCTCAAGCTGCCACCCTGTACTGTGGCGAGTAGATGTGAGGAATAGGTGCCCAATCCAGTTCCGCCTTGCTTGCCTGAAGTCGAATATTTGGCAAAGAAGTTGTCGCGCAATTCGGGCGGCACGCAGCCCAAATTGTGTATCCTTAGTTGCACCATGTCGGCTTCGCTGATGCTCAATTGCACGGCACTGTGCTCTGGTGCGGCCTCGACCGCGTTTTTGATCAAGTTCCCTAAGATGGAATAGCAAAGAGAATCGTCGGCCTCGACATAAACCGGACTATCGTCGTCAGTGAATTGTATGTGCACAGACTTGGAACGTGCTTGCGCTGCCAGGCCTAAGACAATGGCGGCGGCGATGGATTTGAGATTGACGGTGGATGGGCGAAATACATAGCTGCCGTTTTCCATGCGAAACAAATCTAAAGAGAGGTTGACCATACTCAAGGCGCGGCTGGCAGCGCTTTCTATCATGCTGAGCAGCTCTTCTTCATAGCGACTAAGTTGACGTCCAGCGCGAAACAAACCGGGCGCGGCAGCGATGCTGACTAAGGGCGTCTTGAGATAATGTCTGGCGATGCGCTCGACATCTTCCAAAGTGCGCAGGGCTTGTTGCAATGCCTGATTTTTTTCGTCTAGCTCTCGGGTGCGTTGTATCACCCGCTCTTCCAAAAAACGTTCTGACTCCTGCACCTTTCGCAGCATCACTTCCAGATCGCCATTCAGGTTGCGCAATTGCGCATTTTGCTGATGCAGGGTGTATTCGTGTTCGTAGGCGAGTAGCGCTGATTTGACGGTCAGCACGATGTCGTCGTAGTTGAAGGGTTTTTCCAAAAAGCGATATAAATTGGCTTGATTAATGGCGCGCTTGACGCCTTCAAAATCGCTTTGCCCTGTGAGCATAATGGTGACCGTGCTGGGGCTTTGTTGGTGGACTTGTATCAGCAATTCGTCGCCGCGCATGCCAGGCATGATGAAATCGGAAATAACCACACTGACACGATGACCGCTCGCTTCCAAATCACGCAAAATCTCCAGCGCTTCCTCACCGCTCTCTGCGATTTCGATCAGGTGCAAGCCGTCCAAAGCATGCGTCAACAAAGTACGCAATGCGATCAGCACCGTGGTGTCGTCATCAACACAAAGTATGATTCCCTGATCCATCATGATTGCACTCGTTTATGGAGGTAAAACGGCTTTTCAGACTGAGAACAAGTAATGTAAATGCGGACAAAAGTGACTTAAGTATTCTCCATTTTGACGTTGGCGGCAAGAAACATTTCGCAAAAATGGGCGTAAATTTGCGCTGGCGTTGTTGCTTTGCATGGTTCAGTTGCGATGAGTCCACAGCACATGCCTACGCGAAGTAGGCGGTGATACACTGGTCCGGTGCCCTGATCACCCCTCAATTTATGCATTTGCATTTCTTTATGCCACGCGCATTTGGCCATTTTCTAAGAGACGCATTCTGGCGACAACTCTGCTTCGCTTTTATCGTTTCTTTGCCCGCGTTCGCGACGGCTCAAACCTGGACATCCACACCACCGATTACCAGCCAGGATTTTTCGTTTGCTTATCGCTATTTTGAACGGGTCGGCAACGAAGAATCGCTGCCGATGAACATCGTCACTTCGTTGGCGCAAGATCAGCGCGGTTTTATTTGGATAGGCACCCAAGCAGGTTTGGTGCGCTATGACGCCTATCGTTTTGAGAAATTTAGCGACCAGCAATTTCTCGCGAGTGAATACGTCAAATGTCTGTGGGCAGAAGCGGACGGAAAGCTATGGATAGGCACCATGAGTAGTGGCGTCTTTATTTACGATCCGCGCGACAATCTGTTTACACGCGTCCCCATCAATGACGAACGCGGAGCGCCGCTGATCGCCGGTGCGATTCAAGCGATTAAGGGGGATAACAAAGGTGGGCATTGGGTCGTCGCTTCTGAGTCGGGTCTTTACTATTTACCTCCTGCGCAAAGCAAAAATCCACTGGCACAACACTTCATTCACGATTCTGAACAAGCCAATAGCCTGATCGACAATCGGGTGCGCAGCATTTTGGTCGACAAGGATGAGAATGTGTGGATAGGCACTGCCAGCGGTTTGCAAAAGCGCAGTGCAAACGCCGCAG
>JACQDW010000062.1 GCA_016200845.1 Burkholderiales bacterium | reverse complement strand
CTGATGGCAGTCAGTCGCATGTCTTGTGTGTGCCCGGTAGTGTCAATGGCGGCGCAATTGCCGGTAGCGCATTTTTGTATATGGACGGTCAGGCGGTGTTTAAGCTGGCGGTCAATGTATTAGAAAAAGTCGCTAACGAAGCCTTGGAGATCGCAGGTCTGGATGCAACGCAAATCGATTGGCTGATCCCGCATCAGGCGAATATTCGCATCATGCAGAGTACGGCTAAAAAATTACAATTGCCAATGGAAAAGGTGGTCGTCACAGTCGATCAGCATGGTAATACATCCGCCGCTTCTATTCCTCTGGCGTTGGACACAGCGGTGCGCGATGGACGTGTGAAAAAAGGTCAAACTGTGATGTTGGAAGGCGTCGGTGGTGGCTTTACTTGGGGAGCGGCGATCGTCAAGATGTGATGTTTCCATCGTGAATAAATTTCGTGACGTCGTAAGTGATTTGATTTTTTTGTGAGTAGATATGGCTTTGCTGGAAACTCCGTGGTAAGAGACACTTTGTCTGAGGCTTCTGATGCTTTGCAGATGGATTTGGCGAAGCTGATTGAAAATGGCCCGAAAGAAGAATTAGATTTAACTACCAATACGCAGCCAGTGATGCTGACGGCGGCCGTGGCTTGCTATCGTGCCTGGATTGCTGCTGGCGGTGCATTGCCAGGCCTTGTTGCTGGTCATAGTTTGGGTGAATATTCTGCCTTGGTTGCGGCTGGTGTGATTGCATTTAAAGATGCAGTGCCGTTGGTGCGCTTCCGTGCACAAGCGATGCAAAGTGCTGTTCCTGTGGGACAGGGCGGCATGGCGGCGATTCTAGGTTTGAGTGATGCTGATGTGATTGCTGCTTGTAACGAAGCTGCGAGCGATACAAAGCAAGTGGTCGAGGCGGTCAATTTTAATGCGCCAGCCCAGGTTGTGATTGCTGGCAGTAAGGCGGCGGTGGAGCGTGCATGCGAAATCGCTAAAGCCAAGGGCGCCAAGCGCGCTTTGCCTTTGCCTGTTTCTGCGCCTTTCCATTCCTCATTGCTCAAGCCAGCGTCCGATCAGTTGCGTGACTATCTGGCAAGCGTCAATTTTTCAGCGCCTTCCATTGCACTCATCAATAACGTCGATGTCGCGATTGTGACTGATCCTGTGGCGATTAAAGACGCTTTGGTGCGTCAGGCTGCGAGCCCGGTTCGTTGGGTGGAGACCGTGAACGCGATGGCGAACGCCGGTGTCAAGCAAGTGATCGAATGCGGCCCGGGCAAAGTGTTGAGTGGCTTAACCAAGCGCATTAATGCTGAGTTGATTGGTGATACTTTTTATGATCAAGAGAGTTTGGATAAGTTATTGGCGAGCATGCAAACTGCTTAATGAGCTTGGCTGTAATATTTAAGTGAAGAGAAAAATATGACACAACAATTAAAAGATCAGGTTGCCTTGGTAACGGGAGCATCGCGCGGTATTGGTAAGGCGATCGCATTGGCTTTGGCTAAAGCAGGTGCGACCGTGGTGGGGACTGCGACAACGGAATCGGGTGCGCAGGCGATCACGACTTATTTGCGCGAGGCTGGTGTGGAATCGGGTAAGGGTGTGGCTTTGAACGTCAATGACGTCGCGGGTTGTACTGGTTTGGTTGATGCGATTCAAAAAGAACTTGGCTCTTTATCGATACTCGTGAATAACGCGGGGATTACACAAGATCAGTTGGCTATGCGTATGAAAGAAGAGGATTGGGATAATGTGATCTCAACGAATCTGAATTCAGTGGCACGTCTGTCGCGTGCAGTTTTACGTGGCATGATGAAAGCGAAACATGGTCGCATTATCAGTATTACCTCCGTGGTTGGTGCTTCTGGAAACCCGGGTCAAATGAATTACGCTGCTGCGAAAGCAGGTGTGGCGGGTATGAGTCGGGCACTGGCTTTAGAGATTGGTAGTCGCAATATTACGGTCAATTGTATTGCGCCGGGCTTTATTGATACGGATATGACCAAGGCTTTGACTGATGATCAAAAGGCGGCCATCTTGTCGCAAATCCCAATGGCAAAATTGGGTCAGCCTGAAGATATCGCGGCGGCAACTGTATTTTTGGCATCGCCTGATGCTGGCTATATCACGGGAACAACAATTCACGTGAATGGTGGCATGTATTTGTGTTAAGTTTTTTGTTGTAAAATCGCTTTTGCGCACAAACCTGATAAAATGCGCGCACTTTCTGTAACCACTAATGGAGACCACATGTCTGATATCGAACAACGCGTTAGAAAAATCGTCGCTGAACAATTAGGCGTCGCTGAAGCTGACATCAAAATTGAATCTTCTTTTGTTGACGACTTGGGTGCAGACTCACTCGACACAGTTGAATTGGTAATGGCTCTGGAAGACGAATTCGAAATGGAAATCCCTGACGAGCAAGCAGAAAAAATCACAACCGTGAAACAAGCAATCGACTACGCAACTGCGCACGTCAAAGCTTAATTCTGCAGGATTGCTTTTTTAATTCCAGGAGAGACGCTTGAGCAACACGAGTAAACGTCGAGTAGTAGTTACTGGCCTTGGTTGCGTGTCTCCAGTCGGCAATAACATTGCCGATACATGGGCAGCGATCCTTGCCGGTAAATCTGGTATTGCAACAATCACTAAGTTTGATGCGACACCATTTACAACGCACTTTGCGGGAGAAGTAAAAGGCTTCAATATAGAAGACTATATTCCTGCCAAAGAAGCGCGCAATATGGATACCTTTATCCATTACGGTATCGCTGCCGGTGTGCAGGCTTTTCATGATAGCGGCTTGACCGTTACCGAAGAAAACGCTGACCGCATAGGCGTGATCGTTGGATCTGGAATCGGTGGCTTGCCATTGATTGAAGAAACCAAAGAAGTGTTGATTGCACGTGGTCCACGTCGCATCACACCTTTCTTTGTTCCCGCTTCTATTATCAATATGATTTCGGGTAACTTGTCGATTAAGTTTGGATTGAAAGGTCCGAACTTGGCGATCGTTACTGCTTGTTCGACCGGCTTGCATTGCATTGGTTCTGCTGCGCGCATGATTGAATACGGTGATGCTGATGTCATGATTGCTGGTGGTGCTGAGTCAACGACTTCGCCATTGGGTTTAGGCGGCTTTGCTTCGGCACGAGCTTTGTCTTCCCGTAATGATGATCCTGCGACTGCGTCCCGTCCTTGGGATAAAGGTCGTGATGGCTTTGTTCTGGGTGAAGGCTCTGGCGTCATGGTGCTGGAAGAGTATGAGCATGCTAAGGCGCGCGGCGCGAAGATTTATGCCGAAGTGCTTGGTTTTGGTATGAGTGGCGATGCTTATCATATTACGACACCGACCGTTGATGGTCCACGTCGCAGTATGTTGAATGCGCTTAAAAACGCAGGCTTAAATGGCGATCAGATTAATTATCTGAATGCGCATGGCACATCAACTTCGCTGGGCGATAAGAACGAAACAGATGCGATTAAAGCGGCGTTTGGTGATCATGCCTACAAGATGACGATTAATTCGACCAAGTCGATGACGGGTCACTTATTGGGTGGCGCTGGTGGCTTAGAATCAGTGTTGTCAGTTTTGGCTGTGCATAATCAGATTTCTCCTCCTACCATTAATATCTTTGAGCAAGATCCTGAATGTGATCTTGATTATTGTGCGAATGTGGCGCGTGAAATGCCGATTAAGTATGCAATGAAAAACTCATTTGGCTTTGGCGGTACAAACGGAACTTTGGTTTTCGGTAAAATCTAAAACGTAGTTTTCGGTTTCCTGTCTATGCATTAAAATAAACACCACATCGTATGTGGTGTTTTTTTTCGTCCTTAGTTTTGTCCTTGATTTTATAATTTATGAGCTTAGTGTCGGTGATCACTGTGCGTCCATCTCGTATTGCGCGTGTGTTTTTGCTCGTAATGGCAGGTCTCGCTTTTTGTTCTTTGCTGATGCTGATTTCTTGGCAGGGTAAGGCGGCTTTGCTTTGGATGATATTGTGCTTGCTCGCCTTGTTGGTTTTGTTTTTTCTCGTCTCTCGAAATCGCTTGGGACAAGCGAGTGCAAATTTGATGATCACGGGTTCGAACGAAATGATGGTTGTCGCGGTAGATGCGCAACTCGGCGTAGAAAAGACAAGCCGATTGATACGGATTGAAAATCGTGTCGTGTGGAATATGTTGCTTGCATTTCGTGCGATTGATGATGAGGAAAGAGTCTGGCAGTTTTTGATTTTGTTTGATAGTGTGTCCGAAGATGCATTTCGGCGATTGAAAGTTTTTTTGCGTTGGCAGTAATGCTCGTTCGTGAAAATGATCTTGATTGCGGGAACTTTTTATCAGTTTTCTGATCCAAGTTGACAATGTTGTGACGCACGTTTTGCACTGTGCGCCTTAAGCTAAAAATTACACAGTCATAAAAATGGGAATAAAGAGTGACGACCGAACGCGACATTGATCAGCGACTTGTCGAGCGTGTTCAGCGTGGTGATAAAAAAGCATTTGAGCTACTGGTTTCTAAGTACCAAAGAAAACTGTTTCGGCTCGTGTCTCGTCTCGTCCATGATCATGCCGAGGCAGAAGATGTGGTTCAGGAGGCGTTTATTAAGGCGTATCGGGCCATGGCAAACTTTCGGGGCGATTCCGCCTTCTATACCTGGCTTTATCGCATCGGTATCAATACCGCAAAAAATTATCTTGTGACGCAAGGCAGACGTGCGCCGACTTCGACTGATGCTGATGTCGAGGAGGCGGAAACTTTTAACGATGCGGACGGACTAAGAGATATCAACACCCCAGAATCCTTGTTAGCGAGTAAGCAGATTGCCGCAACTGTGAATGCAGTGATGTTGTCTCTGCCTGAAGAATTGCGTTGTGCAATTACCTTGAGAGAGATTGAAGGTCTAAGCTACGATGAAATTGCGGAGGTCATGCTTTGTCCGATTGGAACAGTCAGAAGCAGAATTTTCAGAGCCAGAGAGGCCATCGCTGAAAAGCTGCGTCCTTTGATAGGCACTGCACATGATCAGCGTTGGTGAATGATGGATAGCTCCAAAAGAGTATGAACGGAAATTAATATGGTAACGAAAACAAATGCAGATTTGTCGGACATGATGGACGGCGAATTAAGTGATGCGCAAATTGACCAGATGCTGATGCACATGCATACTGATCCGGCGTTGCGGCAGTCGTGGGACGCTTATCATCTTGCCGGTGATGCGATTGCATCGGATGATCTCGCGATGAAAATGAGCGATGATTTTATGGCGAACTTAACTGCGCGCCTAGAGCAAGAGCCAGTGGTGCTGGCACCAAAGCAAATGCCAACCCAGTCTCCAGCTCCGCAACTAAGCGGTTCCAAAATTTCTTTATCGTTGGCCTTGACCAGTATCGCAGCGACGGTGACCTTAGCTTTGTTAATGGCTCCCCAGATCGCGCCATTATTGCAGAACACGCCACCATCAACTGCGTTGGTTAAACACGACTCTCAAGACGCGTCATTTTCTACTCAAATTAAGCTGGCAAACAATTCAAATACTAATTCCAGCACGAATGGTGCACCGGGCGCTAGCGCGGGTAATCGCGATGCTGAGTTTGCACCGCGTCTGGAAAATCAGGTTGAAATGTTGCGCGACCCGCGTTTAGATAGTTATTTGCTGGCACACCAAAAGGCTTCGCCAACTTTGGATAATGGTGGTCGTTATATTAAGCGGGCGAATGTGACTGCTTCTTCAGACAATGAGAAATAAATGATGCTACGTCAGTTTTTTCTTCTCTGTTTTATGAGTATTGTCCTGTGTCTATCGTCGCCCGGTCTGGCACAGGGGACGGAAGATCAGGACGTCTTGAAATTGCTGCAGGCGACTCAATTGGCAGCAAAAAAGCTGAGTTACTCTGGCACCTTTGTGTATCAGCAGGGAAATCAAATCAGAACATCGCGGATTACACATGGCTTTGATGCAGAGGTCGAAGTCGAGAAGCTGGAGATTTTAGATGGTAAGCCACGAGAGTATATCCGCCGCAATGGCGAAGTAAGTTGCTATCTGCCAGAGAGTAAAACGATACAAGTAGAGAAAAATTTGTCTCAGGAAGCTTTTCCTGCACTGCTAGGAGAGCAAGCGCGCCTCTTGCCCTTGTCTTATTCCATCAAAAAAGCGCAGATGAGTCGGGTCGCTGGAACTGAATGTCAGGTCTTGACTTTGCAACCTAAAGACGAGTACCGCTATGGTTTTCGAGTGTGTCTTGAAAAAAATTCTGGCTTGCTGCTGGGCGTTCAAACAATGAACCCGCGCAATGAGGTCATAGAGCAAATTGCATTCACGCAGATCGCGATTGGCGAACTAGAAAAATCGCGATTTAAACCGACCTATACCAATCTGTCGCAATGGAAAACCGAGAACCTTACCGTGCTCGCCAATGTGAACTCCGGTTGGCAGGTGAAATCTCTTCCATCTGGTTTCAAAAAAACTCTTGAAACTAAGCGGATCATTCCTATCTCAGCAAATGCTGCGGGCAACGAGTCGGCTCAGGCAAAGGTGCATCAGGCGATACAGATGATGTTCTCTGACGGCTTATCGACGATCTCAGTCTTTATTGAACCGGATTCCGGCGACAGAACTGAGGGTAGCTTGCAGCAAGGCGCAATGACGATCATGGGTAGGCGACAAGGTGATTTTTGGCTGACCGTGGTAGGTGAAGTGCCGCAAGCGGCAATTAAGCAAGTGATTAATTCTATTCAATTAAAGAAATGAGCAATCGATTTACGGTGACAATATGAAGATAGCGAGACCTTTTCCTGTTGAAAAACATATTTCTATTTTGATTTCTTCCCTCCTGATTAGTGCCTCAGTTTTTGCGGTGCTCAGTCATTTTGATAGTAGCAGCGCCACTAGCGCGCAGGCCTCTACCACAGAACCTATCCATTACGAACAAGGTGCAAGTAATCCTGTTTTGGTGACTGGTCTGCCTGATTTTACGCAATTGGTGGAGCGCACCAGTCCTGCTGTGGTCAATATTCGAACGACACAAAAAGTGTCGCAAGTGCAAGGCGACCCTTTTGGGGACGATCAGGCGCAAGAATTTTTCCGGCGTTTTTTTGGAACACCGGCACCTGTACAACCTCAACCGCGCAATCGCCGTCAACCAGCTAAGCCGCAAGAGCAAGAAGTGCCGCGCGGTGTTGGTTCGGGATTTATCGTGTCGCAAGACGGCTATGTCTTGACCAATACTCACGTGGTCGAGGGCGCGTCCGAAGTGTATGTAAAGCTCACTGATAAGCGCGAGTTTAAGGCGAAAGTAATCGGCTCAGATCGTCGTACCGATGTCGCGGTGCTCAAGATTGATGGTGGTAAATTGCCCAAGTTGATGATAGGTGATTCAGACAAAATTAAAGCGGGTGAGTGGGTAATCGCGATTGGCTCTCCATTCGACCTCGATAATACGGTCACCTCGGGCATTATTTCTTCCAAAGCACGCGATACCGGTGACTATTTGCCTTTGATTCAAACTGATGTCGCGGTCAATCCTGGTAACTCTGGCGGTCCTTTGATCAATATGCGCGGCGAAGTGATCGGCATTAATTCGCAAATTTATAGCCGCTCTGGTGGTTATATGGGAATTTCATTCGCGATTCCGATTGATGAAGCGATGCGTGTGGTCGATCAGTTAAAAGCATCGGGCACGGTGTCGCGTGGTCGTATTGGTGTTGAAATGGGCGAGCTGAGTAAAGAAGCTGCTGAGCAACTTGGTTTGGGCAAGCAAGGTGGGGTGTCGATTGCGAAAGTGGAGCAAGGTGGACCGGCAGATAAAGCCGGGCTGCGTGAGGGCGACGTGATCTTGAAGTTTAATGGATCAGCCATAGAAAAACGCAGTGATTTACCGCGGATCGTTGGTGCGACCAAGCCCGGTAGTAAGGTGGCGATGACTGTCTGGCGCAATGGCGCGGCCAAAGAATTGACTGTCGTCATAGGCGAAGCGGAAGCCGATCAGCCTGTGGGTAAAGTTGAGAAAAAAGCCAAGAAAGAGAAAGCAGTCAATCACTTAGGTGTAAGCGTTGCTGATTTGAGTGAAAAACAGCGAAGGACTATGCCGAACGAGGGCGGTGTGGTAATCGAGAATGTGGAGGGCGATGGCTTGGCTGCGATGAGCGGCTTGATGCCGGGCGACATTTTGCTAATGATGAATAATGTTGATATTAAAGACGCCAAGCATTTTGATGCGATGGCTGGCAAACTCGATCCTAAGAAGCCTGTCGTCTTATTGGTGCGCCGTGGTGATGCCTCGCAATTCTTGGTGATACGTCCAAACTAAGCCCAATCTGGGCGTCTTGAAAAAAGCGAAGCTGCATTTGCGTGCGGCTTCGCTTTTTGCTTTTCTACTTGGTGAAGACGGTATAATCGCCACTTCTCCAGATTCGGTCATCTCTTTTTTATGTTCCATTTCGTTTTGTATTCCCGTAGCTATTGTCATTTGTGTCAGGACATGCTGGATGCTTTGCATTCCTACGCGGATCGCTATGCGTTTGAGGTCGAAGTGCTCGATGTCGATGCCGCACCTGAGTTGCTGGAGAAGTACGATGAATTAGTGCCCGTGTTGGCAGGGCGCAAACAGGGCGATTCGGACTTGCAACAAATCTGTCATTACTTTTTAGATGACAGCAAATTAAAGGCGTTTTTCCATGCGTAAAAATGCGGGTGAGCCAGCCCTAAATCTCTCTTTGTTTGATTATGCCGATGAGCTGATATGTGGTGTTGATGAAGCTGGTCGCGGCCCCTTGGCTGGGCCTGTCACGGCAGCAGCGGTGATACTTGATCCGGCACGTCCGATAGCAGGCTTGCGCGATTCTAAGAAGCTGAGCGAGGCACAGCGTGACGCCTTGGCTGTGCAAATTAAGGAACGCGCTTTGGCGTGGTCAATCGCACAGTGTTCAGAACAAGAAATCGACACCTTAAATATTTTGCAGGCGACCATGCTGGCGATGCGCAGGGCAGTTGAAGGCTTGTCCGTGCAGCCGACGCTGGCGCTGATCGATGGCAATCGTTGCCCTGTGATGGCAGTGCGATCCGAGATCCAACGGCGTTGCATTTGGCGCGCTTAAAAGAGCATGGCGTGTCTCCCATCCATAGAAAATCCTATGCGCCAGTCAAGGCCTTGCTGTCATCATGAAACAAATCACCTCGCGCGACAATGCGTTTTACAAAGAACTCAAGCAGCTCGCCACCAGTGCCAGTGCCAGAAAAAAGTCGGCGCGTAGTGTGCTCGATGGTGTGCATTTATGTCAGGCTTATTTGCAGCATCGCGGCGCACCGCTGATGTGCGTCGTGTCTGACTCCTGTTTGTCGCACCCTGAAGTCGCCGCAATTCTTATGCGCTGCGCAGCCTTGTCTGCCACCTGCATTGCGCTTCCCGATGCTTTGTATCAAGCGATTAGTCAGGTGGAAAACGGTGTCGGTATTGTGTTCATTATCGATATGCCGCACACACAGGTGACGACGGCTTTGCAAAAAAATGCGGTGGTGCTTGATGGCTTGCAAGATCCGGGCAATCTGGGTTCGATCTTACGCAGTGCGGCGGGGGCGGGTATAGAGCAAGTCTATTGCAGCGCAGGGACGGTGTCGGCATGGTCGCCCAAAGTCCTGCGTGCCGGGATGGGCGCACACTTTTTGTTGGAGATTTTTGAAACGGTTGATTTGCACGCATTGTTGGGGCAATCGACTATTCCTGTTTTGGCGACTAGCTCGCATACGGAAAAAACAATTTATCAAATCAACTTAAATCGCCCAGTCGCATGGCTGTTCGGTCATGAAGGGCAAGGCGTTGATCCTGCTTTGATGGCTCTAGCGAGTGAGACTGTCACAATTCCACAAAAGCCTGCAATTGAGTCTTTGAATGTCGCTGCCAGTGCCGCGATTTGTTTTTTTGAACAAGTGCGACAGCGGCTTGTTTAGTTGTCTCGAAAGACGGCTATCCGTCGCGAAAATAAAAACCTCTCAACACAGAGACACAGAGGCAAGAAGAAAAGCAAGAGAGTAAATTGGTTTTGCTCCGCCTTTGTTGTTCTTCGTTTTCTCTGTGGTGCCCCGTTTTACTACAGTGGCGAATCTGGTTTGACTTCCTGCAAGATCGTAGTCGCAATTTCCTCAATGGATTTCGCGGTAGACGAGAGCCAGCGTATGCCTTCGCGTTTCATCATGGCTTCTGCTTCATTGACTTCATAACGACAGTTTTCTAGCGATGCATATTTACTGCCAGGGCGTCGTTCGTTGCGAATTTCTGAGAGGCGTTCAGGCGCAATGCTGAGGCCAAAAATTTTTCCTTTAAATGCGGGTAAGGCAGAGGGTAATTTGCCGCGTTCAAAGTCGTCTGGAATCAAGGGGTAATTGGCAGCCTTGATGCCATATTGCATGGCGAGATAGAGCGTGGTCGGGGTCTTGCCTGAACGCGAAACGCCGACCAAAATGACATCGGCTAGCGACAGATTTTTGTTCGATTGTCCGTCGTCGTGCGCCAGTGAAAAGTTGATCGCTTCTATGCGGTTTTTGTATTCTTCGGTGTCAGCGATATTGTGGCTGCGCCCAACTGTGTGCGTGGATTTGACGCCCAATTCTTCTTCTAGCGGTGCGACAAAGGTTTGGATGAGATCCATATGCAAACCTTTAGAGCGGAAAATCACCGCCGCCAATTCGGGTTTAACCAAGGTGGAGAAAACGATGGGGCGATTGCCTGTGAGTTCAAAGGCTTCGTTGATTTTTCTGACCGCGTCTTCGGCTTTTTCTATGTCGTCAATAAATGGCAGGCGTACTTGCTTGAATTTAAGATCAAATTGTGTGATGACAGAATGGCCAAAAGCCTCTGCCGTAATGCCCGTTCCATCGGATACAAAAAAGACCGTGCGATTGGCTGGAGGCAGGATAGGAATGTGATGATCTGACATTTTCTTTATTCAATGATGAATGGAAGTCACAAGTCTGTGAGCGTAATCGTAAGTGTGGCGGTAGGTGCGTCGATATATCAACAAAAAATTCCACAAAATTTGTGGGGCAAATGCAATTTTTGCAGCGCACAAGGTAAAATGCATTCCGTAAATATCTGCTAGCTGAGAGAACTTACGTAAAATTAAAACGAAACATACCGTCTTAGTTTTACTTAAGTTTTATTGCCGCTGATGGGATACCTAACGCCAACGACAGAATAACATAGGACTTACGCAAAATTGCGCTGGCTAGGCGTGGAGCCGAAGACAGTGCAATTGTACGGCGAGGCAAACACAACAACGCCAGCGTCTGTTTTGCGTAAGTCCTATAACAAAAAAATCTTGTTTCGCGTGAAGTAAGCATCACTGTGCCACCGATTTCTTATCATCAAAAAAAGAGGTTGTTATGTCTAACGCAGCAAATATGGGAGCGGGCGGCGAAGCTGTTTACGTCGCTTCCTTCGAACAATTACGGATGACGGATGTTGATTCTGTCGGCGGTAAAAATGCTTCACTCGGCGAAATGATTAGCCAACTGGCGTCTGCTGGTGTGCGTGTTCCGGGTGGTTTTGCGACCACTGCACAAGCCTTTCGTGATTTCTTGTCGCATAGCGTTGATGGCGGCTTGCCTTTAGCGCAGCGCATTGCAGATCGTTTGGAAAAACTCGATATCGAAGACGTCAAAGAATTGGCACGCGCTGGTGCCGAGATTCGTCAATGGATTATCGACACACCATTCCAACCCCGTCTGCAAAAAGAAATCGAAGAGTTCTATACAAAATTAGTCGCCGATTCGACCGCTGAAATGTCGTTTGCGGTGCGCTCTTCTGCCACCGCAGAAGACTTACCTGATGCGTCGTTTGCAGGTCAGCAAGAAACCTTTTTAAATGTGGTGGGCATCGAAAATGTTCTCGAAGCGATGAAGCATGTATTCGCTTCTTTGTACAACGATAGAGCAATTTCCTATCGCGTACATAAAGGCTTTACGCATGCAGAAGTCGCTTTGTCCGCTGGCGTGCAGCGCATGGTGCGTTCTGATGTGGGCGCGGCAGGCGTGATGTTCACTATCGACACTGAATCTGGTTTTAAAGATGTGGTGTTCATTACTTCGAGCTATGGTCTCGGTGAAACGGTAGTGCAAGGCGCGGTGAATCCCGACGAGTTTTATGTGCACAAACCTATGTTGGAACTCGGTAAATTACCGGTGATTCGTCGCAATATCGGCTCCAAATTAATCAAGATGGAATTCACTGGCGAAGCGAAAGCAGGACGCTCTGTGAAGACGGTCGATGTGCCGGGTGAATTGCGCAATCGTTACTCCTTGAATGACAGCGAAGTAATCGAGCTGGCGAAGTATGCCGTAATCATTGAAAATCACTATGGCCGCCCTATGGATATTGAATGGGGCAAAGATGGCCGCGACGGTCAGCTGTATATTTTGCAGGCACGTCCAGAGACGGTGAAGTCGCAACAAAAAGCCACCGATGCGCAGCAACGTTTTAAATTAAAAGGCACAGGCACAGTGTTGGTTTCTGGACGCGCGATTGGGCAAAAGATAGGCGCAGGCAGAGTACGCGTGATTCACGATCCTTCTGAAATGGAACGCGTGCAACCTGGTGACGTTTTGGTCGCAGATATGACTGACCCTAACTGGGAACCGGTGATGAAGCGCGCGTCAGCAATTGTGACTAATCGTGGTGGTCGCACATGTCACGCTGCGATTATTGCGCGTGAATTAGGTGTGCCAGCGGTGGTCGGCTGTGGCGACGCGACAGATTTATTGAAAGACGGCACCTTGGTGACGGTGTCTTGCGCTGAAGGTGACGAAGGCAAGATTTATGACGGTCTGTTAGAGACAGAAATTACGGAAGAAGTGCGTGGTGAATTGCCTAAGTTGCCTTTGAAGATCATGCTCAATGTCGGTAATCCGCAATTGGCATTTGATTTCCAATCGGTGCCCAACGAAGGTGTGGGCTTGGCGCGTCTGGAATTTATCATCAACAATAATATCGGCGTGCATCCAAAGGCGATTTTGGAATATCCGAATATTGACCCTGATTTGAAAAAGGCGGTGGAGTCGGTGGCGCGTGGTCACGCTTCTCCTAAAGCGTTTTATGTCGATAAGTTAGCCGAAGGCGTGGCAACAATTGCGGCAGCGTTCTGGCCTAAGAAAGTGATTGTGCGTTTGTCCGATTTTAAATCGAACGAGTACAAAAAACTGATAGGCGGCACACGCTATGAGCCGGACGAGGAAAATCCTATGCTCGGCTTCCGTGGTGCTGCACGTTATCTTGCGGATGATTTTGCTGAATCGTTTGAGATGGAATGCACTGCGATGAAGCGTGTGCGCAACGATATGGGCTTGACCAATGTGGAATTGATGGTGCCATTCGTGCGTACTTTGGGGCAGGCAGAAAAAGTCGTCAATTTGCTGGCAAAGAATGGTTTGCAGCGCGGCGAAAATGGCCTGCGTTTGATCATGATGTGCGAAGTGCCTTCTAATGCGATTTTGGCCGACGAATTTTTGCAGTATTTTGATGGCTTCTCGATTGGTTCCAATGACTTGACGCAATTGACACTGGGTTTAGATCGTGACTCTGGCATGGAATTGTTGGCCGCCGATTTTGACGAGCGTGATCCTGCTGTAAAAGCGATGTTGTCCCGTGCCATCAGTGCTTGTCGCAAGGCGGGGAAATACGTCGGTATTTGCGGACAAGGACCGTCTGACCATCCTGATTTTGCAGAATGGCTGATGCAAGAAGGCATCGAGTCGATTTCTTTGAACCCTGACTCTGTGATCGACACTTGGAAGAAATTAGCAACTGTCGCAAAATAATCGCATTGTCATCGTGCTGTCATACTGTCGTTTTACGATGTGAGACATGAGAAGAAAAGCGAAGTATGTAAAGATAGTTTGTTGTAGAAAAAACCCCTTTGTATCCCCCGATACGAAGGGGTTTTTTTATTGCTGAAATACCGCTGACAAAATGTTAGTAATGGTACAAACTGGCGTGGTTCTTTAATTGATAAGGAGAATAAAAAATGGAAGCATGGACGTGGTGGTTGGTGTTGGCGGGGCTGATTGTGATTTGTGAGTTGATGACCGGGACTTTTTATTTGCTGATGATTTCTACTGGCATGTTTGTCGCAGCCTTGGTGTCATTGCTGGGAATAGGCGTGCAAATGCAGATGTTGGTTGCAGCGGTTGTCAGTAGTGGCGCAACTTTAGCTCTGCATCGCAGCCGTTTTGGTTGGCAAGGTAGGAGTGATGCAGCACGTGATCCAAACGTGAATATCGATATTGGGCAGCAAGTTCGGGTGGACGAGTGGCAGGAACAGAGCGCTGGCGTATTTGTGGCACGCACCAAATATCGTGGCGCCATGTGGGATGTGGAGTTGCGTCAATCATCGGGATTGGCAGGTATGTATGTGATTGATGCGGTAGAAGGTAGTCGCCTGATTGTCAGGCCGATTTAGATACGAGTAAGCATTCGAACTAAAAAATATAAAGGAAACTAAGATGGAAAATTCTACATTTGTGGTGTTTGTGATTTTTGCGGTGGCAATCATTTTTGTCATGAAGACGATCAAAGTCGTGCCGCAGCAAGATGCTTGGGTGGTGGAGCGTTTGGGTAAATATCATGCGACTTTGGCGCCGGGTTTGAATATTGTGGTGCCTTTTGTTGATCGTGTCGCCTATAGACATGTGCTGAAAGAGATTCCTTTGGATGTGCCACCTCAGGTATGTATCACCAAGGACAATACGCAGTTGCAAGTGGACGGTATTTTGTATTTTCAAATCACCGATGCGATGCGCGCTTCGTATGGTTCATCCAATTATATCGCCGCGATTACACAGTTAGCCCATACGACTTTGCGTTCTGTGATCGGCAAAATGGAATTGGATAAAACCTTTGAAGAACGCGACCATATCAACACCACCATCGTCAATGCGATTGATGAATCAGCGGCGAACTGGGGTGTGAAGGTCTTGCGTTATGAGATCAAAGATTTGACGCCACCGAAAGAAATTTTACATGCGATGCAGGCGCAAATTACCGCAGAGCGTGAGAAGCGCGCTTTGATCGCAGCGTCGGAAGGTCGCAAACAAGAGCAGATCAATATTGCGACGGGTGAACGCGAAGCCTCCATTGCAAAATCTGAAGGTGAGAAGCAAGCATCGATCAATCGGGCGCAAGGTCAGGCTGCTGCGATTTTGGCGATTGCAGAAGCAAGCGCCGAAGCGATTCGTAAAACAGCGTCAGCGATTCGTGAACCGGGTGGTTCGGATGCAGTGAACTTGAAAGTGGCTGAGCAATATGTGGCTGCATTCTCGAATTTGGCGAAGACCAATAATTCCATCATCGTGCCTGCCAATATGAGCGATATGAGTGGCTTGATTGCTAGTGCGATGCAAGTGGTGAAGTCACAGAAGTAAAAAATTAATTTGCTTTGTTGGGTAATCATTTTTATACTCATCACTCTTGATCAGACTTGGAGGTGATGACATGCAAAATGAGTATCGGCGGCAATTTCTGGTTTCATTGTTGGGATATGCGAGTCTGACGTTCAGTGGCGCGGTTGTAGCCGCTGAACGCCGTGTCTTGGATACGAAGAGCTTACCCTTGGTCTTACCCGAGACTATTTCTGACCTCACTGCATTTGCTAAGCATAGCGCGCAATTCCTGCTAAGCGAAAAACTCGATGGTGTGCGCGCTTATTGGAGTGGTGAGCAGCTTTATTTCCGAAGTGTGCGTGTGATCAATGCGCCGGGCTGGTTCACCGCGGGTTTTCCCAAGCATGAACTTGATGGTGAGTTGTGGATGGGGCGGGCAAGTTTTGACAAACTTTCAGCGATAGTACGACGTCAGGCTGCACTCGATGCCGAGTGGCGACAAGTGCAATATTGTTTGTTCGAGTCTCCGCATGCGCCCGGCACTTTTCGAGAGCGTATCGATCAGCTCACGACAGAAGTAAATCAACTGCAGATTCCCTGGTTGCGTGTCATTCCTCAAGAATCCGTTTCTTCCTTCGATCAAATCCAATTCAAATTGCGTGAGCTGGTTGCGCAAAAGGCGGAAGGCCTTGTGTTGCATAGAGCGGACGCGCCGTTTGAAATTGGCCGTACTGAATTTGCCTATAAACTGAAGCCACAATTGGATGCCGAAGCCAAAGTGGTCGGTATTCAGGCCGGTAAGGGAAAATATCAGGGCAAAATGGGGGCCCTGATACTGGAAACCAAAGAAGGCAAACGCTTCAAATTGGGAACGGGTTTTGACGATGAAACGCGTCTGCACCCACCCCAATTACAGTCTTGGGTCACCTATCGCTATCGTGATTTGACCAGCACTGGCTTGCCTAAATTTGCCAGTTTTTTGCGTGTTTATGTGCCTGAATAAATCCGCGCTTAATCAAGCGACAGCCTCTAAAAACTCTTGCTGCTCCAGCCAGTCGGCTTCAAGTTGTTCTAGCTCTTTGACGACATAGGCCTGATCTAACAAGAGGTTTTTGAGTTTGTCTTTGTTGGCGTCGTCATAGATCGTACTGTCGCTGAGTTGTCGGCTGTAATCGTCTTTTTTTGCAGTCAATTTTGCCATTTGCTCTTCCAAACGCTTGATGCGCGTTTCTATTGGTTTGCGCAGGGCAGTGAGGCGTTGGCGTTCGTCGGCGTCGCGGCGCTTTTTCTCTTTGTCGTCGATTTGAGGTGTACTTGGGATAGGTTTTGCCTGCGGTAAAGCAGCGGCTTTTTCCTTGGTTTTTTCTGGTAGTGCAGCGGCATTTGCCGCATTGGCAGCTTGTTCTAATTTTGTTTTGTAGAGCCAGGCCTTGTAGTCGTCCAAGTCGCCATCGAATGGAAGTAGTTTACCATCGGCGACGATGATGAATTGATCGGTGGTGGCGCGCAGCAAATGTCTATCATGGGATACCACGACTAAGGTGCCTTCAAACTGCGCTAGCGCTTCGGTTAAGGCTTCGCGTGTTTCCAAGTCCAGATGGTTGGTTGGTTCGTCAAGCAGCAACAGGTTGGGGCGCTGCCAGACAATCATTGCTAATGCCAGACGTGCTTTCTCACCGCCAGAGAAAGGCGCGATAGGGCTGGTGACCATCGCGCCGGGGAAGTTAAAGCCGCCCAGAAAATTGCGTAGTTCTTGTTCGCGCACGTCCGGTGCAATGTGCGCCAAATGCCAGAGTGGTGACTCGTCATGGCGCAGCATTTCGACTTGATGCTGGGCGAAATAACCAATCGAGAGACCTTTGCCGGTGGTGATACTTCCGGTCAGTGGGGCTAATTCGCCGACGATGGTTTTGATCAAAGTGGATTTACCCGCGCCATTGATTCCCAGTAAGCCAATTCGCTGTCCGATTTGTAGTGAGAATTTCACATCGCCGACAATTTTCTTCTCTGTGAAACTGTGATCGGTTTGCGATTCTACGCGATAGCCGCAATCAACTTCGTCCATCACTAACATGGGATTCGGCGCGCTGAGTGGTTCGCGAAATTCAAAGGAAAACTCTGCGGCGGCACGTAAGGGCGCCAGCTCTTCCATTTTTTCCAGTGCTTTGATACGGCTTTGCGCTTGTTTGGCTTTGGATGCTTTGGCGGCGAAGCGATCAATGAAAGACTGCAAGTGGGCGCGCTTGCGGTTTTGTTTTTCGATGGAGCTTTGCGCCAGGATTAATTGCGCGGCGCGTTGACGTTCAAACGCCGAGTAGTTGCCTGAATAGCGTTTGAGTTTGCGCTCATCGATATGCACCACGACGTTGACGACGCCATCTAAGAAATCTCTATCATGCGAGATGATGATGAGCGTGCCTTCGTAACGTTTGAGCCAGTCTTCTAACCAGATAATTGCGTCTAAGTCCAAATGGTTGGTCGGTTCATCGAGTAGCAATAAATCAGACTTGCACATCAGCGCTTGTGCCAAATTTAAACGCATACGCCAACCACCGGAAAAACTGGCGACCGATTGTTCCATTTGTTCCAGCGTGAAGCCCAAGCCTAAAAGTAATTGTTCGCCGCGTGAACGAACAGTGTAGGCGTCGGCATCGGCTAATGCGCCATACACTTCGCCAATCGCGATACCGTTGTCGTGCGATTCTGGTTGGGCTTCTAATTCGGCTAATTGTGCTTCCAGTTTGCGTAGTGTGACATCGCCATCAATCGCATAGTCGATGGCGCTGCGTTCTAATGGCGGCGTTTCTTGCGCGACGTGGGCCAGTTGCCATTTGGCGGGGAATTCTATGCTGCCCTGATCCGGATGCAGCTCGCCGCGTAGCATGGCAAACAGGCTGGATTTACCAGCGCCGTTAGAACCGATCAAGCCGATTTTATCGCCGGGATTAAGCGTGACATCGACGCTGTCGAACAAAGGTTTGGTGCCGCGGGCGAGGATGACTTGTTGAAGACGTATCATGGTGAACCGATGAGAAAATGGTGAAAATAAGGTGAAAATAAAAAAGCGTTGACCACCTGCTTGCGTGAGCAAGCTGAGGTGGTCATCATTTGTTGCTGAGTGTGGCTATATGCGCCTTAGTTACCTTCTTGTAGCTGTTCGGCTGTCAGCATGAACACCATGTCGTCGCCAGCACTGGTCGATAGCCAGGTCAAGCCGTATTCGGCAAAGGCTTCTTCGGCAAATACACGTTCGTTACCGATCTCAACCATCAGGATGCCATTGGGTTTGAGACGGCTTGCCGCGCCTGCCACGATTTTGCGTACTAAGTCCATGCCATCCTCACCACCGGCTAAGGCAATCTGCGGTTCGTGCAGATATTCTTGCGGCAGTTGGCGCATCGAGTTGGCATTGACGTAAGGCGGATTGGTGATGATCATGTCGTACAGCTTATCCGGCACATTGCTATACAAATCGGATGCTATTAGCGTGATTCTGTCTTCCAGCTCATAGGTGGCGACATTTTTGGCCGCTACTGCCAATGCATCTTTTGAGATGTCGACCGTATCAACGTGCGCATTCTCGAATGCATCGGCCAGCATAATCGGCAAGCAGCCTGAACCCGTGCACAGCTCTAGAATATCGGTGACTTCTTCCGGGTCTTGTACCCACGGAGAGAACCGTTCTGGTATCAATTCGGCGATAAAAGAGCGCGGCACGATGACGCGCTCATCGACATAAAAATTATACGTTCCCAACCAGGCTTCTTTGGTGATGTAAGAGGCGGGCACGCGGTCTGTGGCGCGGCGTTCGATGACAGCCATTGCGGCTTCGATTTCGTGCGGCAATAAGCGCGCATCCAAAAAAGGATCGATCTTATCTAGAGGCAGCTTGAGTGTATGTAACAGCAGATAGGCAGCTTCATCTAAGGCGTTGGCGCTGCCATGACCGAAGAACAGTTGTGCAGTATTAAAGCGGGTGACCGCATAACGCAGTAAGTCGCGCAGGGTTTGGAAAGGATGGTTCATAGTGCTCATGGCTGAGTATTGAGTAAGAGGTTTTCTAAGGTGCGTCGATAGATGTTTTTGAGAGGATCGATGTCGGCGATGTTGATGTGTTCGTCAATTTTGTGGATGCTGTCATTGATAGGGCCGAACTCGACCACTTGCGGGCAAATCTTGGCGATGAAACGACCATCGGAAGTGCCGCCGGTGGTGGATAATTCCGTGGTGACGCCTGTCTCATCATGAATTGCCTTGGCGAGAGCGTCGCTTAAGCTGCCCTTGGGAGTTAAGAATGGATGTCCGCCGATTGTCCATTTTAAGTCGTATTGCAACTGGTGTTTGTCGAGAATGGCATGCACGCGTTGCTGTAAGCCTTCAGCGGTGCTGGCAGTCGAAAAGCGGAAATTGAAATCGATGATGACCTCGCCGGGAATCACATTCGATGCGCCCGTGCCGCCGTGGATATTCGACATTTGCCACGAGGTTGGCAAGTAGTAATCGTTGCCCTGATCCCAGACTTCATTGACTAATTCTGCTAGCGCCGGAGCCACCATATGGATAGGGTTTTTTGCTAGTTGTGGATAGGCGATATGACCTTGTATGCCTTTGACGGTGAGCTTGCCCGACATGGTGCCGCGCCGGCCATTTTTGATAGTGTCGCCCAGCACGCTGCTCGAAGTCGGCTCGCCGACGATGCAGTAATCGATGTGTTCGTTGCGCTCTTTTAATCGATTGCAAACTACGACTGTGCCATCAGTGGCCGGGCCTTCTTCATCGCTGGTGATTAGAAAAGCGATGGAGCCTGAATGATCAGGATGGGCGGCGATAAATTCTTCGGTGGCGACGACAAAGGCGGCGATCGAGGTTTTCATGTCAGCCGCGCCACGTCCGTATAATTTGCCATCGCGATGCGTCGGCGCAAACGGCGCAGATTGCCATTGGGCGACTGGTCCAGTTGGCACCACATCGGTGTGTCCTGCAAACACCAGCACTGGCTGCGTAGTGCCACGACGCGCCCACAGATTGGTGACCTCGCCGGACTGTATGGTTTCGCATTGAAAACCGAGTGGTTGCAGCAAACTGATCAGGCTGCCCTGACAGCCTTTGTCTTCTGGCGTGACCGAATCGAGGGCGATTAATTGTTCGGTGAGTGCAAGGGTTTTGCTCATGGAAAATGTCTATTTGTCTTATTTAAAGATGCTTTGGTAAATCTCAGGTTTAAAACCAACGCCCAGATGTTTTATTTCGTTCTCAATTATCTGCAGCACAGGACGTTTGATCAGTGAAGGCTGGGCGAGCATCAGTTGTATTGCGCCCTCTCTGTCGTTGGCTAAGTTTTTTTGTTCATCGCTTAAAGCGCGCCAACTAGTGCCTTTGCGATTGATGAGAACGTCGAGCTCAATTTGATTGAGCCATGTTTCTACCTGTGCTTGCGCTAAGCCATCTTTCTTGAAATTGTGAAACTGAAAGGGAATTGCGTTCGTCTCCAGCCAGGTGCGGGCTTTTTTGACGGTGCCGCAGTTGGGAATGCCGAACAGAGTAATCGTTTTTGCCATTGCGTTTTTTATTGCTTACATGTTGAGATTAAATTCGGTGAACGTCGCCTCTGTGTGATGCTCTGGCTCAGGTACTGGTGCTGCCTTTTGTGTATTGACCGCGTCGTTATTGATCAGCCACAGCAAGTTGTTGGCGGAGTCCGCGTTGGCCAGTCCCTCATCTTGCGTGATCATGTCATCTTTGATCAGCTGTAATAAAGCGCGCTCAAAGGTTTGTGATCCCGGTGCCAGACTCTTCTCAATCGCTTCTTTGATTTGGAAGATATTGCCTTGTTCAATTAACTCTGCGACATAGCGCGTATTGAGCATGATTTCGACTGCCGGGCAACGTCCGCCATTGTTGGCTTTGACCAGTCGTTGCGAGATGACTGCCTTGATTGCAGAGGCTAAATCTAATAACAAAGCGCTGCGATTTTCAATGGGGAAGAAGCTGATAATACGATTGAGTGCCTGATAGCTGTTGTTGGCATGCAGGGTCGCGACGACTAAATGGCCCGATTGTGCGTAGGCGATCGCCGCCATCATGGTTTCCAGATCACGGATTTCGCCAATCAGGATCACGTCAGGCGCTTGTCGTAACGAGTTGCGCAAGGCCGTTTTCAAACTGTCCGCGTCGGAACCAACTTCACGTTGATTGACGATGGATTTTTTACTGCGGAACAAATATTCAATCGGATCTTCAATAGTGAGAATGTGCCCAGTTTTGAGCTCATTGCGAAAATCGAGCATGGATGCGATGGTCGTGGATTTGCCTGAACCAGTTGCGCCGACGACCAAGATCAGGCCACGTTTTTCCATCACCAATTCGGACAAGACGGGCGGCAAGTTGAGGCTGTCTAGCGCAGGAATGACGCCCGGAACGAAACGAAAAACTGCGGAAGTAGAGCCGCGTTGTTTGAACGCGGATAAGCGAAACCGACCAATGCCCGCGACGCCGATACCGATATTGAGCTCGTTTTCTTTTTTGAGCTGCTGCAAATGCTCTGCTGAAACGACTTCCGCTAACAGGCTTTGGATGTTGTCTTCATCCATACGCTGCTGATTGATGGGCAGCAGCGTGCCATTGATTTTGAGATGAATCGGCGAGTTAATCGCAAAAAACATGTCCGACGCGTTCTTCTCTTTCATCAACTGAAATAAGCGATCCATAGCCATACAATTGTCTCCTTGCCTGATATCGGTAACTTTGCCGTGTGGGTTTATTTATGCGCCGCGTAACAATTCATTGATGCTGGTTTTTGAGCGCGTTTGAGCATCGACACGTTTGACGATGACGGCGCAGTACAAACTGTATTTACCGCAGGGTGAAGGCAGATTGCCGGACACCACAACTGAGCCCGCAGGAATGCGGCCATAGCTGACTTCACCCGTGGCGCGGTCATAAATCTTGGTGGATTGGCCGATATACACACCCATAGAAATCACTGAGTTTTCTTCGACGATGACGCCTTCCACCACTTCGGAACGGGCACCGATGAAGCAGTTATCTTCGATGATGGTGGGGTTGGCCTGCATCGGTTCTAACACGCCACCGATACCGACGCCGCCGGACAAGTGCACGTTTTTGCCGATCTGAGCGCAAGAGCCTACGGTCGCCCAAGTGTCGATCATCGCACCTTCATCGACGTAAGCACCGATGTTGACGTAAGAAGGCATTAAGACCACATTCTTGGCGATGAAACTGCCACGACGTGCCACCGCAGGCGGAACCACGCGGAAACCACCTTTGACGAAATCTTCAGCGGTGTAATTGGCAAATTTGGTCGGTACTTTATCGAAGAATTGCATGTGATCGCCCGATGGCATCACGATATTGTCTTCCAGACGGAAAGACAGCAACACCGCCTTTTTGACCCATTGATTGACTTGCCACGCACCCTCAGTTTTTTGCGCGACACGCAAAGTACCTGCGTCTAATTGTGCGATGACGTGAGCTACGGCTTCACGGAGTTCTGCGGGGGCGTTTTTTGGGGAATATTGTGTACGTTCTTCCCAAGCCTGGTCGATAATTTGCTGTAATTGCTGTGTCATGGCGAAATGTAAAAAATGAAAAGTAGAAAGAAGAGAAAATTTAATTGGACGTTTTGCTTGTTTGGTGTGAATGCGAAGCTTGTTGGTTGATCAGCTTGCGGGTGTAAGCGGCGATTCTCTGCGCGGCTTCCATGCATTCTTCAACTTCGGCCACCAGCGCCATTCGTATGCGCTGATTGCCAGGATTGGTGCCATGTGCATCTCGTGCCAGAAAACTCCCCGGTAGCACCGTCACATTATAGTCCCGGTAAAGACCTTGAGCGAACTCTGTGTCAGAGATCTGTATGTGCTTATCGACACCGGCCCACAGGTAGAAGGCGGCATCGGGTAATTTGACGTCAAGTACTTCGGCTAAGACCGGTGTGACTTGAGCGAATTTCTTGACATATAAAGCACGGTTATCGATGACATGTTGTTCGTCTTCCCAAGCGGCGACCGAGGCGGCTTGTACGGTCGGCGACATGGCGCTGCCGTGATAAGTGCGGTATAACAAATATTGTTTCATGATGGCGGCATCGCCAGCCACGAAGCCGGAACGCATACCCGGCACGTTGGAACGCTTGGACAAGCTAGAGAGTGTCACCAGACGTGGATAATCAAGGCGGCCAGAGCTGTAGGCCGCGCTTAAGCTGCCTAATGGTGCAGTATCACCAAAATAAATCTCGGAATAGCATTCGTCGGCAGCGATCACAAAGCCATAGCGATCGGACAGTGCGAACAACTCATCCCAGTCCGCTTGCGTCAATACCGCTCCAGTGGGATTCCCCGGTGAGCAGACGAAGATTAATTGTGTTCGCTGCCAAATTTCTTCGGGAATACTGCTGTAATCAGGCGCGAAATTTTTATCGGGATTGGCGTTGGCAAAATAAGGTTCGGCTCCCGCCAGCAATGCCGCACCTTCATAAATCTGATAAAAGGGATTGGGGCACATGACGATAGGTTTGCCATTGCTCACTTTGGACGGATCGACTACCGCTTGCGTCAGCGAGAACAACGCTTCTCTGGAGCCATTCACGGGCAAAATCTGATGTTGAATATCGAGCGCGGGAACTTGATAGCGCTGTGCCAGCCAACGACTGATGGCGCGGCGCAATGGCTCGCTGCCCAGTGTCGCCGGATAATTGGCCAGCCCGTCTAAGTTGGCAAGAAAGGCATCTTTGATCAGCTGAGGTGTCGGATGTTTTGGTTCGCCCAGTCCCAGGCTAATCGCTTTATAGTCGGGGTTGGGTTGAATGCCCGCAAATAATTTCTTCAGTTTTTCAAAAGGATAAGCTTGTAAGAGAGCGAGATGAGGATTCACTTTGCGATACCGGATTGTGCGGAAAATTAGAGGCCGAAAATAGAGCGCTATTATAGCTGGCTATTTCATATAAGATTCGCTGAAGATTGTCTGAAATAAAAAATGGAAGATGGATAGATCGAAGCCAACGAAAGCGCGAAAAATCAAGTGTTGGGATTCGCCATCAAAAACTCCGTAATCGGGCATTCAAAATGTTATGATGTACGCCCTTACTTATCTGAAAAGAAAGTTTTCGTAGGGAAGGTGTGAGTTAAAGCGAGCAGTCCTCGCTTTGCGTCAAATTTGTGATTGGTATGATCTCTTCTGTTTCTATCTTCGTTTAAAAGTCGAACCATAAAAATAACGTGCGCTTAACTTCTATTAAATTATCTGGATTTAAATCCTTCGTAGATCCCACACATTTTCAGGTTCCCGGTCAATTGGTGGGTGTGGTTGGCCCAAATGGCTGCGGCAAATCGAATATTATCGATGCGGTGCGCTGGGTCTTGGGCGAGTCTAAAGCGTCTGAACTGCGCGGTGAATCGATGCAGGACGTGATTTTTAATGGCTCGACGCATCGCAAACCTGCGGGCCGCTCTTCGGTTGAGCTGGTGTTTGATAACAGCTTGGGTAAGGCAGCAGGGCAGTGGAGCCAATACGCTGAAATCGCGGTTAAACGTACCTTGACGCGCGATGGTACCTCTACTTATTACATCAATGGTCAGCCGGTGCGGCGGCGCGATATTCAGGATATTTTCCTGGGAACCGGTCTGGGGCCGCGCGCTTACGCGATTATTGGTCAGGGCATGATCTCGCGCATTATTGAATCGCGTCCCGAAGAATTGCGTGTGTTTTTAGAAGAAGCGGCTGGTGTGTCGCGCTATAAAGAACGCCGTCGTGAGACCGAAAACCGGATTCACGATACCCACGAAAATCTGGTGCGCGTAGAAGATATTTTGCGCGAGTTAAACAATAATCTGGAACGCCTTGACGCTCAGGCCGTCGTCGCCAATAAATACCACGCCTTACAAGCCGATCAGGAAGAAAAACAAAAAATTCTGTGGATGTTGCGTAAGCGCGAAGCAGCGGCTGAACAAAAGAAATATTTTGCAGACATAGAAAAATGCCAGCTCGACCTGGAGGAACAAACTGCCAAATTGCGCCATGTAGAATTAGAGCTCGATCAAATGCGTCAGGCGCATTATGCCGTTGGCGACAAAATGCATCAGGCGCAAGGACACTTGTATCAGACTAACGCGGAAATCGGCAGTCTGGAAGCGCAGATCAAATTCGTTATCGAATCACGGGCGCGTTTGCAATCCCAGTTAAATTCTCTGGCGGCGCAACGTGATCAATGGCAGCGTCAGGGACATCAATTTCAAGATGAATTGAGCGATGCCGAGATGCACGTTGAAGAGTTGGCGATGCGTAGCGAGCAGGCACAAGAAAGCGTGGCGCAACAAAGTGAAATCTTGCCCGCCTTAGAGCAAAGCTGGCGTGAAGCGCAGCTCAAATCGACCGAATCGCGCGCCAAGATCATGCAGATGCAACAGCAGATCGAGCTGGAGTCAACCCATCAACGCAATGCTTCCAATATTCTCAATACCTTAGCCGCCCGTCGCGAACGTCTGAATCAGGAAAAGCAGGGTTTAGCGCTGCCCGATACCGCGCATCTGGATAATCTGGCGCTGCAGTTGGAAGAGAAAAAACAAGTGCTGGAAGAGTCCAGTATGCAATTGGAGGAAGCGCAAGAGCGCTTGCCGCAATTGGAAGAGGCACGTCGCGCAGCGCAAGAGCAGGTGAACAAAGATGCAGCACTGTCGGCACAATTAGATGCACGCTTGGCGGCATTGAAGTCGCTGCAGGAAAGCGTGGAAAGCCAGGGCAAAGTGCAACCTTGGTTAGCCAAACATGAGTTGGAAAAACTACCTAAGCTCTGGCAAAAAATTCAAATAGAAGCGGGCTGGGAAACAGCCTTGGAAGCGATTTTGCGTGAACGCACGTCGGCCTTGGAAATGTCGAATCTCGAATGGGCAAAAGCATTTTTTAATGATGCACCTCCAGCGAAATTAGCCTTGTATGCGCCACACGTTGTCGCGCAAACTGGCAATGCGCCCGAAGGCTTAAAGCCCATGCTGCAATTGTTGCAGTTAAACGATGCGGGTGTGCGCGGTGTGATGCAAGACTGGTTGCATCAGGTGTATATCGCGAACGACGTGGCGAGTGCTTTTGCTGAACGGAGCAAGCTGCCTTCAGGCGCATGTTTTGTAACGAAACAAGGGCATGTGGTGAGCGCATCGAGTGTGCGTTTTTATGCCGCTGATTCCGAACAAGATGGCGTGCTGGCGCGTCAGCAAGAAATCGATAATATCGCCAAACAAAGCCGTGCTCAGCATTTGCTGGCCGATGAAGGAAAGACCCGCGCGATACGCGCCGAAGCCGCATTGACACAAGCGAGCCAGACTTTGCAAGAGTTGCGGTTGAGAGTCAGTGGTTTAACTCAGTCTGTGCACAGCTTGCAAATTGAGTATATGAAACTGGCAGAAGTGCAGGCACGCTTTAATCAGCGTAGTTCGCAGATTCACGCCGATCTGGCAGAGATCGCAGAGCAAGAGCAAGAGCAACAACAAGCCCGCGCCGAATCGGAAGAAAAGTTTGAAGCTCTCGACATCGCTCTGGCCGAGATGCAAGAAACTCACGAAGATGGTCAAACCGAGTTTTTAGAAAAAGAGCAGCACTTAAACGATGCCCGCACACGCTTGCGTGATCTGGAGTTGGCGGCGCAAGAAGCGGCCTTTGCTGAAAAATCGCATCGCGTCAAAATCGAAGAATTACAACGCAGTATCGCCACCGCGTCTGAACAAGCTTCGCAGCTATTTGCCAACATGCAGCAAGGGCAGTTGGAACTGGAGAGCATGGATGAGCAAACGGCGCAGGCTGGCTTGCAATCATTGCTGGAAAAGCGCAGCGATCAGGAAAGAGTGTTAGCCGATGCGCGGCATGAACTTGATCAATTAACGCAGAAATTGCGCCATGCAGAAGAATCCAAAATGCAAGTGGAGCGCAGCTTGCAGCCACAACGTGATCGTATCGTCGAATTGCAATTAAAAGAGCAGGCGGCGCGTCTGAATCAAGAGCAATACGAAGAGCAATTGCGCAATTTTGAAGTCGATGAAGCGGCGTTGGAAGAGAAGTTGCATGACGACCTCAAGCCTTCCTATTTGCAAGGCGAAGTCACTCGTTTGGGTAATGCAATTGCTGCTCTGGGCGCAGTCAATCTGGCCGCGCTGGACGAATTGGCGCAAGCGAATGAACGCAAGACTTTCCTTGATGCGCAATATGCGGATCTAACGGAAGCGATTACCACCTTGCAAGACGCGATACACAAGATCGATATTGAAACTCGCGATTTGTTGCAAGACACCTTTAATCGCGTCAATCATCATTTTGCGGAATTGTTCCCGGTCTTGTTTGGTGGCGGTCAGGCGAAACTGATTATGACGGGCGATGAGATTCTCGACTCTGGCGTGCAAGTGATGGCGCAACCGCCGGGCAAGAAAAATGCGACGATTCATTTATTATCCGGTGGTGAGAAAGCCTTAACCGCGACGGCACTGGTATTCTCGATGTTCCAGTTAAATCCCGCGCCTTTCTGCTTGCTCGATGAAGTTGATGCGCCTTTGGATGATTCCAATACCGAACGCTTCTGTAATATGGTAAAACGTATGTCGGGCAATACACAGTTTTTATTTATCTCCCACAATAAGATTGCGATGGAGATGGCACAACAATTGATTGGTGTCACCATGCAAGAGCAGGGAGTTTCTCGAATTGTTGCGGTCGATATGGAATCGGCGGCAAGTTTAGTAGGTGAGGGTTAAGTAGCATGATGGACTTACAAATGAGTTTGTTGATCGCGGGTGTTTCATTTATTGTGGTCTTGATTATCTACAATAAATGGCAGGAGCATCGTGCGAAACGCAGTGTCGATCGTGCGTTTTCTGGTGCCCATGACGATGTGTTGATGTCTCCCAAAGACAATGCAGTGCGTGATGGTTTGCGGCAAGAACCGCAATTTGATGACCAGGACTTAAGTGAACTTGCTGATCAAGATCCTGTGTTGGGTGATGCAGATCTGAGTGCCGCGCATGAAATGGATGATGCTGGCGTTGCGTCTATCAACGATGAGCAAGCCCTATCAGTCGATGAATTGATAGACTGCGTTATCACTCTGGAATTTGAAGCACCGCTGCGTGGCGAAAAGCTTTTGACTGAAGTGAGTGAGCTGAAATATGTAGGCCGTAAGCCAGTGCACTTCATCGGCCTGACACACGAAGGTAAGCGCGATGAGATTGCGCATGGCGGTGTCTATACAACCTTGTTTGCTGGCATACAAATGGTCAGTCGCAATGGTCCATTGAACGAATTGGAGTATTCAGAATTCGTCGGCAAATTACGTGAAATTGCGGATCGCTTAAATGCCCATTCCGATGTGCCGGATATGAATCTGGTGATGTCGAATGCACGTGAATTACATCAATTCGTCGCCGAGCATGATGCGCAATTGAGCGTGAATGTCTTAAGCAATGGCGCACCTTGGGATGTCACAACTCTTTTGGGCGCGCTAGAAAAACAAGGCTTTGATGTACGCGCCGATGGTCGCTTAGTCATGCCCGACGGCGATACCGGAAACCTATTCACACTGTCCTTGAATGTTAGTCCCAGTGAGACCGTGACTTCTAAATTGACTTTGTTATTAGACGTTCCTTGCGTAGCGCCAGATCTGGAAGGTTTTGGCGTGATGGCAAAATGCGCGCGCTCTCTCGCTTCACGTTTAGGTGGCACGGTAGTGGACGATGGACATCATCCGATTTCTGAGCAAGCTTTGGCGGAAATCGCCGAGCAAGTCCGTGCATTTTGTAATGCGATGGTGGTGGCGGAGATTCCTGCAGGCTCGCGTCGCGCCAAGCGTTTGTTTAGTTGATTGAAGTAACGATGCAAGAAGATTTATTTAGTAAGGCAAATTCCCCACAGGAGGATCTGTCATCCATGAGTTCGGCGGACGCGGCACGTGTTTTGCGAGATGCCTTGAATCTGCATGGCTATCGTTATCATACGCTGGACACGCCGACCATTTCTGATGCCGAGTACGATCAATTGTTTTTGCAATTGCAAAAGCTCGAAGAGCAACATCCCGAATTAAAGACCAGCGACAGCCCGACCTTAAGAGTCGGCGGTGCGCCTTTGCCTGAGTTTTCTCAAGTGCAGCACGGTGTTCCCATGCTGTCTTTGAATAATGGTTTTGCCGATGACGATGTGCTGGCGTTTGATCGCCGCGTGCGAGAAGGTTTGGATGACGCGAGCTCGGAGATGGAATATGCGATTGATCTGAAGTTTGATGGATTGGCGATCAATCTGCGTTACATCAATGGTGTGTTCGCACAGGCAGCGACACGTGGCGATGGTTATACCGGAGAAGATGTCACAGAAAATATACGCACCATACGCAGTATTCCTTTGCGTTTGCATACCGATCACCCACCAGCGATGTTGGATGTGCGTGGTGAAGTGCTGATGTTTAAATCTGACTTTGAAAAACTCAATCAACGTCAACGCGACCTCGGTGCGAAAGAGTTTGCCAATCCGCGCAACGCCGCCGCCGGGAGCTTGCGTCAGCTCGATTCTAAAATAACGGCGCAGCGCAGTTTGCGATTTTTTGCCTATGGCATCGGTACGTTGGAAGGCGCAACATTGCCAGCGACGCATAGAGACTTATTGAGTTGGTATCAGAGTATGGGTATTCCAACTTGCGAAGAAAATGCGGTGGTGCTTGGTGCGCAAGGATTGCTCGCTTTTTATCGCAGCATACAAGAAAAGCGTGCGCAATTAGCCTATGAAATCGATGGCGTTGTGTACAAACTCAATCGGTTTGATCTGCAAGAGCGCCTCGGTTTTGTATCGCGTGCGCCGCGTTTTGCGATTGCGCATAAATTCCCCGCAGAAGAAGCCTTCACGACGGTGTTGGATATTGAAGTGCAAGTCGGCCGCACTGGTGCGATCACGCCGGTGGCGCGACTAGCTCCTGTGTTTGTCGGTGGCGTGACCGTCACCAATGCGACTTTGCATAATGAAGAAGAAGTGCAACGCAAAGACGTGCGGGTTGGCGATACCGTGATCGTGCGGCGCGCTGGCGACGTGATTCCCGAAGTCTTGGCCAGCGTGCCAGAGAAGCGGCCTGAACACAGCCAGGCGTTTGTCTTGCCAGCGCAATGTCCGATTTGCGGGTCACCGATTGTGAAACTGGAAGATGAAGCGATTGCCCGTTGTACGGGGGGCTGGATTAAATGTGCGGCGCAGCGCAAGGGTGGATTATTCCATTTTGCCTCGCGTAAGGCCTTGAATATCGATGGCATGGGTGAGCAATTAATCGATCAGTTGGTCGATAAAAATGTGGTGACCACGGCCGCTGATTTTTACAAGCTGGGCTTGATGGCGCTGGCGGAATTGGATCGCATGGCAGAAAAGTCCGCGCAAAATATTTTAGATGCGTTGGAGACTTCAAAATCGACGAGCTTGCCGCGCTTTATTTACGCGCTGGGTATCCGTCATGTGGGTGAATCGACTGCCAAAGATTTGGCGCTGTATTTTGCCGATATGGAAGCTTTGATGGCGGCAAACGAAGAGCAATTGTTGCAGGTCAATGATGTCGGTCCAGTGGTCGCACAATCGATTATGAGTTTTTTTGCTGATCCATTTAACGTTGAGTTAGTGCACCAGTTAATCGCCTCTGGCATACACTGGCCAGCGATAGAAAAAGTCGATCTGAGCGCGGCTGTCTTTGCCGGAAAAACTTTGGTCTTAACAGGTACTTTGCCTAGCCTTAGTCGCGAACAGGCGAGCGCCTTGATTGAGCGACGCGGCGGAAAAGTCGCAGGCTCGGTCTCCAAAAAAACCAGTTATGTGGTGGCGGGTGAAGATGCGGGTAGTAAGTTAGTGAAGGCGACAGAGCTAGGTGTGCCGGTGTTGACGGAAGAAGCGCTTCTGGCGATGTGCAGTGCCTAAAATAAAGAGCATGTTTGATTGTAAGTTTGAGGGATTCAAATGAAAAAAATTAAAAAAGCAGTTTTCCCCGTAGCTGGATTTGGTAGTCGGTTTTTGCCAGCGACCAAGGCGCAGCCCAAGGAAATGCTATCGGTCGTCGATAAGCCCCTGATTCAATATGCGGTGGAAGAGGCCGTGGAGGCGGGCATCACAGAAATGGTGTTTATCACGGGGCGAAATAAACGGGCGATTGAAGATCATTTCGATACAGCCTACGAGTTGGAAAATGAACTCGAAGTCGCTGGAAAACATGCTTTGCTAGAGATCGTTCGCAACGTCATCCCCAGCAATATCAATTGCATTTATATTCGTCAGCCCGCCGCTTTAGGCTTGGGGCACGCAGTCTTGTGCGCGCGCCCTGTGGTGGGCGATGAACCATTTGCAGTCTTGCTGGCCGATGATTTGATGGATGTGCGACCGGGGCAAAAAAGCGTGACGGCACAGATGGCGGAATTGTATGCGCAAGAGGGTGGCAGCATCGTTGCTGTCCAAGACGTGTTGCGTGAATTCACCAATCAATATGGCATTGTCAGTGGCGCTGCGTACAAGCCGAATTTAGAGCGCATGCTGGGCATCGTGGAAAAACCAAAACCGGAAGAGGCGCCATCGACTTTGGCGGTGGCTGGACGCTATGTGTTGTCCGGTAAAATTTTTAATTATCTGGAAAATCTGGGGCGCGGTTCTGGTGGTGAAATCCAATTGACCGACGGTATCGCCGCGATGTTGAAAGATGAAGCGGTGTATGCTTATCGTTGCGACGCCAAGCGCTATGATTGTGGCTCTAAGCTCGGCTACTTAAAAGCCAGTGTGGCGCTCGGTTTAAAGCACCCTGATGTCGGCGCTGAGTTTGAAAAATATTTGCATGAATTGATGGCTTCGAAATAAAAGAGAAGAGGCGAACATGATCTATCCTATCGTCAAAATGGGCGATCCACGATTGCTCAAAGTGTCAGAGCCTGTGCGTGAATTTGATACGCCCGCTTTGCATCAACTGATTGCAGATATGTTCGCCACCATGCAACACGCCAACGGCGCAGGGCTTGCCGCGCCGCAGATTGGCATTAATTTGCAATTGGTAATTTTTGGTTTCAAACAAAACCCACGCTACCCGGACGCGCCAAACGTGCCTGAAACCGTCTTGATCAACCCCGTACTCACGCCCTTGTCGGAGGAAACCGACGACGCCTGGGAGGGATGTTTGTCGGTGCCGGGAATGCGCGGTCTTGTACCACGCTGGAGCCGTTTGCGCTATGAAGGTGTAGATCAGTTTGGTAATGCGATCAGCCGCGAAGTCGATGGATTTCATGCTCGCGTGGTCCAACATGAAACCGATCATTTGAATGGCGTGCTGTATCCAATGCGTATCAAAGACTTGAGCAAATTTGGATTTACTGAAGTCTTGTTTCCTGAACTTGATCCGAATGAGGATGATTGATTTTTCCTAGATTAGAACGGTTCATCATCACGCAAATAGCGCCATTGTCCTTCCGGTAAATTACCCAGCCTGACCTTGCCTATGCGTACCCGTTTTAAGCCTAATACTTTTAAGCCCACCATTTCACACATGCGACGAATCTGGCGTTTTTTTCCTTCTTTGAGAATGAAATTGAGCTGATCGTCGTTTTGCCAGCGCACTTTGGCAGGGATTAATTTTTTTCCATCCAGGCTCAAACCGTGATTGAGTAAGCGTAAGTCACCATCGGGTAATTTGCCGGGTTTGGTGTAGGCGACGCGTACCAGATATTCTTTTTCGACGTCGGTGTTTTCACCGATCAACGTTTTTGCCACGCGGCCGTCTTGCGTCAAAATTAGTAAGCCCACCGAGTCGATATCGAGACGGCCAGCTGGCACTAAGCTGCGCAATTGAGTCGGGTGAAATTCATTATTGACCTTGCACTCGCTCCAGCGATTTTCTGGTTTGACTAAGGCGATAGCGGGTTGATAGCCATCTTCCGCCTGTCCGCTGACATAGCCGACAGGCTTATTGATCAAGATCGTGACGCGCTTTGATTGTTCGGCTGCGGCCTGACGTTCCACGGTGACTTTTTGATCGGGGAAGATCTTGGTACCCAATTCAGAAACGACGCGGCCATCGACCCGCACCCAGCCTTTGGCGATCCATTCATCAGCCTCGCGGCGCGAGCATAGGCCTAGTTCGGACATGCGTTTGGAGAGTCGTAATTGTTCAGTCATAGTGATTTAATTTGTAAAGTTCATTGATCGATGAGATCGCCGGAGCAAAGCAACTTTCAAATGCGTAAGGCTTCCAGCAATTCTGACTCAAATTGAATTTGATTTTTAGGGTTATGCAGTACGGCGCCATCGACTAAGAACACGTCTTCGACCCTTTCGCCCAGAGTCATGATTTTAGCCGTGTGCAAATTGACTTTGTGTTTGGCGAGTACGCTGGCGATGGAATAAAGCAGGCCATTTTTATCGTTGGCAGAAATCGACAATAAAAAATATTGTCCTTTGTCGTCGGGACGTAGTTCCACTGTCGGTACCAGAGGGAAGTTGCGTGATAGCCGTGATAAACGTCCCTGATTGGGAGTGGTCAATGGTGCTTGTTTGCTCAAGGTTTCGCTAAGTTCGTGTTCGATCAGATTGAGAATGTCGCGGTAATTGCTGGCAAACGCTGGCTCGGTTACTAAGAAAGTATCTAGTGCGTAGCCGCTCTTTGTGGTGTGGATTTTTGCGTCCAAAATCGCAAAATTTTTGCCATCAAAATAATTACAAATACGGGCAAACAAGTCCGGCTGATCGCGCAGATATGCCGTTACTTGCAAGCCTTCTCCTATCGGTGCCAGACGGCACTTCACGACGGGTGTTGGGCTATCGATTTTGTCGTGCAGAACGCGCGTTTGCCAGGCGATATCAGAGGCATCGTGGCGCAAGAAGTAGACGATGTCCAACTGATCCCACATCTTGATGTGGGCATTGTTCTCTATGCCTAGTAAGCGCAATGCTTTTAACGCGTCCTCTTGTCTGTTTTTGAGCTCACGGTCGGTCGATGGGGTTTCGCCGCCCAATACGCGCAAGGTGATTTTGTATAAATCTTCTAGCAGCTTGCCTTTCCATGCATTCCACACCTTGTGGCTGGTGCCGCGAATATCGCACACTGTCAGCAAATACAGCGCTGTCAAATGACGTTCGTCTTTGACTAGATTTGCAAAGCTTTGAATGACGTCGGGGTCGGATAAATCTTGTTTTTGGGCCACTTGCGACATGGTCAGGTGTTGCTGTACCAAAAAAATAACGAGCTCGGTATTTTCTTTGGATAGTCCGTGGTCATAGCAAAATTTACGCGCGTCGACCATGCCTAAAGCGGAGTGATCACCATTGCGGCCTTTGGCAATATCGTGGAACAGCGCCGCGACATACAGCACCCAAGGCTGGTTAAAATTCGCCATGAGTTGACTGCAAAATGGATACTCGTGCGCGTGTTCTGTCATCGTAAAACGACGCAAATTGCGCACCACCATCAGGATGTGTTGATCGACCGTATAAGCATGAAATAAATCATGTTGCATCTGTCCGACGATGCGCCGGAAGTTGGGCAGATAGCGCCCAAGTATGCTGGTCTGGTTCATGCTGCGCAAGACATGGGTAATACCGCGCTGCGACTGTAAAATTTGTAAAAAAGTCGCGCGATTGAAAATGTCGTGACGAAATTCGGCATCGATCAAATTGCGTGCATGCCATAAGGCGCGTAGCGTCTTTGCGGTCATGCCCTTGAGCTTGGCATTTTGCGACAACAGCAAAAACACCTCTAACATCGCGCGCGGTGTTTTTTCAAACAGATCGTCGCTGGCAATATCGACCAAACCATTCACTTCGTTAAAGCGCGAATTAATGGTTTGCGCCTGATGCGATAAAGGGAAGAGAACAGCTTCGATATTTTGCAGCAAAATAGTATTGAGTTGGGTCACCGCTTTGGCGGCCCAGTAATAGCGCTGCATCAAATATTCACTGGCGCGTCGCGACTCTGTGGTTTCAAAGCCGAAGGTAGTCGCGATTGCGTTTTGCAGATCGAATACCAAACGATCTTCACGTCGCCCCGCTTGAATATGCAGGCGTATTCGTATGTCTTTAAAGGCGCGCTCATTGCGTTTTAACTGATGCGCTTCGGTGGCAGTGATCAGGCCATGTGCCGCCAATTCTGCCCAGGAATTGCCAAGCTTAGCAGCTTTTGCTACCCATAAAATGACTTGCAGGTCGCGCAATCCGCCCGGACTCTCTTTGCAATTGGGTTCCAGGCTGTAAGGCGTGTCGTCGTATTTGACATGTCTTTGCTGTAGTTCGAGTAGCTTGGCCTGAAAAAAATGCTGAGGATGCATGGCATCGTCGTAGCGCGTTTTTAATTCGCGAAAAGTATTGCGGCTACCAGCCACCAGACGTGCTTCGAGCAAGGCGGTTTT